>CAZMGU010000035.1:0-20788 GCA_964565905.1 uncultured Halobacteriales archaeon
TGAGCATGCTCCTCTCGGAGATGGAAGACGAGGGCGACATCAGCAAACTCCGCGTGGGCCGCGAGAACATCATCAGCCTCGCCGGTCACGAACCGGACGCCGCCGGGTCGCCGTTCGACGACGAGTGACGCAGTCGACGTGTGAAACCCACTCAGGGCGCTCCTAAAGCGCAACCGTTATACCCATCTCCCGGATACGAATGAGTACGCTCCGTTGGTGTAGTCCGGCCAATCATCTTGCCCTCTCACGGCAAGGACCAGGGTTCGAATCCCTGACGGAGCACTTCTCACGACTCGAACTCGCGAGCGACAGCGAGCGGTGTTCGAGTACGCGAAGCGTGCACGGAAGGGATTCGAAGTAGAGAAGTCGCAGCCGCGAACGAAGTGAGCGGACCGTCTTCGCGTGGTTCGAATCCCTGACGGAGCATTTTCGAGTGAACTCAGGCGAAGAACCGAAGGCTTCGAGTCACGGGAAGCGGGAAAATCGCTCACCGAGCGTTCTGCTGTGAATGGACCGAAGCGTCGAATCCTGGACCCTCACACCACCCGGAACACGCGTATCGTGTCCCGCGAGGTCGGTTCGCGGATCAACTGGGCGAACCCGCGCTCGGAGAACACCGCCTTCCAGTTTCGGTGGTACAGCGGAAACTCGTCGTTCACGTAACTGACGGCGGCCTCGTCGCGGCCGCGCCGGGGACTGTTCCCCTCGTTCTCGGCGGTGACGAGCAGGTCCGTGGTAATCCGGGCGAACTCGTCGAACACCCACGCGTCGTCGGGGTGGACGTGCTGGAGCGTCTCGACGGAGTAGACGACGTCGAAGGCGTCCTCGTCGAACTCGGGCAGGAGGTCTTCGAGCGCGCCGGTGTGGAAGGTTCCGGTCTCGTGGAGCCGGGGGTAGTGCTCGGCCATCACGTCGAAGGAGTCGTCGTTGATATCGACGCCGGTGAGGTCGTCGAAGCCGTGGCGGCGGAGGTGTTCGAGGTGTCGGCCGGAGCCACAGCCGACCTCGAGGACGGCGGCGTCGTCGTCCACGTAGTGGGCGAGCACGTCGGCGAGCGTCTCGCTCACCTCGTTCGGTCCGATGTCGGCGTAGTACGCCGGCGAGAACTTCCCGGAGCGTTCGGCCCAGTCCTCGCGGACGTCGTCCGGCTGCATACTCCGGTTGAGGGGGGAGCGCAGTTTATATCCCGCGGAACGCGCCGGCCGGACTACCCGCCGCCGCCGTCGCCGCAACTCGACGCGGCGACGTAGTCGGAGCGCAGCGACGAGTTCTCCAGGACGATAGGGGAACCGGGAACGTCGATGCGGCTGTCGTCGACGGAGCAGTTCGGGGAGCCGACGAACTGGATGCCGTCGCGGCCGTCACCCGACTGGCGGATGCAACAGCCCTCGAACGTCGTCCCGGGCCGTTCGGTGATGGTGACGGTCTGTTCGCCCGCCGCGGACCCGGAGACGGTGACGTTCTCGAACGTCGGCGCGACGTCGCCGTCTACCTCGGGCGCCTTCGCGAGGATGGCGCGGGTGTCGTCGCGGTTCATCTCGACGTCGACGTTCCGTATCGTGGCGTGCCCGTTGGCACCGTTTATCGTCAGCGCACCGGTCGTCCGGCCGGCGTCGGGACCGTAGACGATCCGGCAGTTCTCGATCACCTGGTCGCGCTTGCCGCGGAGGCGGATCCCGCGCGCGTTGAGGGAGTCGTCGTCCATGTGCCGGGGCACCTCGTCGACGACGACGGTGGCGTTCTTCACCGTCGACCCGGTCGATCCGATGCGGATGCCGGCGATGTTGTTGTTCTTGAACAGGCCGCCCCTGACGTGGACCGCGCCGTCCATCGCGTCGTACCGGTCGCCGTCGCCGCCGGGGGGCGAGGCGTAGAGCGCGTTGTCCGAGAACCCCTCCAGCCGGCAGTCCCGGATGGTGATCGATCCGGCGTGCGTCCGGCCGACGTAGAGGCCCGTGGTGTTGACGCCGGGCTTGTCGACGCCGGCGGCGACGAAGTTCTCGACGAGCGCCTCCCCCGTCTCGTCGGTCACGTCGATTCGCATCAGTTGCTGCTCGAACGTCTCGTAGCCGCCGCGGACGCGGACGTTCCGTACCGTCATGTCGCCGGGGCCGGAGAGGACGGTGCCGCCGACCGGCCCCGACTCCCGCAGGTCGATGTCGAGGCCGTCGTAGACGAAGTCGGTGACGTCGGAGAGCAGGAACCACTCGATGTCCGGGTTGCCGGAGGTCGGTACTATCGCCGCGTCGACACCGACCGGGGCGACGAAGCCGAATCCGTCGGGTGCGGGCATCGAGAGGGCGTCGACCCGGTATCGCCCCTCGGGGAAGACGAGGAGCGTGTCGTCCGCCGCCTCGGAGCGGACCACGCCGTCTATGGGTCGCGACCCGCTCGGGTCCGCGCCCGCGTCGGTGACGTCGACTATCGAGTCGAACCGCTCGACGTAGTCCGCGGGTATCTCCCCCGCCGACGTCGACGCGGTCGCGTTTCTGGTCGCCTCGGATCCCCTGGACGTCGTCTCCGTCCCGGGGCCGGGGCCGTCCTGCCCCGGACAACCCGCCAGCCCAGCGACTGCGCCGGCCCCGAGTCGCAGTACGTCACGACGCCGGAACGACGAACTCGATGTGTCTTCGGCCACGGGTGGTCTTCGTCCGTGCGGAGACATCGTTATTGTCGACCAAACGGAGTAATCGGTGCCGAACTGGTTGACAGCCGACGACTACGCGTCACGAGTTGATCAGTCGCTGATCCGAGTCCCGTCCGGTGGTACGCTCCGACTGACGCCGTGCTGACGTGCGTCCGTCACTTCTCCGGATCGGCCACCGCCGCCGTCGCCGCCGTCATCGCCTATATCCCCTCGGCCCCTCACCCGGCCGACGCGCCGGCGGCGGACGGCCGGTAGACGACCCGGTCACCGCCGGAACTGTAGACGACGCTGTCGCTCCGGTAGGGACCGGGGAGCGACGCGTAGACGCGCACGGGCCGGTCCCGATACAGCACCTCGAACGAGGCGTGTTCGGTCCCGGCGTACTCCCGGTAGACGACGAGTTGTTCGCCCTCGAACGTCGTCCCTCGCTCCTCGTACGGCGTCCGGTACACCGCCGACGACTGGCCGTAGTGTCGGTTGATCACCTGCCAGGCGAGGTGGTCCGCGACGACCGTCGAGTCGCCCGCGTGTCCGTCGACGAAGCCGTACAGTTGCGCCTCCGTTGCCGTCGTCGTGATGCGGGTCGCGCCGGGGGCGTCGTCGAAGACGGGCCCGTCCGGCGACCCGGTCGCGTTCCCGAACATGAACACGACGTAGGGCGTCGTGACCAGGAGCAGGACCATCGCGAACGCGAGGGCGTGGTCCCGCCGGACGGTGAGTTTCGACGTGATCGCCACGACGCCCGGCGCGGCCAGGACGGCGAGCGGGACGACGAGGAAGGAGAACCAGCGACCCGGGATGAACACGTTGGTCCCAATGAGCGCGCCGCCGAACACGATGGCGCTCATCGCGCCGACCATGGCACCGAGGCCCATCACCGTCCCGTCCGCGTCGCGCCGGCGGTTGAGCCAGTAGATGGCACCCACGAGCGCGAAACAGAACAGGATGGCCTTGCCGAGTATCTGCAGGACCGTCATCGCGTCCGCGCCGGAGACGGCGTAGCCCGGCGGGAAGCCTGCCGTCCGCCCGCCACCGCCTTCGAGCGGCGCGAGGAGACCGCCGACTATCGTCGGGGCGACCTCCATGAAGAACGACGTCGAACTCTCCCCTCGCGGCCCGTCGTACTTCGTGACGAACGTCTGGACGAGGAACGCCCCAAGCAGGAGCGCGTCGAACGCGACGGTCCGGGCCCGGACGCCCCCGCCGACGTCTGTCCACACCGCGTACGCGACCGAGTAGACGCCGAGCGAGACGAGGACGACGAACAGGCTCAACTGGTGGGTGAAGGCGAGGCCCCCGAGGAGGAGGCCGATGGCGACGAGGTAGCGCTTCCCGCCCTCGGCCAGGTACGGGTCGACGAACAGGAGGAGCAGGACGAAGAACACCGCCCCGAGCGTCGTCGGCGACGTGTGGACCGCGGTGCTGATCGACTGGTCCGCGACCAGGAAGAGGAAGGCTCCGAACGCGGCGACGGTCGGGCCCCAGTTCCGTCTGAGGACGGCGAAGATGGCGATGGGGGCGGCGACGACCATCGTCAGCGTGACGGCGACGAACGCGGCGTCGCGGACGCCGACGCCGAACACCGACGTGCCCGCCGCGGTCAGCAGGTGGTAGCCGGCGGTGTACCAGTACTTCGACGTCGCCAGCGCGTCCATCGTTCCGGCGGCACCGATCGCGCCCGCCGCGCGGTTGTGGAAGAGCGCGTCGAGCCCGAGCTGGGTGGCGCTCGCGTAGTAGATCATCCCCCTGTGGAGGAACGCCGTCACCAGCGGCAGGAGCAGTTTCCCCCACGGGGAGGCGAAGGCGACGACGCCGACGGCCGAGAGGAGGTAACAGCCGACGAGCAGGGCGTCGACGGTCGGCGTCCGCTGGAACGCGGACACGTACGCGAGCGTCGCCGCCCCGGCGAGGCCGAAGTAGGCGATGGACACCCAGCGTTCGTCGAGCGCGAGTCGTTCGTACTGACCGACCTCGACGTCGCTGACGAACAGGCCGAGCAGCGCGCCGAGCACGATCAGCGGCGGTATCGTCTTGTCGTACGCGTTGGGGACGTACAGGGCGACGAGGATACCGACGACACCGGCGACCAGCGAGGAGGCGCTGACCAGTACCGGTAACCCGGTCACGTTCCGTCCGCGAAAGGACATGGTAGCTGCCATGGAGGTAGACGGATTAGTTATGGAGTCGTTTGCTCCGTCTTACCGAACTTCATCGCCGCTTACTCGGCCGGTTATCCGCCGCGTACCCGGCTATCGGATCGCCGCCACGCCGGCTCCTATCGTTTCGACGGGGTTCGGTCCGGCTCACACGGCTCCCGTTCCGGTCCGTTCGCTCGCGCGGTTCGGACGCGCAGCCGAACCGCCGATCCGGGAAACGCCTTTCTACCGGCCGGTAAGGGGAGGTTACCGCGGTCGACGGCGGGTTCCGATCCCGTTCCCGGGACCGTCCTGTCAGTCGAACTGCCGTAAAACGGGGCGTTCCGGTACGTAAGTACGGACAAAACAGGGCGACACGTAACTAACTCGCCTCCAACCCGCTCGAACCCGCAAGTATCCTTATTAAGATATGGTCGACCTACCACGATATGGTTCGAAAACACCGCGAGGATGATGACGGTAATGCGGGCATAACGGGCGGGTCGGGCGACGAAACGGACCGGAACAGACGGACGTTTCTGAAACTGGTCGGGACCGCGGCAGTCGCGTCGGGCATCGGCGGCGCGGCGGTCGGGTCCGGCGCCGCGGCCGGCGGCGACCCGTTCACCTACGTCGAGTCGGTCGTCCTCGACGGCGGCTACCCCCAGGTCGTCTCGCAGGACGAGGCGACGGCCGTCGTCCGGTCCGGGGGCGAATTCATAGACGCCGTCGGAAGCGCGTCGAGCGGCGACGTCGTCTTCGTCCCCGGTGACGCGAAGGTGGACCTCAGCGGTGAAGGGCCGATAGAGATACCCGGCGGCGTGACCGTCGCTTCGGACCGGGGCGTCAACGGCTCCGCCGGCGGCCTGATCTTCTCCGACGTCAAGGACCTCCCGCTGCTCCGGACGGGCGGATCGGGCGTCCGCCTGACCAGCCTGCGTCTCCGCGGGAACCACCCCGAGGGCTACCACGAGTTCACCGAGTGGAACGAGTCGGCCAACGGGCTCAAGGTCGACCACGCGAACGCCGAGGTCGACAACTGCGAGATATTCGGGTGGGGGTACGCGGGCGTCGTCGCGGAGGCCGACGGCTGCCACGTCCACCACTGCCACGTCCACGCCAACGAGGAGGACGGCCTCGGCTACGGCGTCCACTGTCTCGGCGGTCACACGACCATCGAGTACAACTACTTCCTCCACAACCGCCACGCCATCGCCGGCGGCGGCTCCGAACCGGGATACACGGCCCGGTACAACCTCGTCGGGCCGAAGGGGGACGACCACGCGTTCGACATGCACGAACCGGGCGGAAACCGGATAATCATCCACCACAACAAGTTCGAGTACGACGAGACGATCCACGGCAGTCCCATCGAGGCCGTGAAGATCCGTGGCGTCCCGGACGAGGTCTGCGAGATACGGGACAACTGGTTCCACCACGGCAGTCCGCCGGGCGACGCGCCGGTCTCCGAGGACGGCGAGGCGATCAACCAGTCCGGTTCCGACGGCGAGTGGGGGAACCTGACGTTCAGTTCGAACCACTACGGCCCCGACGCGTCGCCCGACTATGGGACGGCACTGCTGAAGCAGAACGACCCGGTGACGGGGACGTCGGGTGGATCGGGCGGCTCCGACGGATCGACCGACGACTCCACCCCCTCGACGCGTCCGTTCGAGGTCCGTACGGCATCCGACTCCGGAGAGGTCACCTACGAGTTCACGGCCGACGGCGAGGTGTCACAGGCCCCCGACGACGTCGAGAACAACGACGACGTGACGGCCAACGGCGACGGCACCTGGACCGCGACCGGTTCGACCGGGAACGGCTACAGCGACCACTTCCGGGTCGCCGGCGACGTGACGGCGTTCTCCGCGACGCCCGCCGCCGCGGTCACCGTCCTCGACGACGGCACCGACGTCACCGACGACCTGCTGGGCTCCGACGACTCCTCGTCCGCGACCCGCCCCCTCGAGATCCGGACGAGTCCGGACTCCGGGAGCGTCGTCTACGAGTTCACGGTCGACGGGGAACTCGCCCAGGCCCCCGACGACGTCGAGCGCAACGACAACGTGAAACAGAACGACGACGGGACCTGGACGGCGACCGGGTTCACCGGGAAGGGGTACGACGACGTCTACGAGTTCAGCGGGAGCGTGGTCGAGTTCTCGGCCAGTCCCGCCGCCGCGGTCACCCTCTACGACGACGGGACCGACATCACCGACGAGGTGCTCGGCTCCGACATGACCCACGCCATCCGGTTCGACGCCCTCGGTTCGGGCGGCGAGTCGCAGTACTCCTTCGAGGTGTCGGGCGAGATACGGTCGGGCCCGGGGACCACCCTGGAGGACGCGGACGTCATCTCCGGCGGTTCCGTCGAGGGGACGCTCCAGGACGACGTCGACGTCTACCACTACAACGGCGACCTCGTCTCGTTCGACTTCGGCGGCGCGATGACCGTCTCCGTCGAGGATCTCGACTGAGCTGGCGATTCCGTCGGGGGACCTACGCCGCACCGGTCCCCGAGAGGTGGACGGTCCGGTAGGCGCTCTCGGCCGTGGCGTCCGCCGGCGCGTCGCCCCGGTAGAGGAAGTACCGGAGGCGCACGTCGTCGCCGCTCAGGCGCGTCACGACGCGGTGCCTGACGGTCGCGTTCTCGCCCGCGCCGACCGTCTGTCGGGTCCGGAACACCTCGCGTTCCTCGACGACCGACCCGTTATCGACGCGCTGTTCCTCCGCCACTATCGCGTACGTCGTGGTTTCACCCTCGTTGTTTCCGATGCCCGCCGCCAGCCGTATCTCCCCGTCACCGACTCGTTCGGTCGGGTAGTCGCTCGCGACGAGGTCGCCCGACTCGTTCTCTGTCAGCAGGTAGAACTCGGTGTAGGCCTCCCCGCCGGGCGACCCCGAGAGCGCGAACCCGACGGTGCTCAGGAAGAACAGGACGCTGACGACGAGGAGGACGCCCGTCACCGCACTGGTCCCGGTGCCGCCGCCGAGATAGCTCCTGGCCCGCCCCGGCAGCGACCGGAGCGCCGCGCCGGTCGACCGCCGACCGGCGGCCGTCCCGGCGGTCAGGAACTCGCCGGCGATGCCCGCGAGGACGACGAACCCGGCCACGGTGAGGACCACGTTCGTTCGGGAGTAGCCGACGGTGGCCATCACGACCCGGACGAGGACTGGGACGATCACCATGCTGAAGCCGACGGTGAGCGCGACGGTCACGGGACCCCGCCACTGATCGAGGTCGAACCGCGAGGCGGCCCTGCCGGCTGGTCCGTCGCCGGCTGCACCGAACAGGAGCCGCGTCACGACGTAGCCCGGGAACACCAGCAGGAGCGGGACGCCGAGTGCGAGTTGTCCCACGGTTCCGAGGAGCGACGGGACGCTCAGGAGGAGCGCGGTGGCGACGACGGCGAGGCCCGCGACGGTCAGCGGGCGGACGGGCGCGGCCCGGGTCATCGTTCCGCGCTCGGCCGACGTCGGCTTCGTCCGCCCGTCCGACCGCTGCTCCGTCGGCCGACGGGGAATCCGGCACCGGTCCGACCCGGTCCGCGGTCGGTTCGACTCGGGCGTCGTTCGGTCCGACTCGGGTCGTCGACCAGTCCGTTCGCTTCGGCTCCGGAAGCGGCCGAGTGAGTAGTCATCTACCCGACATCCCCGGTCTCGGAGTATTGTTATAGAGCTTCTACCCGTCCGTCGACGTACCGAGGGCGGCGAAGCGGTTCATCCCCGCGACGACTTCGAGGACCGACGCGGCGTCGCCCGCCTCGAAGAGGAGTTCGTCGGTCCGGACGACGTGGTCGAGGACGTCGCGGGAGGCGTGTTTCGGTGCCGCGGCGAACCCGGCGTCGTTCTCGTCGAGCCACTCCATGACGCGGAGGTCGCTCTTGCTGTCGCCCATCGCGAGCGCGAACGGGTCGTCGACGCCGAGGACGTCGAAGGCGGCCCGCACGCCCGCGACCTTGTCGAGTTCGAGACTGACTATCTCCGCCGCGTCGGCCTCGTAGTAGCCCAGGTCGACGCGCTCGAAGACCTCCCGGAGTGGGGCCGGCGTCTCCGTCGCGTCCACGTCCGGGAGCGCGCCCTGTGCGTCGAGGACGTCCCGTATCTCGGGGTCGCGGCTGTAGAACGCCCGGGCCCAGGTCGCCGGTTCGACGTCACTGGCGTCGTCGTCACCGGTGCCCCCGTCGCCGTCCACGGCCACGTCGACGTGCGACGCGACGGCGTCGGCCAGCAGGTCGATCAGGTAGACGAGCGCCTCGTCGATGACCGCCCGGGCCGCGTCGCTGCCCGTCTCCGCGTTGGGTTTCGTCGTGACGTTGAACTCGTTGCCCTGGAGGTGGAAGCCGTCGCGGAGGTCGTCCGGGGCGTCCGGGACGACGCGCGAGCGCACCTCCGCGAACACGTCGGTGACCGTCTCGTCGAGGTTCTCGTAGAGGAGCCGCTTCGTGTCCGGGCCGTGTCCCGGCGTGAACACCCCATTGCCCGACTCGTAGACGATGCTCAGGTCCCCCGAGTGGACGAGTTCGTTGCCGAGGCCCTGGATGAGAAAGCCCTTGACGTTCTCCAGGGTCTGCCCGGTGCAGACGACGATGGGGACGCCGTCCTCGTGGAACCCGCGCAACCGGTGGAGCACGTCGCGCGGTATCTCGTTGTCCGTCCGCCCGGCGGTCCGCAGCGTCTCGTCCACGTCGAGGATCAGCGCGTTGACCGGGCGTCCATACGCCGTGGCCAGGTCCAGCGCGGTGAACGCCTGGTCGCGCCCGAGCGTCGCGGCTATCTCGGCGTACTCCTCGCCCGCCTCGTCGTACGCGGCGACTATCTCCGACTGCCGCCGTTCGAGTTCCCGGGTCGCCTCCTCCCAGTGTTCGAGCGCGACCCGCGAGTCCACCGGCGGGAACAGGTCGACGAAGTTCCGGTAGGCCCGCAACGTCGTCGTGTCGAACTCCCGGTAGAGCCGGTAGATCTGGTCGTACCGTTCCATACGAACGACGACAGATGGGCTCCCAATAACTCTGTGGCCTCCAGGGCCGATTCCCGTCCCCCGAACGCAGGACCCGCCGCGGCCCGCGCATCGACATTCTTATGACAACGGTATGTGAATTACCGGTGAGGGGATCCTTTCATGCGAAAACCACTCTTCGAAGTCGAAGCGGACATCGAATGTCCTGGCTGTGGCCGCGACGTCCCCATGCAGTCGCAGGTGTGTCCCCACTGCGAACTCGGCCTGCACTAGCCGTCCCGCGGCGAGAGGTCGGTCGCTTCAGCGATCAGTTCGTGCGACCGGAGCGTGTCCGCCGGATCCGCGATCTGGTTCTGGACGACCACCTCGTCCACGCCGGTCTGCGTCGTCGCCTGCTCCAGTAGCTCTCGCACCGTCTCCGGACTCCCGGATATCTGTCGGGGCCACTCGCCCGGTTCGAGCGGCGTCGGCGTCGGTTCTGGCACGTGGCCGAGTTCGTCTATCGCTTCCTCGACCGAGTGGAGCGGGAGCCGGTCGGTCCGGCCCCGGGCCAGTAACTGGTGGGACGCCTCCGCCGTCGCGCGGAGTCTGGCCGCCTCCTCGTCCGTCTCGGCGCAGGTGACGTTCACGGCTATCGCCCCCTCGGGTTCGTCCGGCCCCGCTCCGTATGGAGAGGGCTGGAAGTTCTCGCGGTACGCCTCGAACGCCCGGACCGCCGGGCCGGGCCTGATGAACGCCGCGAAGCAGTAGCGCAGGCCGAGTTCGCCGGCGATGGCCGCGCTCGACGGACTCGAACCGAGCACCCACACGTCGGGAATCGTCTCGCGCGAGCGGGGGAGTTCCAGGTCGTCGAACGGGTGGTCCTCGTCGAACCCGTCGTAGAGGTGCGAGGCCACCTCGTCTATCTTCTCGGCGTGGTCGTCGCCGGTTCCCCGCCTGCTGCGGTCTACCTGCAGGGCCCGGTCGCTCACCGGGTTGCCCGTCGCCCGGCCCAGGCCGAGGTCGATCCGGCCCGGCGAGAGCGCGTCGAGGACGCTGAACGTCTCCGCCACCTTGTACGGGCTGTAGTGGTTGAGCAGCACCGTCCCGGACCCGACGCGGATGTCGTCCGTCTCCGCGGCGACGCGGGCGATCAGTACCTCCGGGGTCGTGCTCGCGACCGAGTCCGTGAAGTCGTGGTGTTCGGCCACCCAGAACCGCGAGTAGCCGAGTCGTTCGGCGTGACGGGCGCGCTCGATGGCGTTCTCGAACGCCTCCGTCGCCGTACCACCCTCCGGGACCGGTGCGAGGTCGACCAGTGAAACGTCCACGTCCGTTCGTCGGGGGAGGAGCGTGATAAGGCCACGTCCTCCGCCGCGTCGGACCGATCCGCTGGCTACTCGAACCCGACCGGAACGTACACGACCCGTCCGCCCGTCACTGCCTCCGTGTCACCGACCGTCGCCGCCCTGCGAAACGAGATTCGCGTCTCCGTCGGGCGATACGAGCGCCAGGAATCGACCGCGTTCACCAAGGAGGCACTCGCCGCCGTCTGCGAGGCCGTCGGCTACGACGTCGGCGAGGGCCCGCTCCCCCCGAAGCCGCAGATGCGGGCGGGTATCCTCTGGCGCATCGGCGAACTCGACGAGGACGACCCGGCGGAGGCCGAGAACCCGTTCCGGAAGGCCGAACTCGCGGCCGTCGCCGAAGCGCTTCGCGAGCGGAAGTGACCGCCGAACACTCCGAACGACCGGCCGTTGACCCCGTACTGGCTATCGACTGCCGGCCCCGGAGTGCCGGGTCCGCCATCGAGTGCTCCCTTCGACGCCGACGGGTAGCTACGGGGTACGGGGCGCGTAGTCGTTCACTACGTACCGGTTGGATTGCTCACTACTATGCGGCCCGGTAGCGAACGTCACAGTGGATGGAGCAACCAACGGACACCGAGATAGTTCACCGGGAACTCGACACGGACGGAGAGAATCCGGGCGTCCAGATAGCGACTATCGTCGCCGAACTGGAGGGGACGGAACCGACCGACGTCGCGGACATGTACGGCTGCGTGGACGGCGTCCTCGACCACCTGTTCTCGAATCCGCCGTCGCCGGACGCGCAGATGGAGATAACCTACAGTTACGAGGGGTACCGCGTCACCGTGCGACAGGACGGAACCGTGGAACTCGTCCGGCCGACGTAGCCCTCCCCCTCACTCGCCGGCCTCGTACGCCTCTGGTTTCACCCGCGAGAGGCGCATCGCGTTGCCGGTGACGCCGACGGTCATCCCCGCGTCGCCGAGCAGGACGGCGACGGCGAGGTTGACGACGCCCAGCGGGACGCCGACGGCCAGCATCGCCTTCAGCCCGAGGCTGGCCCAGACGTTCTGGCGGATGACGCCGTTCGCGCGGTGGGCCAGGTCGTACAGGTAGGGGAGCCTGGAGAGGTCGTCGCTCATCAGTGCGACGTCGGCGGTTTCGAGCGCGGTGTCGGTCCCCGCCGCGCCCATCGCGACGCCGACGGAGGCCGTCGCGAGCGCCGGCGCGTCGTTGATGCCGTCGCCGACCATCGCGACGCCGCCCTCGTACTCCGCGTCGAGCGCCTCGATTGCTTCGACCTTCTCCTCGGGGAGCAACTCGGCGCGGACGTCGTCGACGCCGACCCGGTCGCCGATGGCACGCGCGGTCAGTTCGTTGTCGCCCGTCAGCATCACGACGTCGAGGCCGAACTCCTGGAGTCGGTCGACAGTCCAGGCCGCCTCGGGGCGGACGTCGTCGGCGACGGCGACGACCCCCTCCAGTTCGTCCTCGGTGCCGACCAGCACCACGGTCTTGCCCTCCCCCTGAAGGCGCGGGATGGTGTCCTCCGCGAGGTTGAGACAGCCCTGGCGGTCACACAGGTCACGGACCTCGTCCTCGACGCCGTCGTCGCTCTCGACGACGTGGACGTGTTCGAGGTCGAACCCGAGCGAGTCGAACAGGCCGGGTTTGCCGGCGTAGTGGGGTTCGCCGCCGAGGTTCGCCTGGACGCCCTTGCCGGTGAGGCTCTCGAACTCGCTGACTTCGGCCGTCGCGACGCCGCTGTCGCTGGCGTGGGCGACGATGGCCTCGCCGATGGGGTGCTCGGAGCGCTGTTCGAGGCCGCGGGCGCACGCGAGGACGTCCTCCTCGGACCGGTCGCCCACGGGAATGACGTCGGTGACCGCGAGTTCGCCGCGGGTGAGCGTTCCCGTCTTGTCGAGTGCGACGGCGTCGACCTGTCCCATCGACTCGAGGTAGCGACCGCCCTTGATCAGGACGCCGTTCTTCGCGGCGCTCGTGATGCCCGACACGACCGTCACCGGCGTCGAGATGACGAACGCGCAGGGACAGGCGAGGACGAGCAGCGTGATGCCGTTCACGAACCACGGGACCCACCCTGTCGGGAACGTGACGCCGTAGCCCGCGACGCCGACGGTCACCGGTGCCGTCAGCAGGAGCGGTGGGACGACGGCGACGAGCACCGCCAGGGAGACCATGAGGGGCGTGTAGTAGCCGGCGAAGCGGTCGACGAACTGTTCCCGCTCGGTCCGCTCGGCCTGGGCGGCCTCGACCAGTTCCACGATGCGGGAGAGGGTGTCCTCGCCCGCCGGGGAAGTGACCTCGACTTCCAGGTAGCCCGCCTGGTTGATCGTCCCGGCGTACACCTCGTCCCCCTCGCCCTTGTCGACGGGGACGCTCTCGCCGGTTATCGGCGACTCGTCGACGGCGCTCTCCCCCTCGGTGACGTCGCCGTCGACGGGTATCTTCTCCCCTGGCTGGACGAGGACGGCGTCGCCCACGACGAGTTCCTCGACGGGGACGGTCACCTCCTCGCCGTCGCGGCGGACGGTCGCCTCGTCGGGCGAGAGGTCCATCAGTTCCCGCAGCGACGAACGGGCCTGGTCCATGGAGTAGCGTTCGAGCAGTTCCGCGACGCTGAAGAGGACGGCCAGCGTCGCCGCCTCGAAGTAGAAGCTCTCCGTCGAGAGCACCGAGGCCGTCACCGCGCTCACGATGGCGACGCTCATCAGGAAGTCGATGTCGAGCGAGACGTTGCGGGCCGAGTAGTAGCCGCCCCGCAGTATCTCCTGGCCGGCGAGCGCGACGGCGGCGAGGAAGAGGACGTCCGCGAGCGAGAACTCGGTGGACAGGACGGTGACCACGCCGAAGTCGTCGAACGCGCCGAGGAGGGCGGGTTCGAACAGGAGTCCGAGCGCGAGGAACACCGCGCCGGCCCACGTCTTGATAGCGCGCGGACTCGTCCACGGCCCGCGCGTCTCCTCGACGTCCTGACCGTCGCTCGCACTCTGGTCCGCTCGCCCGTCGTCACCGCTCGTCCCGGTCACCTCGTACCCGGCCGACTCGACAGCCGCGGTGACGTCGCTCCCGTCGGCCCGGTCCTCGTCGTAGTCGACGGCGACCGTCCCGGTCGTGGGTCGTGCGTCGACGCGGGCGACGCCGTCGGTGCTCTCCAGCGCGCTCGTCACCTTCCCCGCGCAGGACGGACAGTCCATGTCGGGGACGTCCAGGTCCATCCGTGCCCCGCCGTCGCCGGGCGGGCCGCTCGCCTCGTTCCGACCCGACTCGTCGCCGGGTTCGCCGTCGTCGTCGCTGGTCATGGTCGGACCTAGCCCACACTCGGTTATTAATCCACCTGTTACTAGCGGCGGCTCAAACAACAGAAATTGTGAGCATTGGCTGGGATGTTATTAACTCACCGTCGACCACCGGAACTGCCGGTCCGCTCCCGGAGTCTCCGCTCAGACGTCGAACACGACGTAGGCCCGCCACCCGTCGTCCGTCTCCGAGAGGTCCATCTCCGAGTACGTCACCGCCTTGACCTCCCGGGCGGTGACGTCGGCCAGCGGGACGCCCCGGGCACTGGCCGTCACGCGCCACGCGTCGTCGCCGTTCCGGTCACCGCCGCCGTTCCCGTCCCGACACCGTTCGACGGTGGCCTCGCTGTCGGCAGGGAGGACGCCGTTCACGTCGCGGAGGTAGATCAGTTCGTCGAGGTAGTCGAACAGGAGCGCCTCACGACTCTCCGCCTCGACGGTCAGGTCGAACCGCTCGCCCGTCGCCGGCACGTCCTCGCACATCGCCGCGGTGAGGCCGTCGGCCACGGCGGCGAACGCGTCGCCGAGCGTCGCGCCCGTGGCAGCCACGGCCACGTCGGCCGTGTGGTCACGCAGTTCGAACGGCACTGGTCCACCTCCGGGGAGTCGGTCCCTTCACAGTCGTCCCTGGGCCGAGCGGGGCAAAAGGGTACGCTTCGGGCCGCGGCCGACGCGAGGGGCCGTGCGGGACGTTCACACTCGTGAACAAGATTTAATATATCACGGTCTGTCGTGTGGAATACGCTTCAACCGAGGTGCTCCACGTGACAACCATTCCAGACCTGTCGACGACGGCCGCACGCCGCCGTATCGGTGGCCAGCGGTCGTCCGCACACGACCCCGGAACGCTAGATTCCGGGGACGGGTGCGCCATTTTCGACGCCTGGAACGGTCACGTGGACGCCAGCTATCGCCCGTCCGCACCCATCGCCGCGTAGGCGTCGTCGGGGTGCGGGCCGGGCGAATTCTCCTCTCCGTCCACGTCGGTGGCCACGGTTTGGTCCGTCGCCACCCCACCGCCGGGTCGCGCCCGCTCCACGCCGGAGCGGGCGCAGCGCCGGCCGGCCCGTTCTCCCGACCAGTTCCGTAGTGTAACCGGACAGCACGCGGGGCGTCGGCCCCGAGGCCCGGGTTCGACTCCCGGCGGAACCCTCGACCCACGGTACGGTCCGTGGTGGCACCCTCCGGGGTGTCGTCCGGGACCGATCCCCGGACGCCGGTCGCGGTCCGCGCGACCGCGACGTCGACAGCGGCCGCTCCGTCGCTCGCGAGAGGCATCGCCGTCCCGCGACCGGGGCGTCGCCGTCGGCACCCGCTTCCGCAGTGAGCAGGCACGACGCGGCCGCCCGGGCCGCGACCGCGTTCGAATCGCGGCGGGAGCGTCAGTGGTGATACACTGCTATGTCCATCCAGACGACGAATACGGTCGACGTATCGGCAGACGTCTCGTTGCGCGTCCCGCGCGGCGAGGCCGGCAACCTCGAGTCCGGCGTCCGGGACGTCCTCGCGAACGCCGACGGCGTCACGGACGCGACGGTGGACGGCGTCACCTCGGTCCGGCCGACCTGGACCGACGTCCGCGTCGACGCCGACGTCCGACTCGCGGTCGCGGTGGACGCCGACGAATCCGACCGGTCGGCGGCCGTCAGCGCCCGGCTCGCGGACGGGTTCGGCATCACCGGGGTGAACGACCTCTCGGTCGACGGGGGCGACTGACCGACGCGTCGCTCGCGACCGAACCGTCCCCGCTCCACGGGTCCGCTAGTCGGACGCCGGACCGACCGGTCACGGGTTCGAGTCCCGCCGTGGAACTCCCTGTCAGTCACCGCGCCCGTCACAGGGACACCATTCCGTGCGGTAGCCGTCGCCGGACGACCCCGAACCCGCCGGTACACGGGGTGTAACAATACCGTTCCCTGGCGTCGACTAGCCTGGATCGGACGCGCCCGAGTTGCGCGCTGGATCCGTCGGTCGTCGCGTCCCATCGACGGACCGCGACGGGCGCAGTCCGGTCCCTGTGTTCGAAACCCGCCCACTCCCCGGCCGGTCCCCCCGGCCACTCGGACCGGTCCCGGGTATCCATCGACACCGTACCGGTCCCTCCGGTCCGAGACCGATCGCCGCAGTGGTGTCCGACGCGGTCCTCGCCCCTTCCGGGCGCGGACCGCCAGCCTTCCGTCGCACTCTTCGAGTCACCACTCGCACGTTTTCGATTTCACACGACGTAAACGCCGACGCGCGCGGTCGGAGAACGGCCCCGGCTACTCCTCGCCCTCGGCGGTCCAGCGAGCGTCCGAGAGGGTCCGCTGGACGGCCGCCTCGCCGACGGCCTCGGCCAGCGTCTCGAACCCCGAGCGCTCGGTCGGGTCCGCCGCGTTGGCGACGAGGCGGGAGACGATGAACTCCGGCGTCGACTTGCCCACCGTCTCGAACCGGGGCTGGTAGTCGACCTGGAGTTCCAGGTCCGGACTCAGCCCCTCGGCGAAGATGCCGTCCGTGCGGGCCGCGTCGGGCAGCGGTTCCAGGTCGTCGGCCAGGTGCGTGACGAACACGCCCAGCGCGTCGCGTTCGACGGTGAGCGTGACGAGGCCGTGGAGCAGGTTCGCCGCGCTCCCGGGTTCGGTTATCGCCTCGAACTCGTCGACCAGCATCAGCGTCCGGCCGCCGCTGGTCACCGGCGGGACGACGGAGCGGAGCGTCGACTCCAGGACGCCGGCGTTGAAACTCGCGTGCCGGCGGTGGAAGACGACGGTGTCGACGAGGCTAACCTCGGCCCGGTCCGCGGGGACGGGCAACCCCATCTGGGCGAGCAACTGGACCTGGCAGAGCGTCTCCAGCAGCGTCGTCTTCCCGCCGGAGTTGGCCCCAGTGAGTACCGAGACGCGGTCCCCGCTTGGCAGGTCGCGACCGGCCTCGAGTTCGTGGTCACCGACCGAGTAACTGATGGGCTGGACGGACGTCGAGTCGTCGGCCAGCGCGAGGTTCGTCGCGTTCTGGACGGCGATGACCTCCCGTCCCTCGACGAACGTCGGGCGCTCCATGTCGAACGCCAGCGCGAAGCGGGCCAGCGAGACGTACAGCGCGACGTCGTTGACGGTTTCGACGGCGGCGTCCACCTCCTCCCGCGCTGCTTCCAGGTCCTCCTCCAGCGTCTCGGCGACGGCCCGCTCGCGCTCCTCGACGGCCGAGCGCAGGTCCTCGACCAGCGAGCGGAGCGCCGCGTCGACGAAGTCCCGCGCGTCGGTCGCCTGGTCGGGCGCGGCCTCGCGGACGCGGCCGACGTCCACCTCGCTTTCCGACGTGACGTGGCGGACGAAGGCGTCCTGGAACTCGTCGGGCCGGCGCGCGCCGGACTGGAGTTCCTCGACGACGCTCGCCGAGTCCGCGGCCAGGTCCTCGACGCGCCCCAGTCGGTCCCGCAGGCGGTCCAGTTCGTCGTCGGCCCCCTCACCGACCCGGTCGCCCTCGCCGCGGAGGCCGGCCAGGGCCCGCGACGCGTCGTCGAGCGCGTCGGCGTCCAGGTCCGCGAGTGGGCCGAACACGCCCGCCTCGACGCCCGTCTCCTGCAGCGCCAGCGCGGTCCGGACGGCCGCCAGTTCCCCGCCGGCCCCGTCGTAGTTCGCGAAGGCGTTCAGCACCGCTCGCTCTGTCTCGCCGTCGAGGTCGGTCCACGCGTCGCGCGCAGCGAGGACGTCGTCGAGTCGCTCCTCCATCGCCTCCCGCGTCGGCAGCGGCGTGAGCACCCGAATCTTGTCGGCGGCCCCGTCGGTGACCGCGTATTCCTCGGCCAGGTCCAGCAGTTCCTTGTAGACGTCCCGCGTGTCCCGCGTCGCGAGCAGGTCCATCGCCTCCTTCCCGGTCGCCCGCCGGAGGATGCGGGTCGCCCGCCCGCGCGAGAGGCCGGCCTCCGTGAGCGCCCGCGTGTCCGTCGTCTCTATCGCGTCGACGGCCCGCTCGACGCCCAGTTCCCCGGCCAGCAGGTCGGACGTCTTCGGTCCGATTCCCCAGTACTCCTCCAGTCGCATACTGGGTCTCTGACCGCGGCCCCGTTTAGGCGTTTCTCACCTGCGATCAGTTGCGTGAGTCGTTACTGTCGATGTGTCGAATACAGCGAAAAATGACGTCACGTCGACCGACAGAGGAAAGCCCCGGTCCGCTCCGGTCCCGCAGCTTGCTACGCGCGCTCACTCCGTTCGCGTGCTCACTGCGCCGGGGTTCCCGGAGCGGACCGCCCCTTTCATTCCCACCCGCGTCAGCCGGTCGGTCAGTCGTCGAGGGTGGGAATGAAAGGGGCCGGACTCTCGGGGAAGGCGGCCCCGACAAGCACCGCAGGGAGCGAAGCGACCGAGGAGCGCAGTCGTGGGCCCCCGACCCGAGAGTCCGGGGGCTTTCCTCTGTCGTTAGAACGAGTGGCTATCCCGATACAGCCTCATCTAGAAACTCCACGTACTCCTACCAGAACGACTTGGTGCGGGCGTACTCGCGCTCCTGGGCGAGGATGTCGCGGTAGAACTCGTCCTCGTCCTCGCGGAGTTTGTTGATGATGCGGGCGGCGTTGTGCGGGCCGACGCCGCGGGCCGCCAGCGCGACGACGGCCTTCTTCCCGTGGGTCTGGACGAGCGACGCCGAGCGGTAGGCCCGCTGGGTCATCTTCTCCTGCTCCTCGTCCTTGTCGCCGGACTTGACCGCCGACACCACCTCGTCGGCCCAGGGGTTGAGCGCGGCGATGCGCGTCGACCCGCAGTCGGGGCAGTCCGGTTGCTCGCGCACGCGACTCACCTTGGTCTTGCGCCGCCACTCCTGGCAGTGGAGGCAGAAGAGGATGAGGCGGTCCTCCTGGATGCGCTCGCGGACGGTCTGGATGACGCTGGCGTCGGCGTGCTCCGGGGAGAGCAGTTCCCGGCCCGACGACTTCCCGCCGAGGCCGATGGGGGTGCGGTTGCCCACCGTCTCCAGTCCGATCGTCCCGTCCTGCAGGTCGGCGAGGACGTCCTTCGTCGCCTCCACGGCCAGGTCCTCGTGGAACACCTCGCGGACCGCCTCGTCGTAGATGGGCGTGTCCTCCAGGGCCGAGGCGAGTCGGTCGCGGCCGAAACTCGTCGACCCCTTGCCGCGCCAGCGCTTGAGCGTCCCGAACTTGGCCGCGACCTGGGCGAGTTTGAACTTCAGCGCGTCGGAGTTCTTCAGGCTGAGTTCGATGATGGCCTCGACGTGTTCGGGGTCGGTGGTCTCCAGTATCTCGACGGCGTCGCCGCCGCTGACGCCGCTCGGGAGTTCGAGTTCGATCCGGTAGGGGTCGACCTCCATCGCCACCGACGACCCGGCGCGCTGGCCGAGCATGGCCGACAGGACCCGACCGAGCGTCTCGTTGATCTTGTGGCCGAAGCACGCGTTGACGACCACTTCCCGGGCGCGCATCTCGACGACGACGTCCTCGTCGGTGGGGAGGACGTCCTCGTGGTCCTCTAGCTGTTCGAGTCCGGCCCGGATGGTCGGTTCCTCGGCGTCGTAGCGTTCCTCCAGGTCGCGCGCGACCCTCTCGGGCGACGCGCCGTCCTGCAACTGGCTCCCCGCGACTCGCCGGAACTCCCCGACTTCCCGTGCGACGTCGGGCGGGACTGGTATCTCCTGGCCGACCCACGAGGGGACCTCCCCGGCGGGGTCCTCGATGGGCGACACCGTCACCGTCTCCTCCTCCTCGTCGATTTCGGTGATGCGCCACATCTCGCCGCGCTGGATGAACACCTCGCCCGGCGTCGCGAAGTTGACGACGAACTTCTCGTCGAGCGTCCCTATCTGGTTCCCCGAGGCGACGTCCTCGACGTCGTAGGTCGCCTCGTCGGGGATCATCGAGAGGTTCTGGTAGAAGTACTGCCAGGTGCCCTGGCGCTTCTCCAGGGTGTCCTCTTCCTCGTCGATCCATATCACCCGGTTCGACCCCATCTCGCGGACCACCTGTTCGAACTGATCGACCGAGAGGTCACGGAACGGGTACGCGCGCGTGAGTATCTCGTAGGCCTCCATCGCGGGCACCTCCCCCCTGTCCATGATTATCCCCGCTATCTGGTTGGCCACCGTGTCGAGGCTGCCGTCGTGTATCTCGGCCGGTTCCACGTCGCCGTTCATCGCCTGCCGGGTGATGGCCAGGCCCTCCAGCGTGTCGTCGGCGTGCGTCGTGACGACGGTGCCCGAGGAGACCAGGTCGCGCCGGTGGCCGGCGCGGCCGACGCGCTGGAGCAGGCGACACACCTGCCGGGGACTGCCGTACTGGATCACGTGGTCGACGTGGCCAACGTCGATGCCGAGTTCCATCGACGAGGTACACAGCAGCGCATCCAGTTCGCCGTCCTTGAACGCGTCCTCGACGTCGATTCGGGCCTCCTTCGAGAGCGACCCGTGGTGGACGCCGATGTTCGTCCCGAGTTCCTTGAACC
>CAZMGU010000036.1:0-20539 GCA_964565905.1 uncultured Halobacteriales archaeon
CGCTCTCGATGTCGACGTCGGCCTGGGGTTCGTCCTCGCGCGACCACAGCAGGACAGTGTCGACGTCGCGGTCGGCGAGTTCGAGCGCCTCGTCGGCCTTCTCCTTGTGGTCCAGCATCTCGCCGCGGCGGTAGTAGCCGTCGACGGTGACGACGACGTCGCTCTCCGCGTCGTCGATGCGGTCCGCGAGCGCCTGCGCGGAGAACCCGGCGAACACCTCGGAGTGGGGCGCGCCGATGCGCGCGCAGGCGAGCATCGTCACCGGGAGCGCGGGGAGCATCGGCAGGTGGAGCGTGACGACGTCGTCCTCCTCGACGCCGACGTCCTGCAGGACGGCGGCCATTTCGTTGACCCGGTTGTAGAGGTCCTGGTAGGCGATGCGTTCGCGCTCCCCGTCCTCGCCCTCCCACAGGAGCGCGGTGTCGTTCTTGCGCTCGTCGAGGTGACGGTCGACGCAGTTGTACGACGCGTTCAGTTTGCCGCCGGTGAACCACTCGTAGAACGGCGGGTTGGAGTCGTCGAGCACCTCGTCCCAGCGTTCGTCCCAGTCGAGCAGCTCCGCGTACTCCTCGAAACACTCCGGATAGTTCTCGTCGAACCGCTCGTAGATGGACGGGTCCGTCGCGTTCGCCTGTCCGACGAAGGACGTCGGCGGGCGGAAGTACTCCTGTTCGGTCAACCGTGCCTCCAGTTCTGGCCCCTCGTCTGTCATGGTAAATCGTGCCTCGTTCGAAACTCCGGTGGAGAGCGTATTAAATTGTTGCCAGCGTCGCGGCGACGGCCCGTTCGAGCGGCTAGCGAGGGGTTCTCCTCCGTGGCGACGTTGCGCGGCGAGGCCGGCACCGATCGGTCAAAGCGCGTCTTGAGCCGTCAGTAAATTTATTCGACAGGGCGGAAAACACCGGGTCACACGCCCTCCCGCACAGATGACTCTCATCGAAATAGACGGACTGACGAAACGGTTCGGCGACGTGACCGCGGTCTCGGACCTCTCCGTGACCGTGGACGACGGCGACGTCTTCGGATTCCTCGGACCGAACGGCGCGGGCAAGTCGACGACGATCAACGTGATGCTCGGATTCATGCGGCCCACGAGCGGGTCCGTCTCCGTCTTCGGCCTCGATGCGACCGAACGGAGCGTCCGCATCCGACAGAACACCGGTGCGCTCCTCGAAGGGTACGGCGTCTACGAGAGCGTGACCGGCCGCGAACACCTCGAGAACGCCATCGAAACCAAGGAGGCTGACGACGACCCGGCGGAGATACTCGCGCGCGTCGGCCTCGACGAAGACGTCGCCGACAGGGCCGCCGGAACGCTCTCGAAGGGGCTCCGCCAGCGACTCGCGCTCGGGATGGCCCTCGTCGGGAAGCCCGACCTGCTCGTGCTCGACGAACCGACGACCGGGCTGGACCCCAACGGCGCGCGGATGCTCCGCCGCGTCGTCCGCGAGGAGAGCGACCGCGGCGCGACGGTGTTCTTCTCCTCGCACATCCTCGAACAGGTGGAGGCGGTCGCGGACCGGGTCGGCATCGTCGAGGACGGAACGCTCGTCACCGCCGGCCCGGTCGACGAACTCCGCGAGCAGCTCGACGCCGACACCGCCCTCTCCGTCCAGGTGTCGACCGTCCCGGACGGGCTCCTCGCGGACCTGCGGTCGATAGACGGCGTCTCCGGCGTCGACGCGACGGAGTCGGAACTCGTGATAACCTGCCACGGCGGCGAGACCAAGCGCCGGGCACTGAACGCCGTCGCCGACGCGGACGCCGGCTTCCGCGACTTCACGACGCGCGAGCCCTCGCTCGAAGACGTCTTCTCGGCGGCCACGGGAGGTGGGGTCGCGTGAGCTGGCAGTCCGTCGCCCGCGGCGACGTCCGCCACCTGCGCCGGTCCCGGATGGCCCAGACCGTCGCCGCGCTCGTGGTGCTTGCCACCACGGGCGTCGTCGTCGGCGCCATCGTCCTCACCGGCCTCGACCGCGCCTCGCCCACGCCCGCGTTCGCGGACGTCATGCTCGCCGTCGCCGCGATACTCTCGCACCTCGTCCCGCTCGTGGCGCTGATCGGTAGCTACGGGGCGATAATCTCGGAGCGCAAGATGGGGAGCATCCGGTTCCTGCTCGGCCTCCCCAACTCCCGGCTGGACGCGTACCTCGGCAAGTTCGTCAGCCGGTCCCTGCTCGTCCTCGTCCCGCTCGTCGCGGGCCTGCTCGTGGCGGGCGTCGCGGGGGCCGTCGCCTTCCGCGGGCCGTCCGTCCTCGCCTTCCTCGGCCTGCTCCTCCCGACGATACCGTACGCGCTGATCTTCGTGGGGTTCGGACTCACCATCTCGGCGGCCGTCGACACCGAGACGCGCGCCGTCGTCGGCATCGTCGGCGTGCTCGTCGTCTTCCGCGCCCTCTGGGCCGGCCTCCAGTGGGCCGGCCTCCAGTTCGCCACAGCCCCGGGCGAGTACCCGAGTCCCCCGTACGACGCGTGGTACTACCTGGTCGGTCGACTGAACCCCATCAACGCGTACGTGAAGGTGACCACGGACGTGATCAACCCCGGCGTCCGGAATCAGCTGATCACGACGCCGTCGGAGGCGCTCGGCTACCCGGTCCTCTCCGTCGGCTTCGCCGTCTTCGCCGTCCTGTGCTGGGTCGCTATCGCGCCGTGGCTCGGCTACGGCCGCTTCCGCGACAGAGACCTGCCGTAACCGGGTCCGTCGGCGCAGGGTCAGGAGTCGTCCGGTTCGTCCTGCAACCGCTTCGTCGTCTCGACGAGCGGGTGCGCGGCATAGTCGACCACATCGATGTCCTCGATACCTGTTAAATCCGAGTCGACCGCCGTCTGGGCCATCCCCAGGTCGACGGGATCGTCGATGACGATGACGTAGGCGTCCATCTCGTCGATGCCGAGGCGTTCGGCCGCCTTGACGCGGTGGTGCCCGTCCGCCAGGAGCAGCGTCGGTTGCTCGTCCACGGTGTTCCCCCCGAACTCCTCCACCGTCGACTGGGTCGGCGAGCGAGCGCCGTTGTCGATGACGACGAGCGGTTCGGCCAGTCCCCGCCGGAGTTCGTAGATGCGTCCCTCCAGTTCGTCGGCGTACACCGTGTCCTGAGTCGGCGTCAGGTCGTCCAGCGGGACCTGCCGGCGTTCCTCGCGCGCCTCGACGTCGTGAATCGTCTCCAGCGTCCGGGTGAGTTTGTCCACCTTGCTCGGCGTCGCCCGCTCTATCTGCGAGCGGATGACGTCGGCGTTCGAGATGATACCGACGAGGTGGCCCGCGTCGTCGACGACCGGAAGCTTCTGGATGCCCGACCGGAGGATGACGCGCGCCGCGTCCTGGACCTTCATGTCCGGGTGCGCCACCAGGATGTCGTCGCTCATCACGCGGAACATCGGCTCGTGGTCGTCGGCCAGCAGCAGGTCGCGCGCGCTGACGAACCCCTCGACGCGCCGTCCGTCGGTGACGGGGAACCCGCTGTGGTCGTCGCTCTCGTCGATCCGACGGGCGACCTCGGCGACGGTGTCGTCGAGCGACACCGTCGACACCTCGCTCGTCATGTACTCGCGGACCTTCGGCTTGCCCTCCTCGGCCATTGCCGGGACCCAGACGCCGACGGAGGAAAAAGACCCCGTTCGGCCGCTCGGAGGCCCCTCTCTTCGGTCGGCGCCTCCCTACTCGCGGTTCCCGCTGGTCACCGCTCGATCTGTAGCTGGTCGCTCCCTGCGGTCGCGACCAGCCTACTCTTCCGAGTCCAGAAACTCGCTCGTGGTCCGGTACTCCGTCGGCGCGTACATCGTCTTCAGCAGCCTGTCGGACCGGGACTGGAGCGTCTCCAGGAACCGGTCGTCGACGACCTCCCGGACTATCTCGTGGAGGGACTCGTCGCGGTCCTCGATGGTCTCGAGCACGCCGAGGGTTATCTGGGCGCCGGCCATGTCGGCGTGGCCGCCGGCGCTACCGATCTGACCGAAGGCGTCGCGCAACGCCTCGCCGAGGTCCAGTTCGGTGCCGCGGGCCCGCGCCGAGACGTAGATGGTGCCGTCCTGGACGCCGTACACCAGGGTGGCGTTGACGTCCTCCAGGTCGAGCAGCCTGTCCGCGGCCTGGGCCAGCGCGTCGCGGTCCGACACCTCCCCGACGCAACTGAGGAGCACCGACCCCTCCTGTCGGCGGTTCGTGATGGCGCGCCCGACGGTCGCGAGCGTCTCGGCGCTGATCGACGGCTCCTCGATGCGCTGGAGCGTCTCGAGGTCCGCGTGGGGCAGGAGGAACGCCGCGGCCTCGAAGTCGTCCGGCGACACCTCACGCCGGAACTCCTTCGTGTCCACGCGGATGCCGAAGAGCAGTCCCGTCGCCACCGTCCCGTCTATGGACCCGCCGAAGCGGCGGATGTAGTCGACCAGTAGCGTGCTCGTCGCGCCGACGTCGCTCCGGAGGTCGACGAAGCGCGCCTCGATAGGGACCCGCGGCGGGTGGTGGTCGATGACGACGTCCACCTCCGTCTCGGGCGGTAGCTGGTCGTTCACGCCCGGTCGCGAGTGGTCCACCAGCGCGAACGCGTCGTAGACGGAGAGGTCGCTGTCGGCGTCGAGGTTCCGCAGGTCGAAGTCGAGCAGGTTCACGAACGCCCGGTTCTCCTGGTGGGAGATGTCGCCGTAGTAGCAGACGTCCGGTTCGCAGCCGACGTCGCGGGCGATGCGCGCCAGCGCGATGGCGCTGGCGATGGCGTCCGGGTCGGGGTTGTCGTGCGTGACGATGGCGATGCGGTCGTCCACGTCGCGCAACACGCGCTGGAGGTGGCGTAGCTGCATGCCGCCGTCGCCGACGCTCGACCACAGGGCGTCGGCCACGTCGGGTCCCGGGTCGACGACCCTGTCGGCGAGGTCGGAGAGACCGTCGCGGACCGTCTCGTCCGCGTCCCGACCGGTGTAGGCGAGCAACATCGCGTCCGGGTACACCCGCCGGGCGGCCCTCGCCACCGCGAGGTTCGTCTCCCCGGCCTCGGCGGTGACGAGGACGGAGTCCGGGTCGGCGTCGAGGCCGCGCAACGTGGGCACGTCGCTCGGGTCGCCCGCGACGACCCGGATGCCGTTCGACCGGAGCGTGTCCACCCGGTGCTCGTCGTCGGTCACGACCAGCAGGTCCCCGCGCCGGTCCTCCAGCGCGGAGAGTACCCTCCTGCCGAGGGGGCCGGTCCCCAGCACCAGGCGAGTGGTCATGTCGGTCCGTCCGCCGTGGAGCGTCTAAAACTCATTCATAGGGATCGCTTGGCGTCGCGCGTCGGGTCCTTCGCGCTACGGCCGCGTCCGCCGCCGTCGGGCCACTGGTCCGGCAGACGAAGACGGGAGTTCCCGTCACTTCAGGCGCTCCTGGAGGAAGGATGGGTGGGCCGCGGTGACGCCCTCCACGCCGAGGATGGACTCCTCGATGACGTCGCCCACCGCGCCGCCGTCGGCCGCGCGGACCTCGGCCATCAGCATGTGGTCGCCGCTGGACGTGTAGAGGGACTCGACCTCGTCCAATTCGGCCAGTTCACGGGTCGACTCCACGTAGCAGTCGCTCGCGACGTCGATGCCGACGAGTGCGATGGTCTGACTCGCGAGTTTCTTCGGGTCGACGTCGGCCGAGTAGCCCACGATGACGCCCTCCTCCTCCAGTTTCTGGATGTACTTGCGGACCGTGGGCTTCGAGACGTCGGCCCGGTTCGCTATCTCGGCGTACGAGGCCTGCGCGTCCTCTTCGAGAACCGAGAGAATGCGACGCTCCGTAGACTCCGCGCTCATACCGTCTTCTTTTTCCCGCGCAGGAAAATATGTTCCGGAATCGCAAACGTCGGTTACTTGTGGTGTTCGAGCAACTCGTCGGCCGACCGCTCCCACTGGTGGTCCTCGTCGAAGTACCGCTCGGCCAGTGGCTCATCGGGCATCTCGCCCACCGCCCGCTTCTCCGCGCCGTAGGAGGGGCGGTCCTCGTCGACGTAGTAGCGGCCGGTCAGCACCTCGCCCTCGTACAGTTTCGACTCCGTCTCGAACATCATCTCCGCCGCCTCCTCGCGGCTCGACGTGTCGAAGTCGTAGTCGTCGGACTGCTGGACGTCCGTGTAGGGGACGTACTGCTTCGCGTCCTTGTTCCAGGTCGGACACTGGGTGAGGAAGTCGATGTGCGCGAAGCCGTCGTGTTCGATGGCCTCCGCGATTATCTCCTTGGCCTGGTTCGGGTTGACCGCCGCCGTCCGGGCGACGTACGACGCGCCCGACGTCAGCGACAGCGACAGCGGCCGGATCGGTTGCTTGGCCGACCCGGACGGCTGGGTCTTCGACTTGTGGCCCTTCGGCGACGTCGGCGACGTCTGCCCCTTCGTGAGCCCGAATATCTCGTTGTTGAACACGATGGAGACCATGTCGTGGTTCTCCCGGGCCGTGTGCATGAAGTGGTTGCCGCCGATGCCGTAGTTGTCGCCGTCACCGCCCGCCGCGATGACGGTCAGTTCCGGGTTGGCGAGTTTGGCCGCGCGTGCGACCGGTAGCTCGCGCCCGTGGATGGTGTGGAAGCCGTAGCTGTTGAAGTAGCTGTTCAGCTTCCCCGAGCAGCCGATGCCGGTGAACAGCGCCACCTCGTCGGGGTTCTTCCCGACCTCGGGCATGGCCTGCTTCAGCGCCTTGAGGACGCCGAAGTCGCCACAGCCCGGACACCACGTCGCCTGCGGCTCGATGCCGGGGGTGAACTCGTCTCGTTCGGTCTCTCGCTCCGATCCGATGGCTGAGAATGCACTCATAGTTAGTCACCTGCCGCGGGTACGTACTTCATGTTGGTCGCGGCCAGTTCCTCGCCGTCGATGCTCGTCTCGAACCCCTCCACGATTTCCGCCGGTTCGAACGGGTTGCCGTTGTACTTCAGCAGGCTGGAGAGCTTCGGGCCGAAGCGGCCGAGTTCCTTCTGCGTGAGGCCGCGGAACTGACCGGTGGCGTTCATCTCGACGACGAGCGCCTCGTCGACGGACTCGAGCCACGCGCTGACCTCCTCTTTCGGGTACGGCATCAGGTCCGAGACGCCCAGCGCCTTGACCGAGTGGCCGGCGTCGTTGAGGCGGTCGACGGCCTCGAAGGCCGTGTCCTGGTGGCTCCCCCAGATGAGGACGCCGTAGTCGGCGTCCTCGGGGCCGTGGTACGTCTGGTGGGACGTGCTCTCGTCCAGGTCCGCGCGGATGTCGTCGAGTTTGCCCAGTCGACGGTTCATCTGCATGACCCGGTTGGTCGGGTCCTCGCTGATGTGGCCCGACTCGTTGTGCTCGTTGCCGGTCGCGAGGAAGCGGCCGCCCTCCTGGCCCGGGACGGAGCGCGGGCTGACGTTCGACCCGTCCTCGGGTTCGTGCAGGAAGCGCTGGAACTTGCCGGAGGAGTGGTGGGCCGCCTCGGCTATCTCCTCCTCGGTGAGCACCGACCCGGGGTCCGCGTTCGGCTCCCGGTCGAAGAAGCTCGCGTCGAGGTTGCGCAGTTCACCCTGGAGCTTCTGGTCGTAGACGAGGATGGTCGGAATCTGGTACTCGTAAGCGACGCGGAACGCCGCGCGCGTCTGGTCGTAACACTCCCGGATGTTTCCGGGCGCGAACACGACGCGCGAGGAGTCGCCCTGGCTCGTGTACAGGACGTGTTCCAGGTCGCCCTGTTCGGGCTTGGTCGGCATCCCCGTCGAGGGGCCGGCGCGCATCGCCTCGACGAGGACGATGGGCGTCTCGGACATCTCGGCGAGGCCGAGCGGTTCGGACATCAGCGCGAACCCGCCACCCGAGGACCCGGACATGGCCTTGACGCCCGTGTGCGAGGCGCCCAGCGCGAGACAGGCCGCCGCTATCTCGTCTTCCACCTGCTCGGAGATACCCCCGAACTTGGGCAGGTGCTGGGACATCAGCGTGAACACGTCGGTCCACGGCGTCATCGGGTAGCCGGCGATGAACCGGCACCCCTCGTCGAGCGCGCCATAGGTGATGGCGTTCGACCCCGAGAGGAGGACCTGTTCCTCGTCGTGGTCCTCCGGGTCCGGGACGGAGACGTCGTGGGTGTGGTCCATGTCCGCGACCTGCTCGTAGGCCTGCTCCATCACGGCGAGGTTGGCCTCCAGCACGTCGCCGGACATGTTCTCCTCCATCAGTTGCTCGAAGTACGCCGGGTCGAGGTCGAGCAGCGAGGCGGTCACGGCGATGCCCGCCGTGTTCCGCATGATCTCCCGCCCGTGTTCGCGGGCGATGGAGCGCAGGTCGATGGGATAGACGTGCCAGTCGTTCTCCTCGGCGCGCGCCTCGAGGTTCGCCTCCGCGACGTCGTCCTCGTCGAGGAGTCCGGAGTCGTAGACGACGACGCCGCCCTCGCGGAGTTCGTCGAGGTTCTCCGAGAGGGGTTTCAGTTCCTCGTTCCCGTAGTACGCTTCTTCCTGGGGATTCCGTGCGAAGGAGTCACCGAGGGCAAGAAGGAAATTGTAGCCGTCACCGCGCGAGCGAACGTTCTCCTCGCTCGCGCGGACCTCTACGTACGTGTGGCCGCCCCGGATGCGCGAGGGATAGTGACGATGGGTGAAGACGTGCAGTCCCGAGCGCATCAGGGCCTTTGCGAAGTTCTGACTCGTCGAGTCGATCCCGTCACCGGAACCGCCCGCGATTCGCCAGATTAGTTCCTGGCCTGTCATGGTAAATCATCGGCCCCAGTTCGGGTGCCGTGCATCGGGCTTAGGAGGGCCGTGACTAAAGATTTTCCACTATAACGCAGTTCATTAATCGTTATCGATAGCTACGTGGGGTCGAACTGGCCGATTTCAACCTCGGGAGTGACCAGTTAGCAAACCTCCTGTGACAGGGCTTGTGTCGGGTCGTGGACCCCTGTAAGAGGGGTGAGAAGCGGCGACGAAATCGCTCCGTTCGTGGACGTGTACGGAACTCGTCGTCGATGGATCCCGTCGCCCGCTCGCGGATCGGCGGTCGGTTCGCACGTGGCAAACGTGGCGAGCGAAACGCGTCGTCGGGGGTCCCGGTTCAGCGGGGCGCCTGCCGGTAGATGAGGTTGCGCTGGACGTCGTTTGCGCCCTCGTAGATGACCGGGATGCGGGCGTCGCGGAACACCCTGGCAATCCGCCGCTCGGTCAGGACGGAACGGCCGCCGTGGAGTTTCATCCCCTTCTCCGCGCAGTCGGTGGCCGTCTCCGTGGCCTTCGTCTTCGCGAGCGCCGCCCAGTACCCCGCGTCGTCGCTGTCGGCGACCTTGTCGGCGGCGCGCCAGACGAGCGACCGGGCGGACTCGAACTCCAGGCGCATGTCGGCGAGCGTGTGCTGGACGGCCTGGAACTCGTCGACGCTCCGGCCGAACGCCTCGCGGTCGTGGACGAACTCGGAGGCCTCCTCGATGGCCGCCGCGGCGAGGCCGACGCCCTGCCCGCCGACGATGACCCGGCCGTGGTTGAAGAACTCCGCGAGCATGTAGAAGCCCGCGCCCTCGACGCCGATGAGGTTCTCCTCGGGGATCCGGCAGTCCTCGAGCGTGAGGTGAGCCTGCTTCGAGGCGCGCATCGCCATCTTCTCCGGGATGTGTTCGGCCCCGTAGCCGTCGGCGTCCGTCGGGACGATGAACAGCGAGTAGTTGCCGTACCGGTTGTCCGGGTCGTCGCCCGTCTTCGCGTAGAGGGTCACCCAGTCCGCCTCGACGCCGTTCCCGATCCAGTACTTCTCGCCGTTGATGACCCACTCGTCGCCGTCCTTCTCGGCGGTCGTCGACATCCCCGCCAGGTCGCTCCCCGTCTCCGGTTCGGAGACGGCCAGCCCGGTTATCTCCTCGTTCTCGGCGACGGGCCGGAGGAACTCCTCCTTCTGGGCGTCGTCGCCGTGTTCCTCGACTATCTCGGCCCCGAAACTCGCCAGCTGGAGGGTGAGCGCGATGCCGGCGTCGGCCCGGTAGAACTCCTCGGCGATGGCCAGCACCTGGTGCAGGGAGAACCCCTTCCCGCCCCACTCCTCGCCGACGTCCTGGGCGACCAGCCCCGCGTCCATCCCCGCCTCCAGGACGTCCCAGGGGTACTCGCCGGACGCGTAGTAGTCGGCCGCGTTCGGGGCGATGTGTTCCTTGGCGAACTCCCGGGCCTCCCGCTTCACGTCCCGGGCTTCCGCCGGAACCGCGTCGTCGTCGAATAGCTCCATATTTGCCACACGTTCTCGTGGGTCATATACGTCGTGGAACAACGATAAATCTAGGTCGAGTTTGCGTTACCAGCGATGGGGGCGTTGGCGAGTGGCGTCGGCGAGCGGCGCCGGACGAGGACGGATCGGCCGCTTACACCTCTATCTCCTGCATCAGGTCGACGAGTTCCTCCAGTTCGGGGAACGTGTACACCTTGACGTTGATGTTCGAATCCAGGGCGTGGACCCGCGAGTCGAACATCAGCGCCATGCTCGTCTCCCGGTCGCCGACGAGCTGGTCGACCATGCCGCTCCCGGGCCCGAACGTGAAGTTCGGCGGCCCGATGTCGATGGTCGTCTGGAGGACGTTGGCCCACCCGTCGATGAACCCCGAGGTCATGATGTTCCCTATCTCCTGGATGGCCGAGCGCTCCATGTCGGTGAACCCGCTTCCATCGGGGTCGGTCTCGCCCATGTCGCCGACCATCCCGTGTGCGAGTTCCTTGGCGCTCTCCGCGTTGAAGAGGAAGAGGATGTGTCCGTGCGGCGGTTCGAGCATCTCGATGCTGATACCGATCTGTTTTTCGTCGCCGACGTGGGTCTTGATGTCCGGGATGTCGATGAAGTTGATCTTCGTTATCTCCATCTCCGTCTCCATCCCCGTCATCTGGCTCAGATGGTTCGCGACGGTGTTGCCACCCTCCTTCGCCATCCGGTTGAACAGCCCGAGTTTCCGGATATCTATCTTCAGACTCATGGATACGGGTCGAGTTACGAGTTCTCTCTCGGCGACCCTCATAAGTCATGTACCCCGATTCTCGCGGGCGAAAACTGGAGCCCTCAGAACTGCTCGGCCGTGTCGATGCCGACGACGACGCCCGCCTCGTCGTCCGCGAAGTCGTCCATAGCGTCGGGAGCGGCCGAGAACAGCAGGCGCGCCTGTTCCGTGTGTGCGGCGCGGGCCGCGGCGGCGACGTCCCCCGCCAGGTCCACCTCGTCGGCCAGTCGCTCCCACTCCGCCGCCTCGACCCGGTACGCGCGCACTCCGTCGTCCGTCACGTAGTCGGCCGTCCGTTCGTACTCGGCGTGGTTCCCGATCAGTTCGGCGTGGAGGACGACGAGCGCGTCGGCGAGACGCTCCCCGTCGACCGGCGTCCGGTCCGCGACGCGTTCGATGACGGGGGCGTCTATCGACGTCTCGCTCGCGGCGGTCGAGAACTCTGACGGGGACATGTCACCGGAACGTACGTCCCGCCGACGGAAGGTCCTTCGGACGAGAGTTCGGTCCGACCGGGCGACCTCCGGCGTGGCCCGTCAGGCACCGGTCCGGTTCGCGCCGGCGTACCGGACGACGAACCCGGCGGGGCCGCCGACCTGCCGGAACGACCGGAGTCGCCCGTCGACGACGTAGGCGTCGCCGTCGGTGGCCGTCCCGTTCACCGTGACCAGGTCGCCCGCCCGCGAGACGGTGTCGTCCGCCTCCGCGGACCGGTTCCCGCTTGTGACTTTCGTGACGTTCCCGTCGACGCGGAACGAGTACTCCATCGCCGCGTCGTCGGAGGTCGGGCGGACGACTAGCGTCGTCGGCCCGGTCGCTCCGCCATCCGTCGCCTGCGCGTCAACCGTGGCGTCCCCACCGACCGACTGCCCGTCGGCCGACTGCCCGTCGACTGCCGGGTCGGTGTCGTTCGGCGCGTCCGCCTCGGGGGCGTCCGCCGAGCCTCCGGCTTCCGCCGGACCGCCAGCGTCCGATCCGTTCCCGGACGTCTCGACGACGGGGGCGACCAGTCCGCTCTCGGCAACCCGGACCCGCGCCTCGCCGTCCACGACGGCGGCGCTCGACAGTTCGCCCCACTCGCCGTCGACGCGCTGGTACACCGAGACGTTCCCCGAAGCGTCGACGGGAACCGTCAGCCGCGCGTTCGCCGGTTCGTCGCCGTCGCCGAGCGTCACGTCGACGGCGGATCCCGCCGCTCGCACTCCGTCGGGGAGCGACGGCGAGTCGGTCCGCGCGACGTGGGCGACGCCAGGGCCGAACTGGACGGACGCGGCGTCGCCGAGACTGACGGGCGCACCGACCGCGCCGCCGGAGCCACCCCGGTCGCGGTACGCGCCGTCGCCGTTCCCGGTGACGGTGACGTCCGTCAGCCTGTCGCCGCTGGCCTGGTAGCTCACGACGCCGGGGCCGCCGTTGTCCGTGACGCTGCTGTCGGCCAGCACGTTGTTCGAACTGTCGGCGAACGTCACGCCCGGCCCGCCGTTGCCCGTTATCGTGGCGTCGCCGACGAAGTTGCCCTCCGCGCCCGCGCCCACGGAGAGGCCGCGGCCGCCGTTGTCGACGGCCTGGAGGAAGCCGAAGGAACCGTCCGAGGCGCCTCCGGACAGTCGGAGCCCCGTCCCGTCGTTGTCCGCGACGGTGACGTCGTTGGCCCGCACGCCCGCGGCGTCGTCGACGACGAGCCCGTCGGCGTTGTTCCGGGCGACCACCGCCTGTAGCGCGGCGTCGTCGGCACCGACCAGGCGAACGCCCGTCGTACTGCCCGTCGCCGCGACGTCGACGAGGGTCGAACCGTGGCCGCCCCCGTCGCTCCCGCCGACCTGGACGCCGACGCCCCAGTCGCTCACGTCGACGTTCTGGACCGTCACGTTCGCCGTCCCGCCGCCGGCGACGCGGATACCGGTCCCGCTACCCGACCCGGCGACGGTGTGGTCGCCCCCGTCGAGGACGACGTCGCTCGAACGAATGGCGATGCACGTCCCGGAACCGCCGTCGACGTCCGCGGTCAGGTCGTATCGACCGGGTTCGTCGACGACCGCACACGACGAGAGGTCGCCCGCCGACGCGTTCGGCACGGAGGTGTTCGTCCCGGAGGCGTTCGCGCCGGAAGCGTTCGCGGGAGGGGTCGTCGCGTTCCCCGCTTCCGACGCCGTCGCCGTCTCCGCCTCGTTCGCCGCCTCGCCAGTTCCCGGTGAACCGGTTTCCGTGGCGGTGGCGGTTTCTGCGACGTCGGAGTCGGTAGCCCCGCCGTCGGCGTTCTCGGCCGCCGACCCGGCAGTCGCGTTCGTCTGGGTAGTCGTCTCCGTCGACTCCGCCTCCGGCGACTCCCCGTCCGGTGACTCGGACTCCGCCGTCGGCGTCGCCTCCCCGACAGCCTCGGTGGCCGACCCGTCGTCGGGAGCGACCTGACTTCCCATCCCCTGCGTCGCGGCCGACCCGGGAGCGAGCGCCGAGACGGCGACGCCGACTCCCGACCCCGTGACGGTTACCACGGCCACCACGACCACCAGCGCGACGCCCTTCGCCCGCGAGCGTTCGAAGTGCATGGGAACACCGATACCGGCTATCCGTGTTTAGTATGCAGCGACAAATCGCAGTAAGGCGCGTATACAGCGGTCGTTCGATTCGTTCGACGACGGTCGGTCCCCGACCGAACTGACCCGAAGCGTGTGCTCTCTTTCGCCCATCGATGGACACCGACGTGTCGACCGTACCGACTGGAAGCGTTCGGGTTAGCTTTTGCTAACGATCTCCGAACGCACGCCGCGTCCGATGGACGCACCTGTGGCGTCGCCAACCGCCCCGGTTAGCAGATGCCAAGGTTCATGGAGTCCGTGCGCCCACGTCCAACCATGCAAGAGTTCGAGTTCGTCGTCCAGTACGCGGAGGGCGCGGACAGGTTGATGGACGTCTTCCGGGAGCATCCGTCGCTCTCGGTGCGGTCCTCCGCCTGTTACACGGACGACTCCTCGATGTGGCGCATCGACCACGCGAGCGGGTCCCGGGACGCGATGGAGCGCTTCGACGAGACGTTCCTCGACGAGACGCGGTGCAACGAGTGTCTGAACGCCCCCGACTGCGACACGAGCCGCGAGTACCACGTCATCGACAGACAGCCGCGCGGTCGGACGGTGTACACGTACCGCGAGGAGGTCCACAGGTGCCACTCCATCCCGCACTTCGTCGTCGACCACGTCGGCGACGGCGCGGTGCTCCAGTCGCTCCGCTCCGACGACGAGTACCGCTGGAAGGTGCTGTTCCCGGACGACCAGGCCGTCGGCGCGCTGTTCGACGCCATCGAGTCGGAGCTCCGCGACGGCCTGACGCTCGAACTCGCCCACCTGACCCAGTCCGGGAACTGGAGCGCCGAGACGCGGACCATCTACCAACTATCCCCCGAACAGCGCGAGGTCCTCGAGACCGCGGTGGCGTCTGGCTACTACGACCGGCCGCGGGAGACCACCGTCCAGGAACTGGCCGACGAACTGGACGTCGCCCGCTCGACCACCCAGTACCGACTCCGGCAGGCGGAGGACACCATCGTCACCGAGTTCGTCCGTGACGCGCTGTAGCGGGTTCGGAACCGTGCCGGCGAGGTGGACAGCAGGACACCGGAAACCCTCGCGTCTCTCGCTCTTTCAGTCCACCAGGGACGGCAGTTGGACAGTTCACGTCCTGATGGACTGAAAGGGCGAGGCGCGCTTGGCGGCTTCGCCGCCAAGTTAGAGAAGGTCGGCTCTGCCGACCTTCCGGTCGGCGAAGGCAGGCGAAGTAAGCACGCGAACGAAGTGAGCGCGCGTGGTTCGAGAGAGCAAAGCTCTCTCGTCATCACGAAAGGCGCGGAGCGCCTTTCGGACGACAACGAGCCTCCCGAGCCGAGCGCGCCGAGGGCTTTCGGTGTGTTACCCTCGATCTCGGAACGTCGTAGAACGGAACTGGAAATACCTCAGCTCAGGCGTTCCAGTAGTCGGGTTCATTCCCCTCGCGCCACTTGATCGAACAGCCACGCGAGGGTTTCTGCTCGGCCGTCACCTCCTCGCCGGCCAGCAGCGTCTCGACGTGGGCCTTCATCTCCCGTTCGGACGGGTCTTCGTCGGGGTTCGGCGCGTCGTCGAGCCGCCCGTGGTAGGCGAGGCGGAAGGAGCCGTCGTCCCGACTCTCCAGCAGGAACGGGTCGGGGGTGCAGCGCGCGCCGTATCCCGCGGCGACGGCCTGCGTCTCGTCGAACAGGTAGGCGTCGTAGCGTATCGTCCCGTCCTCGACCAGTTCGCACATTCGCTCGAAGGAGTCGTCGGGGTACTCCCCGGGGTCGTTCGAGTTGACGCCGACGACGGCGAGGTCGTCGAACTCCGCGGCCAGCGAGTTGAGTTCGTCGAACTTCGCCTGGGCGTACGGGCAGTGGTTGCAGGTGAACACGAGCAGGACGGCCTCGTGGTCCGCGAAGTCGGCCAGCGAGTGCGTCTCGCCGTCCGTACCGCGGAGTTCGAACGCCGGTACCTCGTCGCCGCGCTGGAGGACGTCGGCCTCCGAGTCCATCTCGACCATGTGATAGCGTCTGACCCGCAACCGATTAAATCTTCAGCGTTACGGCGGCGTCGTGAGGGTTCAAACGCGCGTCAGGACGGCTCCGTCGCCGGATCGACCCGTTCGACGCCGGAGAACGCGAAGCGGGCACCGCCGGCGGGACTCTCCTCGACGGCGACGTCCCACCCGTGCGCGTCGACGACGCTCCGGACGATGTCGAGGCCGAACCCGGTTCCGTTCTCGTTCGTCGAGTAGCCCGCGTCGAACACCGTCTCTCGCTCGTCGGCCGGGATACCGGGGCCGTCGTCTTCGACGGAGAACCCCGGTCCCGTCCGGCGGACGGTGACGGTCACGTCGGGGCCGGCGTGGTCGACGGCGTTTCGAAACAGGTTCTCCAGCAACTGGCGGACCCGGCTCCGGTCACAGGAGATCGCACCGAGGTCGTCGTCCGTCTCGAGCGTCGCGGACGCCGACCCCGCCGTCGACCAGGCCTCGTCGACGACCTCGCGCAGCGGCACGGGTTCGAACTCGTCGACCGTCTCGCCCTGGCGCGCGAGGGTCAACAGGTCCGAGATCAGTTCGTCCATCCGCGCCAGCGCGTCCACCGCTCGCGAGAAGTGTTCGTCCGCCCCTTCCTCGCGAGCGAGTTCGAGGTTGCCGGTCGCCACGTTCAGCGGGTTCCTGAGGTCGTGGCTCACGATCCCGGCGAACTCCTCCAGTCGACGGTTCTGGCGCGCGAGTTCGCGCTCCCGCTGCGCGAGTCGTTCGTTGGCCTCGATGGAGGCTATCGCGTGACCGATCGACTCCCCGAGCTCCGTCAGGACCTCCCGCTCACGTTCGTCGAACACGTTGTGACGGTCCGCGTAGATGCTGAAGAAGCCGTAGATCGTCTCCCCGTGACCGACCGGGACGACCGCCAGCGACGCGACGCCCCGGCTCTCGAGAATGTCCCACCACGGCTCCATCGACGGGTCGTCGAGCACGTCCTCCACGCACTGTATCTCCCGGGTCCTGATCGCGCGGGCTCCCGCGCCGCCGCCGGTCGGGGTGTCGTCGACGGTGACCTCGATCGACTCGTAGTAGTCGTCGTCGAGTCCGGACCAGGCGGCCGGCCGGACGCAGTCGTCCGACTCGTCGTACCGACCGATCCACACCGACTCGTAGGCCGCGGACTCGCTCAGTCGGTCGCAGACGGCCTGTTCGAGCGCGGACCGCTCCGTCTTGTCCACCAGCTCCCGCGTCGCGATGCGGAGCGTGTCGGTGATGCGGTTCAGCTGTTCGATCGACTGCTGGTGTTCCAGTCGACGGGCGTCGTACAGCCCCACGAGCGACCCGGCGAGGGCACCGAACGTCGCGACGTTGAACAGCGCCACGAGCGGGGTCGACAGCGGGTACTCGGCGACGCCCGCGACGACGTACATCCAGATCCCGAGCGTCGTGAGGAGGACGGTGCCGACGGCGGTCCACGCCAGCATCCGGCCCGCGAACCGGTCCGGGACGAGACGACCCCGGGCGATCTCGGTCCCGACGAGCGCCATCACGAGCGACAGGACGACCGGGAGGACTGCGACGAGGAGTTCCGGAGCGCTCGCCCCGACGCCGAGAGCGTTGGAGAGGTGAAAGCCGGTGAGGACGACGCCGACGCCGGCGACGGTGACGCCGGCCGCGCGGTTCGAGACGCCTCGCATTACCCACTCTCGGGGAGACCGGCCAATGAAAGTTCCCCCGCTTTCGGCGTCCGTGGCGGACGTCGAGCGATCGCCTCACCCGTGGCGCTCGATCGCCTCGGCGAACGCGGCCGCGGCGTCGTACGCCGGCGAGTCGGGGTCGACGCTGAAGGTGGCCTCCTCGCCGTCGGCCGTCGCCGTGCGCTCCAGGAGTCCGGCGTCGGCGAGCGCCTCCACGGTCCCCGAGAGGTACAGCGACTTGTACGCGACGCCGGCCTCGTCGCTCAGTTCCGTCTTCGTGTACTCGGTCGCCGGGTCGAGGTCGAGGAGCGCGTCGACGAGCGCCGCCGCGCCGTCGTACTCCGCGACGACTCCCCAGCCAGTCCGGTCGTCCGTCTCTCCCACCGAATCGATGGAATCCGACCCGATCATGAGGTGAGGGAGCGACCCGACCAAGTTAAAGTCACCTGTCGGCTCACGTATCGAGGGTGGGACGGTCCCGCACACATGTAGTAATCCTTTAGTCCGCGCCCCCGAGGGTATCGACATGGACAGTCGCGGCGAGATACTGGAGTTACTCCGCGAGAACGCCCGGTACAGTGTCGAGGACATCGCCCGCCAGAGCGGGCTCGACGAGGACGACGTCGAGGCGGCCATCGAGGAACTCGAGGCGGCGGGCATCGTCCGGGGGTACCAGGCCGTGCTCGACTGGGGCGCGGTCGACGAGGACGACCAGCCCGTGCGCGCGACGGTGGAACTCAACGTCACCCTCGACCGGGAGACCAGCTACGCCGACATCGCCGACCGCATCGCGAAGTTCCCGCAGGTCCGCTCGCTCCGGCTCATCAGCGGCGACTACGACTTCGACATGGTCGTCGAGGGCGACTCGATGAGCGAGGTGTCCCACTTCATCAGCGACAAGGTCGCCCCCATCCCGGAGGTGACCCAGACGGTGACCCACTACGTGATGGAGTCGTACAAGGAACAGGGGATCGAGTTCGGCGACGGCCACGACGACGACCGCCTCTCCATCTCCCCATGACGATAGAGCCGGCCGACCGCGTCGACCGGGTGCCGCCGTCGGGAATCCGGCGGTTCTTCGAGCTGGCCGAGGAGATGGACGACATCATCTCGCTGGGCGTCGGCGAACCGGACTTCTCCGCGCCGTGGGCGGCCCGCGAGGCGGCCATCGCCTCGCTGGAGCAGGGGAAGACGTCCTACACCGCCAACCGGGGCAAGCGCGAACTCCGCGAACTGATCGCCGCGGACGTCGACGAGCGCTACGGCCTCGACTACGACCCGGACGAGGAGATACTCGTCACCGCGGGCGCGAGCGAGGGGCTCGACCTGGCGTTCCGCGCCCTGCTGAACCCCGGCGACACCGTCGCCGTCGCCCAGCCGGCGTACGTCTCCTACGTGCCGGGGGCCATCTTCGCGGGCTGTGACGTCGTCGACGTGAACACGCGCGTGGAGGACGAGTTCAAACTGACCTACGAGGTACTGGCGGAGTCGGGCGCCGCCGACGCCGACGCGCTCGTCTTCTGCTACCCGAACAACCCGACGGGCGCGACGATGACCGGCGAGGAACTCGAACCGGTCGCGGAGTTCGCGCGCGAACACGACCTCCTCGTTTTCGCGGACGAGATATACGCCGAACTCAGCTACGAACACGACCACACCTCCATCGCGACGCTCCCGGGGATGCGCGAGCGGACCGTCGTGTTCAACGGGTTCTCGAAGGCCTACGCGATGACGGGGCTCCGCCTCGGGTACGCGATGGCGCCGCCGGAGGCCGTCGCGGCGATGAACCGGATCCACCAGTACTCGATGCTGTCGGCACCGACGACGGCCCAGTACGCCGCCATCGAGGCCCTGGAGACGTGCGCCGGGGAGGTGACGGAGATGTGCCAGCAGTACGACCGCCGGCGCAACTTCGTCCTCTCCCGGTTCGACGAGATGGGGCTGGACTGTTTCCCCGCCGCGGGCGCGTTCTACGCGTTCCCGGAGTGCCCGTGGGACGACGCGGGCGAGTTCGCGGAGGCGCTCCTGCAGGAACAGAAGGTGGCGGTCGTGCCGGGAACGGCCTTCGGGGAGGGCGGTGCCGGCCACCTCCGGGTCTCCTACGCGACCGGACTGGGGGAACTGAAGGAGGCGATGGCGCGGATCGAGACGTTCCTCGATTGATACGTAGGTGGGAAACGACTGATAGCCGCCGTAAAGCTTTTTCACTGGTAAGCGAAGATGGAACGCAATGGCTATCGATGAAACAGGTGGGCAGGGGACCGGTGAGTCGAGCCAGGGGGGCGACTCGTTCGGCGACGGTCGGAACGCGACCGTCGGTGACTACACCTGGGACGACCTGCGACGCGACCATCACACGGGCGGACGGTTCGACAGGAGCGAGTACCTGGGGTTCGACCCGACGGACCTCCGCGACCTGCTCGAGACGGGGGCCGGGAACGCGAAGGGGCTCGGCGACCACTTCGACGAGTTCTGCGACCCCGAGACGACGCCGGTTACCAAGGACCACTACAGCTGGGAACACTTCAAGCGGGAGTACTACTACGAGAGCGACGGCTCCGTCCCGCACACGCGGCGCGGGGAGCGGGTTCCCTTCGAACCCGAGGAACACCTCGGCTTCGACCCGGACGACCTCGAGGAGCGACTGTCCGAGGCGGGCGACGTCGGCGGCCTGATGTCCAACCTCGTGGACGAACACACCGTCAACGTCAACCCGGAACTCGACGAGGACGCCTTCTTCTCGACGCAGGAGGGCCACACCACGGTCGTCAACCGCTACGACCTGGAGCGGGCCGTCCCGCTGCGGAAGAAGAGCCACTTCCAGGAGATGGAGCGCTACTGGGTGAACAAACCGTACGCCTGCGTCGTCATCTTCCACTCGAAGAAGGAAAACGAGAAGAAGTACTACGTCGTCGAACCGCACCTCAACCCGATAGAGGACGAACTCAAGGGGTTCCTCTCGCGGAAGCTGAAGACCGCCATCAAGTACTCCGAGGACGACGTCATCGTCCAGGGGTCGGAGGCAGACCGCGCGAACGTCATCCAGCGCGAGGCGGAGCGCCTGCTGAGCAGGTACGACCTGTACGAGGGGTCGCTCGACGGCGGGGAGGACGGCAGCGTCATCGACCAGATCGGTGCCCTGTTCGGCATCGAGGGCACCGAGTTCGAGGAGAGCGCCGGACAGCTGGAGGGGCTCGCGGCGCGACCCGAGCCGGCCATCGTCGAGGACGACCCGGACGTCCTCACCGAGTACCAGGCCGAGAAGCTCCTCTACATGCTCAAGCGGGACTTCATCGGCTACGCGAAGATCGACCCGGTCAAACACGACATCAACGTCGAGGACATCTCCTGTGACGGCTACGACAGCCGCGTGTTCGTCTACCACACCGACTACGAGCAGATCA
>CAZMGU010000037.1:0-20529 GCA_964565905.1 uncultured Halobacteriales archaeon
CCGGACGCGACGGCCCAGCAGATCCACAACTCCGGGATGCAGATCCCCGGGTTCCGACAGAACGTCGGCGTCATCGAGAAGGTGCTCGAACGCTACATCCCGCAGGTGACCGTCATCGGCGGTGCGCTCGTCGGCCTGCTGGCCGTCATGGCCAACATGCTCGGCACCATCGGCGGCGTCTCCGGCACTGGCCTGCTGCTGACCGTCTCCATCACGTACAAGCTGTACGAGGAGATAGCGGAGGAGCAGCTCATGGAGATGCACCCGATGATGCGCCAGATGTTCGGCTGACGCCGGCCACCGAACTTCTTTCTCTCTCTCAGAGCCGGAGTGACTACCATCGCGTCGCCACCGACCGGGTAGCTGGTATCGAACTGGCGTGAAGGCTTAGATGGGCGACGCCCGTCGTATCGACACATCGACAGATGTGTTTCGACCGTTCTCACCCGTCGGCGAGTGACTGCCAGCGCCGGGAGGCGGCCGCGTGAGCGTCTCGCTCGGCACCGAGTTCCGTCGCGGCCGTATCGCGCTGTGGTTCGTCGCGGGGTTCCTCTTTCTGGCCCTGCTGTTCGTCACCTGGCAGTACGTCGGCACCGTCGTCCTCGGACTGTTCGTCTACTACGTCACGCGCCCGGTGTTCGACCGGATCCACGGGCGCATCGAGGGGCGGACGACGGCGGTGGTGGTGTCCATCCTCGCGGTGGCGCTCCCAGTGCTCCTGCTCACGGCGTGGGCGGGCGTCGTCGCCGTCCAGGGACTCGTCGAACTGGTGAGTTCACAGGGGTTCGACGAGTTCCGGGGGTTCCTCGACCCGTACCTGAACGTCGCGGAACTCAGGGACCAGTTCCGGGACGTCTTCGACGTGGTCGTCGAGGACCCGGGGCGACTCACCGCCATCGGGGGTGGCGGACTCGGTGACGTCTTCGGGACGCTCGTCGGGTCGGTCGTCCTCCTGTTCAACGTCTTCATCCAGCTGTTCATCGTCCTGGTGATCACCTTCTACCTGCTGCGGGACGACCACCGGATCGCCGCGTGGGCCGACGACACGTTCGCGCCGGAGGGCGGCGTGCTCGACGCCTACTTCGTCGCCGTCGACCGCGACCTGAAGAACGTCTACTTCGGGAACATCCTGAACGCGCTGGTGACCGGACTGCTCGGTGCGGTCGTCTACTCGATACTGAACGTGGTCGCGCCGCCGGCCGTGCAGATTCCCGAACCGGTGTTGCTCGGTCTGCTCACCGGCGCGGCGAGCCTCATCCCCGTCATCGGAATGAAACTGGTCTGGGTCCCCATCGCGCTCGTTCTCCTGGTGGACTCGCTGGTGACCGACCCGACGACGGTGTGGTTCCCGGCGGTGTTCGCCGTCGTCTCGACGGTCGTCGTCGACTACATCCCGGACCAGTTGCTCCGGCCGTACGTCTCCGGTCGGACCCTCCACGTGGGCGCGGTGATGATCGCGTACGTCGTCGGACCGCTGCTGTTCGGCTGGTACGGCATCTTCCTCGGCCCGCTCGTCCTCGTCGTCATCTACGAGTTCGCGCGCGTCGTCGTCCCGTGGCTGGCCCACCCGGAGCGGGAGGGGGTTCCGACCCCGGACCCGGGGGGCGAACCGTCCGACCGCCGCAGTCGCACCCGCCGGGCGATAGCCGGTTCGGTGCCGACGGGGATGATCACCTCGGGCGAGGAACGCGACCCGGGACCGTCCGAGGACCGGACCGACGACTGACGCCGGTCAGGACCCGTTCCCGGTCGTCTCGGGCGACTCCATGGCCTCCGTCGGCGGCCCGACGCGGTAGTCGGTCGCGTCGACGTACTCCAGTTCTCGCCGCTCGTACTCCTGGTCGCACTCCCACGGGATGATGCCGGTGCCGTCCTCCCGGACGCGGACGCTCACGTCCCGCGTGGCGTTCTCGCCGCCGCAGGCCGGGACGGTCACCGTCGTCCGGTCCGCCGGCGACGAACCTCTAGTGTACGCCGTGATCGTGTGGGCCGCCCCGCCCTCCAGTATCTCCTCGAACTGGATCGCGTGGTCCGACGGGATCCGGTAGTACCCCTCGACGACCTCCTCGCCGTCACGGCTCCGACCCTGGGCGACCGAAACGACCGTCCGGTAGTCCTCCGGGAGGAAGTTCTCGACGAAGAGGTGGCCGCCGGTGACGTCGGGGTTGTTCCACGAGCAACCGGCGATCGCGGCGGCGCCAGTCACTCCCGCGGCTCGCAACACGGACCGACGTGAGCGTTCGTCGACCATGTGTCAACTAGTCGTCCGAAGGCGAAAAACGTGGCCCTGTCACTGCGCGTGACCCGGGGTGACGGGGGGACTCGACTCCGGCGCTGGGGTCCGGAAGCGACGCCGCCCGTCTACAGGAGGCGTTCGAGCAGGCCGCGCGACCGGTGTTTCTCGGCCAGCAGGACCGAACAGTCCACGTCGTCGACGACGTCCATGACGAGCGTCCCCGAGACGAGGCGGCGGAGCAGTCCCTCCTCGGTCGCACCCATGACCAGGAGGGTGGCGTCGCCGGCGGCCCGTTCGATGGCCGACTCGACGTCGCCCGTCTCGACGCGCAGGGTGGCGTCCTCGAGCCCGTGGCCGGCGGCCCACTCGTCGAGGAACGCCTCGCCGGCGGCGTCGTCGTCGGCGACGTTGAGGAGGGTGACTTCGGAGTCGTACTCCTGCTGGAGCAGGCGCGCGACTGTCGCCGAGAGGTCGGAGTCGGGGCCGCCCGCCGTCGGGACCAGGACGCGCGAGGGGTCCAGCCCGCGGTTGCGGAGCGCGAGGAAGTCACAGGGAACGGGCTGGGTCACCTCGTCGAACGCGCTCTCGGCCCGACCGGGCGATCCGTGGGAGTCCTCGCCCCACCCCATCACGACCAGGTCGGCGTCGTAGGTCCGCGCGGCGTCGAAGATGGCCTCGTAGGACTGGTGGGAGACGATGGTGTGGGTCTCCACCGGAACGCCGAGCGTCTCGGCGTCCTCGCGGGCGTTCGCCAGGAGCCGTTCGGAGTCGGCGTCGAGGTCGCCGACGCGGTCGGCCGCTCCCGCGAGCGCCGTCTGGTCGGGCACCGTGACGACGTGAGTCGCGACGACCGTCCCGCCGCGCTGTTTGGCGATGGCGCTGGCGAGTTCGATCAGTTCCCGCTCGTGTTCGGGGTTGGCAAGCGGCACCATCACCCGGTATGTTCCGCCGTCGGGGGCGACGCTCTCGGCCGCGGAGACGGCGGGTTCCGGCATCCGGTCCGCCCGGTCGAGGACGTACTCGGAGAGTATCCCCTGTTTCTCGGTCCGGGTCCGTGCGTAGAACGCGTACCAGAGCACCGCCGCGCCCGCGAGGCCGAGGCTGACGAGCACGGCGTCGGGGATGATGTAGTAGATGAGGGCGAAGGAGGTCACCGCGCCGAGTATCGGGACGGCGGGGTACAGCGGCACCCGGAAGTCGGGTTCGTACTCCTCCGGGTCCGCGACGCGCATGACGATCAGCGCGACGTTCAGGAGGCCGTAGATGATCAGGTGGAGCGCCGACCCGACGCTGGCGAGGAACTCGATGTCGCCGGCGACGATGAACAGGAGGATGAGTCCGCCGGTCACCGCGATGGCGCGGTACGGCGTCCCGAACCGCTCGTGTATCTCGTTGAGTTTCGGGCTGACGATGCGGTCCCGGCCCATGGCGAAGTTGATCCGCGAGGAGGCGAGGATGGAGGCGTTGGCGCTGGAGGCGGTCGCGAGGAGGCCGCCGAACAGGAGCGCGCCGCCCATGAACGCGCCCTGGATACGCTCACCGACCTCGACGACGGCGATGTCGCCGGCGGCGGACACCGCCGCGACGAACCCGGCCGGGACGGCGGCGCTCATCACTAGGAGGACGAGCGCGTAGATGACCGTCACCAGGCCGACGCTGCCGATGACGGCCCGGGGGAGGTTCTTCCCCGGTTCTTTGATCTCCTCGGCGACGCTCGTTATCTGGACGAACCCGAGGTAGGAGACGAAGATCAGCCCGGTCGTTCCCATCATCGGCCCGAGCCCGTTGCCCGGCGGGAGGTTCGACAGGTCGGCGGTGAACGTCCCGACGAGGGTGAACGCGGCCAGGATGATCACGAGGAGGACGACGATGACGTTCTGGAGTCGACCGGTCTCCTTCGCCCCGACGTAGTTGATCCCGGTGAAGAAGGCGGCACCGACGAGGGCGATGATCTTCCCGGTCTGGACGGCGACCGGACCGAGGACGAGCACGTCGCCGAGGCCGAAGATGGCGACGATGTAGCGACCGAACCCGTACATGTAGAACGCGCTCGCGAAGGCGAGGCCGATCCAGTTGGCCCACCCGGCGATGGAACCGAACAGCGGTCCCAGCGCGTGGTTCACGTAGTAGTAGGCACCCCCGGACCGGGGCATGGCGGTCCCGAGTTCGCTCGCCGACAGCGCGGTGAACATGGCGATGACGCCGCCGAGCACGAACGAGGCGACGGCCAGGGACCCCGCCTTCTCGATTGCGTCCCCGGGCAACACGAAGATGCCCGCACCGATCATCGTCCCGACGCCGATGGTGAGCGCGGCGAGCGGACCCAGGTCCTTGGCGAGTTCCTCGTCACTCACTCGCGATCGCCTCCGTGGTCGCGCCGGCGGGACCGACGACCGACCGCCGCTCCGGTGGTCGGAGCCCCTCTCACGTCTGATCACCCTGCTCCTCGTCCGGATCCGGCAGGACGACGACGGGGTGGTCGGACTCGGTGACCAGCGTGAGCGCGACGTCGCCGGTGAGGAGCCTGACGAACCGGTTCCCCCCGCGGGGCGTGACGACGATGCTGCTCACGTCGTGGTCGTCGGCCGCCTCGAAGATGGTGTCCGCGACGTTCGTCCCGTAGCGTATCTCGGTCTCGACGTCGCCCAGCGCGTCGCGGAGGACGTCGAAGGCGGCCTCGGCTTCCTGCTCACGTTGCTCGACGGACGCCTTGTCCGGGGCACCGCCGGCCTTCTCGACGACGTGGACGGCGATTATCTCCCCGTCCGCGTGCGGCGCGACGGCGCGGACCGTGGCCCTCGCGTCCTCGTCGCCAGCGACCGGCAGGAGGACCCGTTCGAACAGGTCAGTCATGGGCCTCCGGGGTGTGGGCGGGGACCTGTCGGCGACGCGCGCGTCGACGGCTGACGCCTCGTCGATGCGGATCGACTGGTCGTGACTCGCCGGCGGGCCGTGTCATGTCCGAGTTCTCGTCACGTCTCACCGTAACTGTTCCGTCTCGTCCTGGCCGAGACGGGCCGCTCGGGCCGTCGCCGCCGCGTCCCGCTCCGGTCAGCGGCGACCGAACAGTCGTTCGCGTATCGACCGCCGCCGGGGTCGCTCGGCCAGCAGGACCGGCGTGGCCGTCTCGTCTATCGCCTCGATGGCCGGTGACTCCCGGACGAGTCGGGAGAGGAGTCCCCGTTCCGTGGCACCGACGACGAGGAGCGTGTGGTCCAGCGCCGCCCGCTCTATCGCGGACTCCACGTCGCCGGTTTCGACCAGGAGTTCGGCGTCACCCAGGCCGTGTTCGGCCGCCCACTCCGAGAGGAACGATCGACCCTCGGCCTCGTCGTCGGCCACGTGTAACAGCGAGACGGTCGCCCCCGTGCTCTCCCGCAGTGCGACTCCGACCTCCGCGGAGAGGTCCGAGGAGTGCCCGCCCGCCGTCGGGATCAGCACCCGCTCGGGGTCGAACCGCGTACCGTCGAGGACGAGGACGTCGGCCGGCAGGTCGTGTGCGAGTTCGTCGACCGTTCCCTCGGCGCGGCCCTCGGCGAGGTGGCCCCCGCCACGGCCCACGATCAGGGTGTCCACACCGGCCGTCCGGGCCGCGTCGAACACCTCCGCGAGGCCGCGGTGTGAGATGATCGTCCGCGTCTCGATGGGGACGTCGAACGCCTCCGCGTCCCGTTTGGCCTCCGCCAGCAGTCGTTCGGACTCGGAGTCGACGGACCCGTTCCTCGCCGCGTCGAGGGGTGTCTGGTCGGGGACGGTGACGACGTGCATCGCGAGGACGCGGCCGTCCCCGGCGTCGGCCAGCGCCGCCGCGAGCGTCACGAGAGCGGTTTCGGTCCGCGGGTTCGCCAGCGCCACCATCACCGTCGGCCCGTCGCCGCCGCTCGGGGCGACGGCGTCGGCCGCGCCGACGACCGTATCGGGCACGCGTCGATCGTTCGCCCGGAGGTACGCCGAGAGGACGCCCTCCCGCGAGGTTCGCGAGCGCGCGTAGGCGGCGTACCACGCGATTGCGACGACGACGAACGCCCCGGCCAGCGCTATCTCCCGCCCGTCCATGAACGCGACCAGTCCCAGCGAGAGGCCCGCCCCGAGGAGCGGCGTCACGGGATAGAACGGGACGGTGAACGCGGGATCGTAGTCGGGGTCGGCCTCGCGAAAGACGATCAGCGCGACGTTCATCAGCGCGTAGACGATCAGGTGGAGCACCGACGCGGCCTTCGCGAGTACCTCGATGTCCCGTCCCAGCAGGGCGACGAAGACGACGATCAGCGCGCCGGTGACGAGGATCGATCGGTACGGCGTCGCGTAGTTCGGGTGGATCTCGTTGAGCCAGTTGGTGACGATGCGGTCCCGCCCCATCGCGAAGTTGATCCGGGCCGACGCGAGGATCGACGCGTTGGCCGAGGAGGCAGTCGCCAGGAGCGCGCCGAGCGTCATCACCGTCGCCGCCCCGGCAGCGACGCCCCCGACGGGTCCGATCGACGCCGGGAACGCTATCTCCGCGGCCTGGGCGACCGGTGCGTCCTGGCTGAGTTCGGGCCACGGAACGACGCCGAGCATCAGCGTCACGAGGATTGCGTAGAGGACGGTGACGAGCGCGACGCTCCCGATGATGGCGATGGGGAGGTTCCGGCCGGGGTTCTTCAGTTCCTCCGCGACGGTGGCGATCTTTGCGTATCCCAGGAAGGAGACGAACACCAGTGCGGTCCCCGGGAGGATAGCGCCCGTACCGAACGGCGTCAGTCCGTCGCTTCCGGCCAGCGTCGCGTAGTCGAAGGAGAACCAGCCGGCGACCGCGAAGGCGGTCAGGATGGCCAACAACAGCGAGACGATGACCGTCTGTATCCCGCCCGTCTCCTTGGCACCGACGTAGTTGACCCCGACGAACGCGAGGCCGGCGAGTAGCGCGCCGACCTGGATGTCGTTGAGGAACAGGACGCCCCCTACCGGGGCGAGCGTCGCGAGGTACTGGCCGAAGCCGATGCAGTAGAACGCCGAGGCGAAGGCCAGCCCCATCCAGTCGCCCATCCCGGCGATGGAGCCGAACACGGGGCCGAGCGCCCGATTGACGTAGTAGTAGCCGCCGCCGGCCTTCGGCATCGCCGTTCCGAGTTCGGACACCGAGAGCGCGTTCACCATCGCGACGAGGCCGCCGACGACGAACGAGAGGACGACGATGGGGCCGGCCTCCCGGGCGGCGACGCCCGGGAGGACGAAGATGCCCGCCCCGATCATTGTCCCGATGCCGATGGTCATCGCCGACACCAGCCCGAGGTCCTTGGCGAGTTCGGTGTCGCTCACGCCGACCGCCTCCGTGGCCGTCTACGCCGCCTCCCCATCGTCTCTAGCCCTCCTCCGGATCCGGGAGCGAGACGACGGGTATCTCGGCGTCGGTGACGAGTCTGGTCGCCGTGTCGCCCGTCAACAACCGGACGATCCGGCTGCCGCCGCGGGGGCGGAACGCGAACCCCGTCGCCCCGACGGTGGCGGCCTCCTCCAGGAGCGTGGCGACGACGTCCGTGCCGTACGCTATCCGCCCGTCGACCGGTACCGACTCCCCGAGTTCCCTCTCGACGACGCCCAGGAACTTCCCGGCGTCGGCGCGTCGCTTTTCGATCGGAGCCTTGTCGGGCGCGCCGCCGCCCTTCTCGACGACGTGGACGGCCGTGACCCGCTCGACGTCGTCCAGGAACGGCTCCAGTGCCGTACACGTGGCTTCCGCGTCGGCCTCGCTCGCCACCGGCACCAGCACGTGTTCGAGCAGCGTCACGCGACATCCCCGTCCGTTACGATGCTGTCCATGCAACGGGAATCGAGACGAATAAACATAATCTCTTCGTCAGTATTTTGCCATACTGAATATGAAGATATTTAATTGAGTGTTCGGCAGATTAGGTGGTGGAAAATTGTTCGAGGAGGAATGGTGCGGAACGTCGGTGTAAAGTGGTGGCCAACACTACTCCGGACATGGATTACCGGCTGGACGACATCGACAGGCGGATCATCTTCGAACTGATGCGCGACGCGCGGAACACGTCCGCGCCGGCCATCGCCGAGGAGGTGAACGTCTCGCCGGGCACGATCAGGAACCGGATCGACCAGCTCGAGGAACGGGGCATCATCCGCGGCTACACGACGATGGTCGATTTCGAACAGGCCGACGGCCGCCTCAGGAACCTCTACATGTGCAACGCGCCGATATCGGAACGGGAGACCCTGGCACAGGAGGTGAGCGCCATCCCCGGCGTCATCGACGTCCGCGAACTGATGACTGGCCGTCGCAACCTCCACGTCCTCGCCGTCGGGGAGGACACCGAGGACCTCAGGCGCATCTCGCGGGCCATCTCGCGGATCGGGATCGACATCGAGGACGAAGACCTCGTCCAGACGGAGACGACCAGCCCCTACGCCGCGTTCGGACCGAAGCGTGACCTCGCCACTCACGGCGCGACCGACTTCATCAGCCTCGCCGGCGACGCGAGCGTCGTGGACGTGACGGTCCAGTCGGACGCGCCTATCGTCGATAGGACGCTGGCGGACGCGGGCCGCTCCGGCATCCTCGAGGAGAACTCCCTGGTGATAGCGATCGAACGAGACGACCGCGTACTGACCCCCCACGGCGGGACGGTGGTCCAGCCAGACGACATCGTGACGATCCTCTGCCGGGGCGGGGATCCGGAGGCGGCACTGTCGGCGTTCGTCGACGAGCCCCACTCCGACGAGGCCTGAGACGCACGGCCCGACGCCATCGCTCCCGACCGGACCGATACCGAGAGTTTTACACGAACCGGCGGAAACCTTCGCTCCATGACGAACCGGGTGGGTCCATCGTGCGCGTCGTGATAGTCGGCGCGGGCCAGGTGGGATCCAACATCGCCGAGAGCCTCTCCGACAGTCACGAGGTGGTCGTCGTCGACGTTGACCGCGACCGGGTGGAGGCGCTCCAGTACGAGGTCGACGTCCTCGCCGTCGAGGGTGACGGCGCGTCGCTCGCGACGCTGGAGGAGGCCGGCGTCGGGGAGGCCGACATCCTGATCGCGAGCACGGACGACGACGAGACCAACATCGTCACCTGCGGGACGGCGCGGACCGTCGCCGACGACTGTTTCACCATCGCCCGGGTGAAAAACACCAAGTTCCTCGACACGTGGGACCACGCCGAGGACGCCTTCGGCGTCGACTTCATGGTCGGGACGAACCTCCTCACCGCCCAGACCATCGTCCGCGTCGTCGGACTGCCGGCGGCCCGCGACGTCGAGACGTTCGCGGACGGCGCGGTCCACATGGCCGAGTTCGAGATAGACCCGGAGAGCCCCGTCGCCGACCAGACGGTCAGCGAGGCCGACCGCTTCGACTCGCTGACGTTCGCCGCCCTGATACGCGACGACGACGTGGTCATCCCGACCGGCGAGACGGTGATAGCGGCCGGCGACGACGTCGTCGTCATCGGATCCCGGGAGAGCGTCCGGGAGTTCGCCGCCGCCGTCGCACCCGGGGCCACCGGTGCCAGCGACGTCCTCGTCATCGGCGGGAGCGACATCGGCTACCACACCGCTCGCCTGCTCGAATCCCAGGGGCTCGCGCCGCGCCTCATCGAACGCGACCCCGAACGCGCCCGCGCGCTGGCCGAGGACCTGCCGGGGTCGACGGTGCTCGAGAGCGACGCGACCGACCGGGAGTTCCTGGAACGGGAGCACGTCGACGACGCCCAGGTCGTCGTTGCGGCGCTGGACAACGACGAGAAGAACCTGCTCGCCTGCCTGCTCGCGAAGCGCCTGGGCGTCGAGCGGGCCGTCGCCGTCGTCGACGACGGCGACTACGTCGAACTGTTCGAGGCGGTCGGCGTCGACGTCGCCGTCAACCCGCGGGAGGCGACGGCGGAGGAGATAACCCGCTTCACGCGCGAGCGCCAGGCCGAGAACGTCGCGCTCGTCGAGAGCGACCGGGCCGAAGTCGTCGAGATAGAGGTCGACGCGGGGAGCGTCCTCGTCGGCCGCCCCATCCGCGAGTCGGTCCCCGACCTCCCGTCGGGCGTCGTCGTCGGTGCGATAACCAGGGACGGGGCGTTCGTCATCCCACGCGGGGACACCGTCGTCGAGGCGGGCGACCACGTCGTCCTGTTCGTCGACTCGGACGTCGTCGCCGAGGCGACCAGCATGCTCTAACATGACGCTCAGAGTGGACTGGCGCTCGGCCACGAGTCTGGTCGGTACGGTGGTCAAGTACCTCGCCGTCCCGATGGCGTTCCCGCTCCTCGTCGCCCTGTACTACGGCGAGGGGGTCGTGACGTTCGTCGTCGCCATCGCCGTCACCGTCGCCCTCGGGTTCGGCCTCGAACAGCTAGCCGACGACCCGGACCTGGGGTCCCGCGAGGCGTTCCTGATGGTCGCGCTGACGTGGCTCGCCGTCGCCCTCGTCGGGACGATTCCGTACCTCGTGGGCGGGTGGGGGACCGAGTCGACGCTCGCGCACCCGGTCAACGCGACGTTCGAGTCGATGTCCGGGTTCACCACGACGGGAGCGACGGTGATGGGCGAGATAGGGTTCGACCGCCACTCCCACGCGCTGCTCCTCTGGCGGCAGATGACCCAGTGGCTGGGCGGCATGGGCATCGTCGTCCTCGCGGTGGCCATCCTGCCCGAACTCTCGATCGGTGGCGCCCAGTTGATGGACGCGGAGGCACCGGGCCCGGGTATCGAGAAACTCACGCCACGCATCGCGGAGACAGCCCGGGCCCTCTGGCTGGCGTACCTCGGCTTCACCGTCCTGGAGTTCCTCCTGCTGTACGGCCTCCACCTCGCCGGGTTCGCCCCGGAGATGACGCTGTACAACGCCGTCGCCCACCCGCTGACGACGATGCCGACCGGCGGGTTCTCGCCGGCCGCCGACAGCATCGCGGCCTTCTCGGCCGCCGTCCAGTGGGTGATCATCCCCTTCATGGTCGTCGCCGGGACGAACTTCGCGCTCGTGTGGCGGGCGCTCGGCGGCGAACGCGGGGCCCTCTCCGGCGACGACGAGTTCCGGTTCTACGCCGGCGTCCTCGCCGTCCTCTCGGCCGTCGTCGCGGGATTGCTGTACGCCGGACTCGGCGCTGGCCTCGACTCGGTACCGGACGCTGCCGCGCCGCTGGCCGGCGAACTGGAACCGGCCGTCCGCCACGCCACCTTCCAGGTAGTCTCCATCGTGACGACGACGGGGTACGCCTCGATGGACTTCAACGCGTGGAGCGGTACCGCCCAGTACCTGCTCCTGTTCGCCATGTTCGTCGGCGGTTCCGCCGGGTCGACCGGCGGTGCGATCAAGATAGTGCGCTGGCTGGTCATCCTCAAGAGCCTCCGCCGGGAACTGTTCAACGCCATCCACCCCGAGGCGGTCACCCCGGTCCGCCTCGGCGGCCGTGCCCTCGACGAGCGTGCGGTCCGCGGCATCTACGCCTTTACGCTGCTGTACGTCGTCATCTTCTTCGTCAGCGTCGCGCTCGTGCTGTTCGATACGGCGCGGGTCGGCTATGACGTCACGGTCTTCGAGACGATGTCGGCCGTCGCGGCGACGCTGGGCAACGTCGGCCCCGGGTTCGGCGCGGTCGGTCCGATGAACAGCTACCTGGACTTCCCGGCCACGTCGAAACTGTTCATGGTGTTTCTCATGTGGATCGGTCGCCTGGAGATATTCCCGGTGCTCGTCCTCCTGACGAGCGGTTACTGGCGGTCCTGAGACGGCCGGCGCGGACGCCGCCGTCAGTCGTCGCTCGCCCGCTCGCTCTGCCACTCTAGCTCGTCGTCGTAGTCCTCGAAGTCGAGTCGCTCGGTGTCGCTCCCCCGCTGGAGGATGAACGGGCCGGCGGCGAGCGTCCGGAGCGAGATGGTCGCGGCCCTGAGGATGTACGCCGTGAGGACGACGTAGGGCGCGAGGGCCACGGTGTACGCGACGGTCACGAATAGCACGAACGGCGGGATGCCGAACACCCAGGTGTCGGGGAACTGCCCCGCGTCGACCGCGAGCAACACGTAGGAGATGAACACGATGACCGGGAGCGAGACGTACAGCAGTCGGCTGGACAGTTTGGCCAGTTCCCGCTTGTAGTACAGCGACTTGAAGTACTCCTTCCCGGTGGTGAAGAAGACGAGCGAGTCGATGAGCTGGTCGATGACCTCACGTTCCTCCGCTGAAAGGTCGTCCCCGTGGGTCTGTTCGAGGTAGCGGACGGCGTGCAACTGGCCGGCGTAGTCGTAGTTCAGGCCGGCGAGGAGGACCCGGAAGGTGCCGAACTCGGCGTCGCCGACGATTTCACGGGCCTGTTCGACGTCGGTCGCTATCTTGTCCCCGAGTTCCTCCAGGCGCGCCTGGAACTCCTCGTTCCCCGAATCCGCGGCGACCTCCTGCAGTTCGTTCATCTGGTCGAGGATGGTGTAGAGGACGACGCGGACGAACTCCGCCGGTCGAGCCGGCGTCACGTCCGACTCGATGTACTCCTCGACGCGCCGGCGGAAGTCGAGCGAGGCCTGCGTCCGTTCCTCCTGGCCCTCGATGTCGGCTATCTCGTCGGAGAGGACCACCGAGTTGATGGAGACGACGATGGAGACGAGCAGGATGACCCCGCTGAGGAGCGTGTTGAACAGCGTCTTCACCGTGTTCGTCTCGGTGAGCAACTGTAACACGGGCCCGGGCCGGAGCAGGGAGAGCGTGAGCAGGAGCGCGAACACCGCGAGGAGCAGCGCGCCCGTCACGATCCACCGCTGTCCCTCGATCAGGATCCACCGCTTGACCCGGTTCTCTCCGGGTCGACTCAGCGCGGACTCGAGGTCCTCGGTGTAGTCCCTGACCCGTTCGGCGCTCGCTTCGGCGAGGTCCCCGTCGTCACTCATGCGTCGCGTGTTTCCGTCTTAGGTACCGCCTGGGGAAAAGGCGAGTTGCGACCTCCACCGGCGATGGCTACCGACTAGCTACGGTTCCGCGCCACGGGGATGCCGTCCGCATGCGCGAACGGAGCGCCGACTCACGTCCGTCCCTATCGGACGCTCCCGTCCAGCGTCGCCTCGGTGTCGACGCCGTACACCCGCGCCGGCGTCTCGACGTGGGCGGTCCGGACGGCGTCGTCCCACCCCTCCTCCAGCATCCACCGGACCCGCCGGGGGACCGTCTTCGGCCCGAGCACGGCACCGGGCCGGTCCGGGTCGTCGATGTAATCGGTCTCCATCAGGAACGGGCCGCCCTCCTCGACGGCGAGTTCGAGGTCTTCGCGGTTCGAGATGACGCTCCGGACGGGTCCGCGGAGGCGGCCGCCGGCGTAGTGTTTGACCACGCGCTCGTGCGGCAACCCCTCCTCTTCGGCCCACTCGACGACGTCGGTGAACTCCTCCCCGCCCTCGGTGTGTAGCTGGACGGCACAGCCAACCTCGCCGGCCAGGTCGAAGGCGTGGCGCATCACCTCGTTCGAGGCGTCCCACACCGCGTCGTCGACGTCGTAGTGCGGGCGGCCCGACTTGATGGCGAGCGCGGGACCCTCGGCGACGTACTCGGCGGCGACGTCGAGGCCAGCCTGCATGATATCGCGGGCCTCCGCGGGCGAGTAGCCGTCGTCGACGAGTTTCGATATCAGCGCGGGGTGGACGCCCAGCACCGGCCAGGCCCGGCCGTCGAGGACGTCGTCGGCCGCGTCGGTCACCTCGACGGTGAGGTCGAAACACTCGCGGAACGTCGACTCCTCCGTCGCCGCCTCGACGAGCGACCAGGACGGCTTGTTGAGCACGAACAGGTGGGTCCCGCCGTGGTCCGCGAACTCCGCGGCCGCCTCGACGCCCCGGCCGTTCACCGGGTCGAGGTGCAAGTGGTTGTCCAGCACCGGCGTGTCGAGTACGTCGTTCATGGGCGGACGTGGGGCTGGCGAGGGGAAAAACGGTTCGCGTCCCCGCCACGGGACCGGTCCTACTCGCCCAGCGTCACCGAGTCCTGGGCGGCCTTCCGCAACGCGTCGGACCGGCCGTACTCACCCGGAGCGATGGCGAGGGTGTGGACGCCGTCGGCCGCGGCCGCCTCCAGGACCGGTTTGAAGTCCGTGTCCCGCGATGCGACGGCGAGGACGTCGATGCGGTCCTCGGCGGCCGCCGCGGTGGCGTCGACGGCGAGTCTCACGTCGACGTCGCCGCTCGTCGTCACCACCTCGAACCCCCTGGCCTCGGCGGCCTTGATCAGGTTCGGCGTGGCGTGCTCGTCGAGGTAGAGTCGGGCGATGGCGAGGCGGCCGTGCTCCCCGGCGACGGCCCGCAGGTCGTCGAAGTCGACGTCGAACTCCGAGCGCAACACGTTCGGCCCGTCGACGAACAGGCCGACGCGGGGTTCCCCGCCCGACCCGCGGAGTCGACGAAAGAGGTCCATACGTCCGTCCCAGTCGCGGGAAGTTAGCCACTTTCGGTCCCGGCCTCGGGCCGACGGCGGTGACGGACCGGTCAGCCGGCGCGTTCGTACGGTTCGAACTCCCGGCCGAAGACGAGAAAGTAGGCGACGCCGGCGATACCGACGGCCGAGGCGACGGCGAACGCCAGCGTCGGGCCGGCGGCGAGCGCGAACCCGTCGAGTTCGACCGTCCACTCGCTCCCGTAGAGCCACCCGCCCAGGGCGGCACTGGGGATCACGACGACGTTGCGGAGCAGGTAGTAGGTGCCAGTGACGCGCCCGCCCGCGTCGCGCTCGGCGGGGCCGACGATGAGCGCCTTGTGCGCCGGGAGGCCGGCGAAGCGAAGCCCGGAGAACGCGAACAGGAGCGCGAGCACCCACTCGTCGGCGGGCGCGAGTATCAGTAGTAGCGGGAAGACGGCGTACACCGCGAATCCGAGGGCCACCACCGGTTTCAGGCCGGTGTACTCGGCCAGTTTCGCCGTCGGCACCATCGTCAGGAGCGCGACGACCATTTCGACGCCGAGCAGGACGCCGAAGTAGGCGTCGGGTCGCAGCGTCACCCCGAACCCGGTGAAGCCGACGGCGAGGAAGTCGGTGACGACGATGATGAAGAAGACGTACACCATGCCGTTGGCGAACCGGACGAGCGTGTCCGCAACGAGCAACGGACGCAGCGTGGCCGGGAACGCCCGCAGGTCGTCGACGATGCGGCCGACGCCGGCGAACGATTTCCCGACGGTGTCCTCGCTCGCGTCGTAGAGGACGTGCTGGGCGACGGTGGCGACGGCCCCGAATCCGACGGCGACCAGCAGGACGTACCGGAAGCCAGCGACGAACGTGGCGGTGATCGCCAGCAGCGCGGCGGCGATGAGCGGTCCGACGAGGAATCCGATCCGGCGGAACACCTCCGTGCTGGCGAAGCCCATCGCCAGGTGTTCCGGGTCGGTGCTCTGCTTGACGACGGCGAACGTCGCCCCGAGGCCGAACGACTTCCAGGCCTGGGTGAGGAAGAGGCCGACGAACAGCCACACCCACGGCCCGACCGTGCCGCCGCCCTCGACGACGCCGAGCAGCGGGAGGTCCAGACGGACGACGGGCAGCGCTATCGGCGGGGCCAGCGGCGCGACGTACCAGAGCAGGAACCCCACCGTCGCCACCGTCCCGAACGCCGTCAGCGCGAGACGGGAACCGATCCGGTCCGAGAGCGCGCCGCCCGGGTAGGGGTACAGCGCCCCAATCAGGTTCCCGACGCTCCCGTAGAGGCCGATGACGCCCGCGCCCGCGCCGAGTACGCGGAGATACTCCGGGACGTACCGACCCGTCATCTGGAAGGAGAGGCTGAAGGCGAGCATCGCGAGCGAGAGCACGACGACGTCGCCCTCCAGCGCGAAGAACTGCCGGAAGGGGTCGAGGACGTCCGCCCCCTCGTCTCGTTCCGTCGCCATACGTCGACCTCCTCGGCCCGTCGCCTAAAGTCACGCGTGCCGGCAGAACCGTCCGAACGCCGGACGCGTCGGCCGCTCCGACCCGGCCGGGAAGGCCGGTTCCCCGGGCCAACTCCCGATCCGACCGCCCGTCTCCGTCGTTTTCGGTCCAAATATCTGCCGCATCGGCGGGTAAGACGCCGGATTTCTACGCTTCCGACGGAGAGGCCGGGCCCCTCGAAAATTCGGGGATTTGCTATCGCGATATATAGTTTATTAGTTGGCCGCGTACCGGCCAGTTTCGGCCGTCGTGGCAACACGTAAGGCCGCAGCAGGCCATTCGACGCACATGAGTCTCCGTTCTTCCCCGCTCGCCGACCCACACGAGCGGGCCGATGCCAGTTTCACCGACTTCGGCGGGTGGGAGATGCCAGTCGAGTTCGAGTCCATCCGGGCGGAACACGCCGCCGTCCGGGAGTCGGCCGGCAAGTTCGACGTCTCGCACATGGGCGAAGTCGTCGTCTCGGGGCCGGACGCGGCCAGACTGACCCAGCTCCTGACCACGAACGACGTGACGGAACTGGACCCGGGCGAGGCCCACTACGCCGGCGTCCCGCGCGACGACGGGGTTCTGCTCGACGACACGGTGGTGTACCGGCTCCCCGAATCGGCCGACGGCGACTACCTGTTCGTCCCCAATGCGGGCCACGACGAGGCGATGGCCGATCGGTGGCGCTCCCACCGCGACGACTGGGGGCTGGAAGCCGATGTGGAGAACCGGACGAACCGGTACGCGATGCTGGCCCTGCAGGGGCCCGACGCCGAGGACCTGCTGGCCGGGGAGACGGACGTCGAACTCCGGGACCTCTCCCGGTTCGACGTCGCAGCGGGGGCGGTCGCCGGCGCGGAGACGCTCGTTGCGCGCACGGGCTACACCGGCGAGGACGGGTTCGAACTCGTCTGTCCGTGGGACGACGCACCGATGGTGTGGGACGCGCTGGACTGCCCGCCGTGTGGCCTGGGCGCCCGCGACACCCTCCGCCTGGAGATGGGCTTCCTCCTCTCCGGCCAGGACTTCCACCCCGAGGACGAACCCCGGAACCCCTACGAGACGGGTATCGGTTTCGTCGTCAAACTCGACACCGAGTTCGTCGGGCGCGACGCGCTGGAGGGCGTCGACGCCGAGGGGCCCGCCGAGAAACTCGTCGGCCTGTCGCTCATCGACCGGGGCGTGCCGCGCGAGGGGTACGAGGTGACCGACGCCGACGGCGAGGCCCTCGGGCACGTCACCAGCGGGACGATGAGCCCGACGCTGGGCGAACCGATAGCTCTCGCGTACCTCCCGGCCGAGTACGCCGAACCGGGCAGGAAAGTCCGTGTCGTCGTCCGCGGCGAACCGAAGAAGGCACGTACCCGGGCGACCCCATTTCTCGACAGATGAGCTTCGACGTTCCCGACGACCGTCTGTACCTCGAATCACACGAGTGGGTCCACAGGGACGGCGACACGGTCCGCGTCGGTATCTCCGAGTTCGCGCAGGACGAACTCGGCGACGTCGTGTTCGTCGAGTTGCCCGCCGCGGGCGACGACCTGACTGCCGGCGACGACTTCGGCGTCGTCGAGTCGATCAAGGCCGTCTCGGACGTGTACGCCCCCGTCTCGGGGTCCGTCACGGCGACCAACGACGACCTGGTCGACCGGCCGGAACTGGTCAACGAGGACCCCTACGGCGACGGCTGGATGGTCGAGGTGGAACTGGCCGACCAGAGCGAACTCGACGACCTGCTCTCGCCTGACGACTACCGCGACCAGATAGAGTAGCGACCGGCGCGGACGCCGATTCTTCGATAAGCGAAATTGTGACCGACTGGTCGGCCGGGAGTGCGGGCCGAGGCCCGGACGGGCCGAGGCCGCACGACCCGGGGAAGGGCAGGGCTGCCTGCGGTGCGGATCTGGGGTCTTGCACGAACGAAGTGAGCGCAAGGCTCAGGAGAGATTGCTCTCCTGGCGGAATGGAAGGGCGAGGCCCTCTCACCGAACCCCGACGACGCAAGCACTACAGCGAACGGAGTGAGCGAAGCGCACAGCGAGTCGCGGGAGGTGAGAGGGCCGAGGGCTTCCCTTTGCCGTATGCAAGGACTCGTGGTGAGCGGGCCGAGGGCTTCCTTCGACGTCACGATTCACAGTACGGCGAGTGGGTCTCTCGCAATCGAGTACGTCGACGTCTCCACTTACTACTCCTCAGAAACGAACGCATCGAAAGGGCAGTGTCAAATACTCCGGTCCGTTAGCCCGCGCCAACGATGAGCCTTCAGGGAGGAGACCATGTCTGAGGGGAGTCCGTACGCGCCGCACACCCCCGAGACGACGGCGGCGATGCTGGACGCCGTCGGCGTCGAGAGCGAGGAGGACCTGTTCGACATCCCCGAGTCCGTCCGGTTCGACGGGTCGTTCGGCATTCCGACTCGCTCGGAGCGGGAGACGAGGCGCCACGTCGAACGGATGCTCGGGCGCAACGACGACCTGACCGAGTTTCTGGGGCGGGGCCACTACGACCACTACGTCCCGTCGGTGGTTGACGACCTCGCCGGCCGGTCGGAGTTTCTCACGTCCTACACGCAGTACCAGCCGGAGGTCGCACAGGGGTTCCTGCAGGCGCTGTTCGAGTTCCAGTCGATGCTGGTGGAGTTGACCGGCCTCGACGTCGCCAACTGCTCGACGTACGACGCGGCGACGGCGCTGGGCGAGGCGGCGACGCTCTCCCAGCGCGTCCGCAGCGTCTCCGGCGACACGGTGCTGGTGCCCGAACTACTCCGCGAGGGGAAGAGGGACGTGCTGGAGAACTACGCGACGGGGCCCGGGATTCAGGTCGAGTCCTACCCGGTGGACGACGGGAACGTCGACGTCGAGGGCCTCCGCGAGGCGATGGACGACGGCGTGGCGATGGTGTACGCGGAGAACCCGACGGTCCGGGGTATTATCGAGGAGGGCCTCTCGGACGTCGGCGACGTCGCCCACGACCACGACGCCCTGTTCTGTCTGGGTTCCGACCCGGTCGCGCTCGCCCTGTTGCAGGAACCGGCGAGCGTCGGCGCGGACGTCGTCGTCGGCGACGCGAGCACGCTGGGAACGGGGACGGCCTACGGGATGGGCCTGGGTATGTTCGTCACGCGCGAAGAGTACCTCCGGCAGGTCCCCGGTCGGCTTGTCGGGGCGAGCGACGACGCGTCGGGCCGGCGGGCCTACACGCTGACGCTCCAGACCCGCGAACAGCACATCCGTCGCGAGCGCGCGACGTCGAACATCTGTACGAATCAGGCGTGGGTCGCGCTCCGGACGGCCATCCACGCGGCGTGGCTCGGCCCCGACGGACTGGTCGACCTGGCCGAGACGTGCGTCACGCGGGCGCGCGACGTGGCGGACCGACTCGACGCTATCTCGGGCGTGAAAGCACCGGTCCACGACCGACACCACTTCCGGGAGTTCGTCGCCCGGACCGACCAGCCGGCCGAGGCCATCCGCGCGGACCTGGCCGCCGAGGGGTACGCCGTCCACGCCGTGGGCGAGCACCTCGTGCAGGTGTGTGCGACGGAGACGACGGAGCACGCCACCGACGGCTTCGTCGAGGCCTTCCGGGAGGTGGCGCGATGATATACGATCAAGCTCGCTGGATCGACGACGGCGACGACGAGTACGAACCGTTGCTCTCCGAGAAGTCCACGAAGGAGGTCGAGATAGACGACGAGAGTCCGCTCCCCGACGACCTGACGCGGGACTCGCTGGAACTCCCCGACCTCTCGGAACCGGAACTCGCGCGCCACTACACGCGCCTGTCGCAGATGAACTACGGGGTGACGTCCGGCCCGTTCCCGCTCGGTTCCTGTACGATGAAGTACAACCCGCCGATGACGGAGGACCTGGCCGCCCGGCCGGAGGCGGCGGTCCACCCGGACCGGCCCGTCCGGACGGTCCAGGGGACGCTCGAACTGATGCACGGGCTCCAGGACTACCTGGGGCGGATCGGCGGGATGGACGCGGTGTCGCTCCAGCCGCCGGCCGGCGCGGCGGGCGAGTTCGCCGGCATCCTCGTCGCGAAGGCGTACCACGAGGCGAACGGCGACGAGCGAACCGGGGTCCTCGTCCCGGAGTCGGCCCACGGCACCAACTTCGCCAGCGCGGCGATGGCCGGCTACGACGTGGTCTCGCTCCCGAGCGACGAGGACGGCCGGGTCGACGTCGACGCCCTCGACGCCGCGGTGGGCGAGGACACCGCGGCGCTGATGCTCACCAACCCCAACACGCTGGGGCTGTTCGAGCGCGACATCGAGCGGATCGCCGACGTCGTCCACGACGCCGGCGGCCTGCTGTACTACGACGGCGCGAACCTCAACGCGCTGCTCGGGCGCGCTCGCCCGGGCGACATGGGGTTCGACGTGATGCACTACAACGTCCACAAGACGTTCGCCACGCCCC
>CAZMGU010000038.1:0-20484 GCA_964565905.1 uncultured Halobacteriales archaeon
TACAGCCTGCGCCGGGTTGATGAAGCTCCCAGCCTTCTCAGGACTACGCCGTCCGCGACGGACGGAGGCGGGAACGCGCCCCGGTCTCTGCACTCATCACGTGGAGGTCCCGGACAACCGCGCTCTCGCACTGGCGGGGGAGCCCGAGCCCGTGCGCAGGAGGTGATCCACCAATGCCAGTATACGTAGATTTCGACGTTCCGGCCGACCTCGCTGAGGACGCCCTCGAGGCCCTCGAGGTCGCACGGGACACAGGGACGGTAAAGAAAGGTACGAACGAATCGACCAAGGCCATCGAGCGCGGCAACGCCGAACTCGTCGTCGTCGCCGAGGACGTCCAGCCCGAGGAGATCGTCATGCACATCCCCGAGCTGGCCGACGAGAAGGGAGTCCCCTTCCTCTTCGTCGAGTCCCAGGACGACGTCGGTCACGCCGCCGGCCTCGAAGTCGGCAGCGCTGCCGCGGCCGTCACCGACGCCGGCGAGGCGGAGGAGGACGTCCAGGACATCGCCGACAAGGTCGAGGAACTCCGGTAAGTGATCGACGATGTCTGCTGAGGAATCCGAAGACGGAGGCTCCACGCCCGCCGAGGTCATCGAGGTCGTGGGCCGCACCGGGATGCACGGCGAGGCCATGCAGGTCAAGTGCCGCATCCGGGAGGGTTCGAACCAGGGCCGTATCATCACTCGCAACGTCCTCGGTCCCGTCCGCGAGGGCGACGTGCTCCAGCTCCGCGAGACCGCTCGCGAGGCGGACACCATCGGAGGTCAGTAACGATGCCCCGAACGCGAGAGTGTGACTACTGCGGCGCGGACATCGAACCGGGCACCGGGACGATGTTCGTCCGCACCGACGGATCGACCGTCCACTTCTGCTCGTCGAAGTGCGAGAAGAACGCCGACCTCGGTCGCGAGGCGCGCAATCTGGAGTGGACCGAAGCGGGACAGCGCGAGGGCGGCCCCGCGGAAGCCGAGACCGCCGTCGCCGACTCGGAGACGACCGAGTCCGAACCCGGCCAGGACGTCGAGGTCGAGGGCGAGGACGTCGAGACCACCACCGCCGAGGACGCCGCCGAAGCGGTCGAGGAGTCCGACTCCGTCGACCCCGACGAGGACGAGGCCGCCGGCTCCGAGGACGTCGAGTCCGACGAGGCCGCCGAAGACGAGTCTGAAGCGGAGTCCGAGGGCGACGAAGCGGAGGCCGCCGAGGAGTCCGAGGACGAAGAGGAGACCGAGGAGGCCGAGGCCTGATGGCGGACCGCGAGCGCACGTTCGTGATGGTCAAACCCGACGGCGTCCAGCGCGGTCTCATCGGCGAAATCGTCGGCCGACTCGAGGACCGCGGCCTCAAGATGGTCGGCGGGAAGTTCATGCAGATCGACCAGGACCTGGCCGAGGAACACTACGGTGAACACGAGGGCAAGCCCTTCTTCGAGGGCCTCGTCGAGTTCATCACCTCCGGACCCGTCTTCGCGATGGTCTGGGAGGGCCAGGACGCCATCCGACAGGTCCGCCGCATGATGGGCGAGACCGACCCCGCCGAGTCCGCGCCCGGCACCATCCGCGGCGACTTCGGCCTCGACCTGGGTCGCAACGTCATCCACGGCTCCGACCACGAGGACGAGGGCTCCAACGAGCGAGAGATCGACCTGTTCTTCGACGAGGACGAACTCGTCGACTGGGAACAGGCCGACGAGACCTGGCTGTACGAATAGCGCCCGGTTCTCGACCTGCGACTTTCGCGATTCGACTTTTTCTTGACGTGCGACTGTCTGGCTAGTGGCATTTGCTACCGTCATTTGCCAGAGAATTCCATCATCTACCATCTCTTACCATTCCGTCCAGTACAATTTGGCGCGTGCGGTCGTGCGTGCCGGAACGACAGTGGAGGCCGCACGATGAATCCACGCGAGGGATGAGTGAGCGAGCGAAGCGAGTGAACGAATCGGCTGGGGAGGTTCGAGGCTGTCGTGCGGTGCCGTCCTGGTGGATCGAAAGGGCGAGGTTCGGTCGACGAAGCACGGCGAAGTAAGCACCGGAGTGAGCGGAGCGAACGAGGAGCGCAACGAGTCGCGCGAGTCGATCGGGCCGAGGGCTTTCCTTGCTCCTTCGCACTACGGTCGAAGACGATGTCCAGAAAGCCCTCGACCCGCTCTCCACGAGTCACCGAATTTAATGACAGAGGAAAGCCCTCGGCCCGCTCGCGCACGCTCGTCGGCATCCCGCTCACTCCGTTCGCGGGAACCCTGCCGACGAGCGCGTGCCCGCCGGCGCGAGCGACCCTCGCCCTTTCGATCCACCAGGACAACACCGCAAAACGCCACACGCCTCCCCACCCGATTGCGCGCCTCGCTCACTGCGTTCGCTTCGGTGCTCATCCCTCGCGCGGATTCGACGTGCGGTCCTCGCTATCGCTCGGACACGCACGACCGCACGCGCCACCTCGGCTGTTGACGGATCGCCGAAAACCCCTTTCCACTCCCGTCCGATGATATCACCATGAGCTTCACGCTCTACGAGTTGGACGGCTGTCCGTACTGCGAGAAGGTCCACGAACGGCTCCAGGAACTCGACCTGGAGTACGAGAGCGAGTGGGTCGAGGGCCTCCACTCGAAGCGCGACGAGGTCAAGCGCGTCTCCGGCCAGCGCGGGGTGCCGGTCCTCGTCGACGAGGACCGCGGCGTCACCATGGCCGAGTCAGAGAAGATACTGGAGTACCTGGAGCGGAGCTACGCCTGAATCGGGTCGAAGCGAGCGCGGCCGCCACCGGGGGCGGCCTACGACTTCTCCTCGAAGTCGAGCGCCGCGCCGTTGATGCAGTACCGCTTGCCGGTCGGCTCCGGGCCGTCGTCGAACACGTGGCCGAGGTGGCCCTCGCAGTTGGCGCAGACGACTTCGGTCCGGTCCATCCCGTGGCTCGTGTCGCGGCGCGTCTCGACCGCGCCCTCGTCGTACACGTCCCAGAAACTCGGCCAGCCGGTCTCCGACTCGAACTTCTCGTCGCTCTCGAACAGGACCGTCCCGCAGGCCGCGCAGGTGAACTTCCCGTCCTCCTTCACGTCGACGAGGTCGCTGCTGAAGCGGGGTTCGGTCCCGCTCTCGCGCAGGATGCGGTACTCCTCGTCGGTGAGTCGCTCGCGCCACTCCTCGTCGGAGTCCGGCAGGTCGTCGGGTTCTGTTTCACTCATACCAGTGGTTACGTGCCGGACCACCATAAGGGCGGTCCGACGGAGTGAAACTGACCGACCGACGCGACCGGATCGTCAGCCCCCTCGCGAGCCACCGCCGTCCCGCCGGTCGACGAGTTCGTCGAAGTCGTAGGACCGGCGGCACGTCCGGCAGTACGCCGTCGCCGTCGTCCGGGCCGGTTCGAGGCTGGTGTGTCCCTCCGGGCACGCTATCCGGTAGTCCACCGCGAGTCGCTCGCGGATCCGGCCCTCGTCAGTCGACACCGTATCCGCCTCCCGGCCGGACGGTCGCTATCTCCTCGTGGCCGCCGACCGCCTGGCAGCGCGGGCACGGTGCCGCACCGGGCGTCGGGGGGACGAACTCGAACGCGCAGGCGCAACACCGGTAGCGCACCCGCGGCGTCGCGCCGCGGGACCTACTCATCCCGCCCCTCCAGTCGCCGGCAGTAGTTCGCCGCCGCCGACGCGGCGGAGTCGCCGCGCCCCTCGACGGAGACGCCCTCCTGGCTCGCGCGCCACTCGCCGTCGTCGTTCGTCTCCAGCACTATCGTCGTCCGGCCGCGGGTCCGCCACCGATCGACGGTCGCCGCGGGGCTCTCGACGCTGGTACCCATCCGTACCCGAACGGAGAGCGACTGGCAACTAAACGGCCAGCCACGGGCGGAGTGAAAGTGAAACTGTCCGGACCGCGACCGGTCCCCTGCATATGCAGGACGAATCCTCTTTCGGCCTTCGCACCTACGACAGGTGACTCCCGATGTTACAGAGTTCCTCAAAAGAGACGGAGCAGACGTCCGACTCGATGGAGACGATGAGCAAACTGCTCGTGGACGCGGTCAGGGGGATCGTGTACGAGTCCCACGACGAACACGTCGACTACGAGGAAGAGCCGAAGCAGAGCGCCAGCCACCAGCAATCGAGCGGCAGCAGCGGCGGCGGGGGCGTCCTCCCGATGCTCATCGTCGGCGTCGCGTTCGCCGCGGTCGGGTACGCGCTCGGCAAACGGTCCGGGTCGGGCGGGCAGATGGGCGGCGGGGGCATGCAGGCCAGCTCCGGCGAGGCCGCCCACCGGACGGAGGAGATGGCCGGCAGTACGGCCGATACCATCCGCGAGACGGGCCAGAAGATATCGGAGCGAACCGAGGAGACCGCACAGCAGGCCGCCGACCGCATCGAGGAGGGCAGCGAGGAGGTCGGCGACCGGGTCGAGGAGAGCGGGTCGAAGGCCGCCGACGAGATGGAAGACGACGGCTGAAGCGTCGTCCGTTCGAGCGGGTCGCTCCGGCCGAGTAATGAGTTTCACCGACGACACTTCTTCGCTCACGTCCGTTCGCCAAGGGAGAGCCAGGGGAGGGATTTGAACCCTCGAACTCTCGATTACAAGTCGAGTGCTTGAACCACCCAAGCTCCCCTGGCGCTACCCGAGGTAGCGCACACACCGTTTAGTGAGTATCGCTTTCGGGCGACTTTTCGAGTTCGACGCGGTGGGGGGTGTAGCCGTGCCGGCGGTAGAACCGGCGGGCGTCGTCGTTCGACGCCATCACGTCGAGCGCGATGCGGTCGACGCCGTGTTCGTCGAGGGCCGCCTCCGCGGCGGTCAACAGTTCGGTTCCGATGCCGCGATTCCGGTGGTCCGGGGCGACGTAGAGGTTCTGGACGACGCCGCGCCGGACGTCCTGGTCGTACTGGCCCGACTCGACGGTGAACATGACGAACCCGGCCAGATCGCCGTCCTCGCGGGCCACGAGGAGTTCGTCGGCGACGATGTGGCGGAGCACCGACTCCCGGACGGCCGAGCGGTTGCTCTCGGGGACGATGTGGGAGTCGTACGCCCGCTGGCCGTGAGCGAGGGTCACCCACAGGTCCACGACGTCGTCGGCGTCCGCGGTCGTCGGGGCACTGATCACCATCGGTTCGGGTACTCCCTCCGTCGTTCGGTCGGGTGGAGGAAAGGCGTTGCCCCGGTACCCGGCACCGCCGCCGTGGTCGCCGGTTCCACTCGCCGGCGACGCCGCGTCAGATGTCGCGACAGTCGACGCAGAGCAGTTGCCCGTTAAACGCGGCGAGATCGCGATGGAGCGACCCGCACTTCTCGCAGATGCCCTGGTCCTCGAACCCGTCGGTCGCGGCGGAGGGCGCGTCTGCGACGGTCGTGCTCGTGCCGGCGTCGACCAGTTGCTCCTCCCGGTCGCTCGCGCCGTTCGCGGCGTCTATCTCGGTCCCGATGGTGGAACTGCTGAGGACGTCGTGTTCGGTGACGACGCCGTCAGGTTCGTCCCCCTCGGTGACGACCAGCCAGCGGGTCGACCGGGCGGTCATCCGGTCGCGCGCCTCGGCGAGCGTGTGGTCGGGCGAGAGCGTGGGGACCGACTCCGTCATCGCGTCCGCGACGGTGGCCGCGGCGGGGTCGCCGTCCGGTTCGACGAGCAGTTCGAGGACGTCCCGGTCGGTGAGGACGCCGACCGGGTCGGAGCCACGGACGACGACCGCGGGTTCGGACTCCTCGCGCAGCATCAGTTCGACCGTCGCGAGCAGGTCGTCGGACTCGCTGGCGGCGACGAACTCGCGGTCCATCACCTCCCGGACAGTCACGTCCCTGTTCATGCGACGATCTACCGTGGGTACGTTCTAAAAGCTACCTGCACCACGCTTATACGGGCGCGAACCGAAACCGATAGCCCGCGAAAACCGACGGACGGCGGTCACCAGCCGAACTCGACGTCGGCACCGGTCGCCCGGCAGGTCTCCAGCGCGTGTTTCGCGACCATCCCCGCGTCGGCGGCGACGCGGCCCCGCCCGACGCCGACCTTGAGGTCGACGTCGACGGCGTCGCGGACGTGGTCGACGGCGTCCCGGTACGCCGCCTCGTCGAGCGCCGGGCAGACGGCGATGACGTTGTCGCCGCCGACGAAGAACGACAGCGAGTCGTGGGCCTCGCGCATGTACCGCATCAGTTCGGCGTACCCCTGTTCGATGTGGATGAAGGTGTCGAACTCGTTGAGTTCGTCGGTGTACTCCCCCGTCGCGTCGTTGACGTCGAAGTGAGCGATCTGGAGGTCCTCGTCGGTGCGGAACTCCTCCTCGATCGGTCGGCCCCGGAGGATCTCACGGCGGTGTTCGTCCTGGGCGCTCCCGGCGTCCTGGAGTTGCTCCGTCGCGGTGCCCAGCGCGCTGACGGGGTCCGTCCCCGTGGCGACGCTGAGGCTCATCGTCACCGGGTATCGGTTGCCCACCGACTCCTGGATGAGCGCGTGGTCGTCCCTGTCGAGGCCGTTCGAGACGGCGATCATGTTGTCGAACCGGGAGAAGAAGACGTAGCCGTCGCGGTTCCCGAACAGTTGCGAGAGGTCGGCGAAGAGACGGGACTGGAGCGTCTGGAGGTCGACCTCGCGCCGGGGCTCCGGCGTGACGGTCCAGGGCCCGTAGTTGTCGATCTGGATATGCGTCACCTGCGTGTTCGTCACGGTCGTCTCGGGATTTGCCGTCGCCCGCTATTGTTCTGTCGAAACGGTCGAGGGAGCGGGTCGCTCGTCACCCGTCACTTTGCGCCCCCGTGACCGCCGACCCCGGGGTCAGGTCCCGTCCAGCGCGTCGCCGAACGACTCGCGGTCCCGCAGTTCGACGGTCCCCAGCATCGAGTCGTACCGGACGACGTCGGTCGCGGTCAGTTTGGGCAGGTGCCGCTGGAAGAAGTCGTCCCGGACCCGCTGGCGCTCCTCGGACTCGACGTCGTCCGGCGTCGACCCCGTCTCGCGGGCGCGGACGACGGCGGCCAGGTCGTCGACGACCATGGCCGCGTCTCGTCGCGAGAGCGCTTCGAGCGCGTACCGGCGGCGGTCGGCCCCGAGGATGTCGTCGACGACGTCGTCCGGGAGGTTCGGGTCGCCCGAGGTGGCCTCGCTGTCGGTCGGAGCCATGACGAAAAGTACGCTCGGCCGACAGAAGTATGTATCGCGCGGCCCGCCGACCTCAGGCGTGTTCGAGTTCGTAGGGCCAGTACCCGGCCTCGCGCAGCGCGCGGCCAACGGCCTTGTGGAACTCGGGGAAGTCCGCGAACTCCTCCTCGTCGACGCCGTCGAATATCTCCACGACGCTCACGACTGTCTCGTAGTCGATGCGGACGGGGTGGTCGCCGTACTCGTCGACGTACTCCGCGGCGGTCAGCGGGAAGTCCTCCTCCTCGTCTATCTTCTTCGCCAGGACGGCGTGTCCGTACTTGCGGCGTCCCTCGCTCCCCTGCTCGCCGTCGGGGTCGTGCGGCCAGTCCATGTGCGAGGGTCGCCCAGGTGACGCAAAAGCGTTTCTCTCCGGGCTAGCCCCGGAGGAGCAGGAGGAGGCCGCCACCGACGAGGACGACGCCGGCACCGATGCCGAGTTCGATCACGCCGACGTCACCCAGCGAGGGGAGCGCCGGGAGCGACGGGGCCGCGCCGAGGGGGTTCCCGGCCGCCTCGGACGGTTCCCCGTCAGCTCCGTCGCCCACCACCGAATCGTGGGTCGACACGCCGTCGCCCGTCCAGACGACGGACCCGACGGACTGGTTACCGAGCGCCACTTCGTAGTCGCCCTGCGCCGTGACGGTGTGGTTCAGGCCGATGGTCCGGGACTCGCCCGCCGGGATCGATACCGTCCGGTCGCTGACGGTCGTCCCGTCGACGCGCATCTCGGCCACGTAGTCGCCACCGATCGGCCCGTCGTTCCGCACCGTCGTCGTCAGGGTGATCCGTTTGCCGTCCCCGCCGGTGCTGGTGGCGAGTCGCTTCGACTCGACGACGAACGCCGGTTCGAGCGACCCGACGACGAACCTGTCGCCGCCGTCGGTCGTCGCCTCGTACACCGCGCGGTCGGACGTCGAGGACGTCAGTTCGGTTTCGAGCGGGACGTGGCTCCCGTTCGTCCGCCGGTAGACGACGACGTCGTCGGCGTCGAGGCCGTTCTCGCGCAGCGCGGACCGATTGACGGCGACCCGCATCGACGTCGTGTCGACGCCGCTCACCGGCTCCATGTCGACGACTCCGACCACGCTCGCGCTCTCCCCGTCAGGGACCGGGAACATCGCGTCGGCCGTCGGGGCGTACGTCGAGACGCTGCGGTTGAACCGTTCCCCGGAACCCGTCATCGTCGTCCGTTCGAGCGCGAACGACGCGTTCTCCGCCGGCGGGAACTCCGCCGTCAGTTCCGTCCCCGACTCGACCGCGCCGGCGCGCAACAGGGCCGTCCGACCGTCGTCGTGGTCGGTCACCTCCGCGACCCGGAACTGCGTCACGGTGAGCCGTCCCGCGCTACGGGACTGGTCGGAGACGCCGTGGACCCGGAGTTTGTACGTACCCGGTTCGTCCAGCGCGACGGAGACGTTCACGCGCTTCTCGGACTCGGCGTCCATCTGGACCCGTTCCGAGGCGACGACGGTACCGTTCGCGGCGACGTCCAGCGTCACCGCGCCGCCGTCGCCGGAGTTCTTCAGGTTCACTTCGACCGGCACGCTCTCGCCCGCCAGGACGCTGTCCTGTGTCGCGTCAGCCGACAGTATCCAGATGTTGGAGGCCCCGAGGGCCGGCCCCGCCAGCGCGACGCTGACGAGGAGTATCGCGAGGAGGGGGAGGGCGACGACTCGTTTCGACGTGTGGAGGTTGTTGGACCGCATCGTTGATCAGGCCGTTACGTTTCAGATACCACGACCGGGATATAAGTTTGCAGGGTGTAGCCGCGGTGCGGGCGAGCGGAACCGGCCGCAGCAGTCGGGTTAGTGTTAGCGGGAGACGACGTCGTCGATACTATCGATGGAGCATTGTGCGGACTGTGACTTCCGGGGCTCAAATCCCAGCTTGTTGCATTTGCTGCTCACGGATTGTTCGTAGAAGCGGTGGGGCTGGGATTTGAACCCAGGAGGCATAACGCCACCTGCTTTCAAGGCAGGCGCAATGGGCCGCTCTGCCACCCCACCAGCGGACGTCCTGACGTTCCGCCGGACTCCCCTAAGACCTGTCGGTTATCGCGACGTCGCCGCCCGCAGTGGTCGCTACTCGCCGCCGTCCTCGTCCGGGTCGAGGGCCAGATCCGAGAGGGTCGACGCCGTCCGGGACGGAACCCGGCGGCCCGCGGTTTCGCGCGCCCGGAGGTGCGGGAGCACCGTCCGCAGGTCGCGGGCGGTTTCGAGCGTCGGGAGCATCGGGAGGTAATCCGTCCCCAGTCCGGCGTCGTCGGCCCGTTCGGTCAGCGTACGGACCGCCGGTCGCGCGTACGCGTCGGTGAAGTCTATCGGTTCGGCGAAGGCGGCGTAGTAGACGCGGCCGTCCGTACTGGGACCGAGGACGACTTCGCTCCGGCGGAGTTTCATCGCGGCGCTGTCGACGTGCTGTCGCCCGAGGAACGCGGCGGCGGGTGTCACGGCGGCGGCCGTCCTGACGCCCTCGCGTTCGAGGAGGTGCGTCACCGTGTTCCCGACGCGGGCGGCGAACGTCGACCCGACTTGTACCTCGTAGCGGACGTCGCCCGCGTCGTCGAGCGCCTCCTCGACGACGGAGCGGACGGCGCTCTCCGGGTCGTCCGTGCCCGCCGGCAGGTGGTCCGCGGGGCGGTAGTTGACGAGGAGTTCCGCGCCGCTCCCCGCGACGCTCTCGACCACGTCACCGAGCATCGCGCGGTACAGCGACACGGCCTGCGACGGGGTGAGGACGTCGTCCTCGACGAGTTCCCGCAGGACGGCTCCCTCCGCGGGGGGGTTCGCCAGGACTGCGACGGTCGTCATGTCTCACTCTGGGGCGAGTAGCGCCTTGGTAGTTGTCACTCCAGCCCGCTCACCGGTGCCAGACGTTTTATCCCGGCCGGTGTCGAGTGGGGTACCATGCTCGCCGAGGACCTGATGTCGACCGACGTGGTCACCGTCGACCACGCCGCCACCCTCGACGACGCCGTCGAGCGACTCGTGGAGAACGGCGTGGGGTCGGTCGTCGTCGTCAAGAGCGGCTACCCGGCCGGCATCGTCACCGAGACGGACGCGCTCGAGGCCGCCCTCAGTACCGGTCGTCGACTGTCGGCCATCCCGGTGGAGGACGTCGCACACAGCCCCATCGTCACCGCGCCGCCGGACAGGACCGTCCAGCACGTCGCCCGGCAGATGGCGGACGAGGACGTCAAGAAAGTACCCATCGTCGACGACCTGGACCTGGTCGGCATCGTCACCCACTCCGACATCGTCTGGCACCTCTCGGACATCGAGGACGAGGCGACGCGTCTCGACCAGGTGCGTGACCGCTGGGAGTCCCACGAGGGACTATAGCCTACCGGCCGCGGCGACCCTTCGTCTGGCGGTAATCCCGCCCGAGCGTCTCGCTCAGGTGTTCGAGGAACGCCGTTCGCTGGTCGTCGCTCTGTTCCCAGGGCGCGATCATCGGCATTATCTCGAATCCGCGCCCGCGAATGGTCGTCGCGTGCCGGTCCTCGACGTCGAGTTCGTCCGCCGAGAACGTCGTGTACTCGAAGGCCAGTTCGTCGAGCGGTCGCTGCCCGACGGGGACGATGACGTGGGGGTTGATCATCCGTATCTCGCCGTTGAGGTACGGTTCGCAGTTCACCACTTCCTCGTCGGTCGGTCGCCTGTCGGGATGCCGGCAGCGGGCGGTGTAGGTGAGAAAGGCGTTCGAGAGTTCGGGTTCGGCCGCGTCCGGGTCCTCGCACATGTCCACTGCGGCGAGGATATCGAGCACGCCCCGCTCCTCCGCTCCGGTGAACGGAACGCCGCTCTCGTCGGCCGCCTCGCTCGGCGAGTCGCCGACGACGACGAACTCCGCGCCGACGTCGCCGTAGCCGTGCGCAATAGTCGTCCGCGTCTCGCAGAGTTCGGGACAGTTCTCGCACTCCTCGTCCATCCCGAAGGGGTTCGACGCCGATTCCTGTCTCGCGTCCATCGGCTTCGGAGAGGGGTTCGTCGCGTAAAACCACGGCGACTGACGGGCGGTCCGACTCGTCGACGGCGCTCGGTCCCGGTTACTCCTCGTCGACCGGTTGCGCGCGCGTGTCGGCGTCGTCGGGGTCGTTCTGCGGACTCGACGGGTGGTAGTCGGTTTCGTACTCGCCGGGTTGGCCGTCCAGTCGGTCTGGATTTATCCGCCCACCCAGCAGCATGAAGTCCAGAATCGTGCAGTACAGCATCGCCTCGACGACGGGGACGCCCCGGGGCGGCAGGACGGGGTCGTGGCGGCCGACGACCTGTATCTCCTTCTTCTCTCCCGTCTCCCAGTCGACGGTCTGTTGCTTCGACGGAATCGACGTCGGCGCGTGCAGCGTCACTTCCCCGTAGATGGGGTCGCCGGTGGTGATGCCGCCCTGGAGGCCGCCGTGGTCGTTGCCGACGGGGGTCGGGTCGCCGTCCTCCCCGAACTCCCAGTCCTCGTTCCGTTCGAGGCCTGAGACCGACCGGGCCTCCTTCCCCAGGCCGAACTCGAAGGCCGTCACGGCTGGAATCGCGAACATCGCCTGCCCGAGTCGGGCGGGCACCTGGTCGAACCGCGGCGCGCCGAGGCCGCGGGGGACGCCCCGGCACTCGAAGTAGATGGACCCGCCGATGGAGTTACCCTCCTGCTGGTACTCGTCGGCCAGGTCGCGCATCTCCTCGGCCGTCTCGGGGTGGGCACACCGGACGTCGTTTGCCTCGCTATGTTCGAGCATCTCCTCGAAACTCACCTCGGGCGCCTCGACGTCCCCGAGCTGATTGACGTGTGCCTTGATCTGGATATCGTAGTCGGACTGTTCGAGGACCTGCTTGGCGACCGCTCCGGCGGCGACCCAGTTGACGGTCTCCCGGGCCGACGAGCGACCGCCGCCGCCCCAGTTCCGCGTCCCGAACTTGGCGGAGTAGGTGAAGTCGCCGTGCGACGGCCGCGGGGCCGTGACGAACGGCTCGTACTTGCCCGAGCGGGCGTCCTTGTTCTCGATGACCATCCCGACGGGCGTTCCCGACGTGTAGCCGTCCTGGACGCCGGATTTGATCGAGACGGCGTCGGGTTCCCCGCGCGAGGTGGTGATCATCGACTGACCGGGCTTGCGCCGGTCCAGGTCCTCCTGGACGTCCTCCTCGGACAGTTCGACGCCGGCGGGGACGCCGGAGACGGTACAGCCCATCGCCTCCCCGTGGCTCTCGCCGAACGTGGTAAAGCGGAAGAGTCGCCCGAACTCGTTTCCGTTCATTACGAAGGTGTGCGGCACGGGGGCATTTCAAGGTTACATTCCGTCCGGGGGTTCAAGTACCGGGATGGGACCAGACCGCCCGTTACCTGAACGACGCCCCGCGTCGGGTCGCGGTAGCACGGCACGTCGGCGCGGGTTCCGGGAGTGCCGTCTGCTCGACACTGCGGAGATATACAGCGAGTGTTACCGGTCGACGTCCGCGCCGAGGTCGTACAGCACGTCGAAGAAGTCCGGGAACGAGACGTCGACGTGTTCGGCCCCCTCGACCGTCGTCTCGCCGTCTGCAACCAGGCCGGCGATGGCGAGCGACATGACGATCCGGTGGTCGGCGCGGCCGTCGACCGTCGCGCCCGTCAACGTCGACTCGCTACCGCGTATCGTCAGCACGTCCCGCTCCTCCTCGACGCTCGCACCCATCGCGTCGAGTTCCTCCGCCATCGCGCTCACGCGGTCCGTCTCCTTGTAGCGGACGTGCTCGCAGTCGACGATGCGCGTCGTCCCGTCGGCCGCGGCCCCGAGCGTCGCGATGGTGGGCAGGAGGTCGGGCGTGTCCGCGACGCTGACCTCGACGCCGGTGAGGTCGGACCGGGAGGCAGTGACGACGCCGTCGTCGCGGTTCCACTCGACGTCGCCGCCCATCCGCTCCACCACGTCGACGATGGCCGCGTCCCCCTGCGCGCTCGGGTACGCCGACGTGATCGTTAGCCCGTCCTCCGCCGCGAGGACGCCGGCCGCCAGCAGGTAGGAGATGGAGGAGAAGTCGCCGGGGACGTGGTACTCCCCGTACTCAGACTGCGTCTGAGGGCTCGTCGAGGTTCCCTCGACGGTGTCCCCGGGTTCGTAGTGCTGTCCGCCGGCGACGGTGAACCCGTCGGAGGTCTCCTCGGCATCGATACCGAAGGCGTCGAGCACTTCGAGCGTGATGTCGACGTACGGGGCGCTCTTGAGTTCGGTCTCCAGGGAGATCTCGATCCCCTCCTCCGTTACCGCGCCGGCCATCAGGAGGGCCGTGATGTACTGCGAGGAGACGTCGCCCGGGATGGACACCTCGCCGCCGGAGACGCCGCCGCCCACGACGAGCGGTGCCTGGCCGTTGGAGCGTGTGCTCTCCGCGCGTCCACCCAGGTCCGTCTCGATGGCGTCGAGGAGCGGTCCCTGCGGTCGCGAGCGGAGGGAGTCGTCGCCGGTCAGGACTGTCAAACCGTCCTGGAGCGTCGCCGTCGCGGTGACGAGTCGCATCGTCGTCCCGCTGTTCGCACAGTCGATGACGTCGCCCGGCGTCTCCGGCGTCCCGTCGAAGCCCGTGACGTCGAGCACCGACCCGTCGTCCCGGAGTCCGACGCTGCCGCCGTACGCCGTCACCGCGCGCATCGTCGCCTTTGTGTCGGCGCTGACCAGCGGGTCGTGGACGAGCGCACCGCTCGCGTAGCCGGCGGCGAGGATGGCCCGGTGCGTGTAACTCTTCGACGGCGGGGCGCGAGCGGTGCCCCTGACCGTCGACTGGGAGATTCGCACGTTCATGGGGAGAGGGTCACGTGGCCCCGACAAGAGGCTACCGGAGCGTGACCGGCCGCGACCCGGAGCCGCGACCCGGATCCGTCGGTAGGCCCTGGACCGACGGTCCGATTTGTGATCGATCGGAGGCGAACGACTTTAAAACCCTCCACGATACCACAGAACATGGACGACATCTACGTCGCACGACTCATGTCCACGTCGGTGAAGACCGTCTCGCCCGACACGCTCGTCGAGGACGCCGCCACGCTCATGCTCGACGAGGAGATCGGGTCCGTCGTCGTGACCGACGATGCCGGCGACCTCGTCGGCATCCTGACCTCGACGGACTTCGTCGACATCGTCTCGAAGAGCAAACCGAAAGCCGAGACGACGGTCGCGAAGTACATGACGACGGACCTGTTCACCACGACGGCCCAGACGGAGATACAGGCGGTCGCCGACGAGATGATCGAGCGAAGGATCCACCACGTACCGGTCGTCGACGACACCGAGGGACTGATCGGCATCGTCTCGACGTCGGACCTGACGGCGTACGTCTCGAACCTCCAGTAGCGTCCGCGGACGCCAGAGCCAAGGCGCTGGCCGGCGGATCCACCCGCATGGATCCCGACCTGTCGCGACTCGATGCCGCCCTCGCGGACCGCGGCGTCGACGGTTACCTTATCGACGCCGACTCGGAAGACGCCGACCAGTACTACCTCTCGGGTTTCGACGCGCCCGACCCCTTCGTGACGCTCTACGACGGCGAAGAGGTCAACCTGCTGTTCGACCGGAGCCTGGAGTACGGGCGCGCGAAGCGGGAGGCTCGCGCCGCGACCGTCGAACGGAACGTGGACTTCGGCTACCGGGAGAAGGTGTCGGAGTACGGGGCCGACGAGGCACCCTTCCACGTCGTCGCCGAGTTCCTGCGCTCGCACGGCGTCGAGTCGGTCGGGGTTCCGCCCCGGTTCCCCGTCTCGACTGCGGACGGCCTGCGGGACCGGAATATCGCCGTCGACCCCGATGTCGACAGCGTCGTGACGGCGGTTCGCGCGACCAAGACCGGCGACGAGATAGAGTTCATTCGGGACGCGCAGGCAGCCAACGAGACGGCGATGGCCGCGGCGGAGTCGCTGCTTCGCGAGGCCGACGTCGACGCGGAGGGTAGACTCATCCACGGGGAAGAGGTGCTCACGAGCGAGCGCGTCAAGGAGGAGATAGAGGTGACCCTGCTCCGCGAGGGGTGTGCGCTCGACCAGACCATCGTCGCCTCGGGCGCGAACGCGGCGGACCCGCACGACCGGGGGAGCGGCCCGCTGCACGCCGACGAGCCGATAATCGTCGACGTCTTCCCGCGGGACAAGGCCACGAAGTACAACGGGGACATGACGCGGACGTTCCTCGTCGGCGAGGCGGACGAGACGGTCCGCGAGTGGTACGACCTCACCGAGCGCGCGTACGAGGCGGCCCTCGACGCCGTCGAACCGGGTGCCACCGGCGCGGCGGTCCACGACGCGGCCTGCGACGTCTACGAGGAGGCCGGGCTACCGACGCTCCGGAGCGACGAGTCGGCGGAGACGGGGTTCATCCACAGCACCGGCCACGGCGTCGGCCTGGACGTCCACGAGCAACCGAGCGTGAGCCCCAGCGGCGGGGAACTCGAGATCGGCCACGTGATCACGATAGAGCCGGGGCTGTACGACCCCGAGGTCGGTGGCGTCCGTCTGGAGGACCTGGTCGTGGTGACGGCGGACGGCTACGAGAACCTGACCGACTACCCGATGGAACTGGTCGTGTGAGACGTCGTCGGCCGGACGCGCTGGCCCCACAACGCCTATCCGGGGCGACGGCAAATCCGGGGTATGGCCGACTACACCACCGTCTCGATACCGAAGGACCTCGCGGAGCGGGTCGAGGAGACCATCGAGGGGACGAGTTTCTCGAGCACCAGCGACCTCGTGCGGTTCCTGCTGCGGAGCATCGTCATCCAGCACCAGCGGGAGGGTGAACTCACGGAGGCGCAGTTCCAGGACATCGCGGACCAGCTCCGTGACCTCGGCTACATCGACGACTAGCTCTTACCCACGTGGGCACCCGCTCACTCCAGGACTTCTTCCGGCGGTTCGACGTCGAGTATCTCCAGCGGCTGCTGTTCACCGCGGCGGTCGAAGGCGGCCAGTGACGGTTCCTCCCACGGCGGTACGGCGACGAACACGACCTCGTGGAGGTCGTCCTCTTTCGTGAGCGAGAGGTTTCCGTCCGGGTGTGAGACGAACCGGCCCTGCGTCTGGCCGACGGGCGTCCCGAGGTCGACGCCGAAGACGGCGTTGACGGACCCGCCCGCGTTCGGCATGTAGAAGTGGGTGAAGACGGGCGCCTCCGGCGGGACGTCGGCGGCGGGGATACTGTCGGCGGACGTGACCGCGACGGAGATGGTCACCCGCTCGGGGTCGGCGTCCTCGGCCAGGCGAAGCAGCGTCTCGATCAGGCCGCGCGTCGCGTAGACCACGCCCCGATTTGATCGCGGGCGGCCATAACTGTTGGCTACACGGGGAGGAACTGTCGTGCCGCCTTCGCGTACAGCGACGGCGCACGCGAGCGGGACCCGTCGAGGGCGTCGCGAAGCGCGTCGGTCGCGTCCTCGTGGACGCCGGCCCCGTGGCCGACCAGGACCCGGTCGGGCGAGAGCCGACCCAGTCGCTTCGGCGGGAACAGTCGCAACATCGGGTGGACGCCGATTCGTTCCCCGCCGGTGCGGAAGAACGGGGCCGTCCCGACGGCCTCGGGGACGACGAGGACGCCGGCGTCGCCGTCGTGGAGCGCGGCCTCCTGCCAGAACGGCGTGTCCAGTATCTGGATCGCCTCGTAGCCGGTGTCCGCGAGTTCCACCCCGAACCGCTCGACGGGCGCGTCGACCTTCTCCTCGACGCCGGTCATCCAGCGCGGCACGTGGACCGAGACGTCGTGGCGGTTCGCGACGGCGTCGGCGTCCCGCGTGTGCCTGTCGAGCAACACGGCGACGCCGGCCACCTCCCCGTAATCGGCCAGCAGGTCGTCGATCCCCTCGGCGTCGACGGGGTCGATCACCCACACGTCTCCGTCCACCTCGAAGGCGTGGCTGGCCCGCTGCATCTTCTCGTCGGGGTGGGCGATCCAGCCGACGCCGCCCTCCCAGCGGTCGATTTCGCGCCAGTCCCCCGAGCGACCGGACTCTTTCGTCGCCATGTCCGTCCGTTCGACCGTGGGGACAATAAACGGCGGCGTGTGAGGAGTGGTTCCGGGCCGCCGACCCGATTCCCGCGACCGACGCCGCCGACGTTCGGGAGAACCCATATCCGCCGACCCGTCGAAGGGACGGTATGCTCTCGACGCCGCGGTGGCTTTCGCTGGAGGTGAAGTACCTCGACCGGGCGCGCTCGTTCTACGAGGGCCACCTCGACCTGCCCGTCGAACGCGAGACGGAGCGGGAGGTGGCCTACGACGTCGGGGACGCCGAACTGCGACTCCGGGCACCGGGGGACGTCCCGCGCGGCGGCCTGCACACCCACTACGCGCTGTCGGTTCCCGCCGACGAGTACGACGCGTGGTACGACCGACTCGACGACCGGTTCGACGTCGTCGAACACCGGTTCGGGGAGTCCCGGTCGCTGTACGTCTACGACCCCGACGGGAACTGCGTCGAACTGGGCGAGTCGGCCGGCGAGGCTCCGACCGGCGACGTCCCGACCGGCGACGGTCCCGGCGTGGACGCCCTGTTCGAGGTCGTGCTAGAGGTGGAGGACCTGGAACCGGCCCGCGTCTTCTACGAGCGCCTGGGCTTCGAGGCTGTCGACCGCGGCGGCGAGCGCCGGCGGGTCCGCCTGCACACCGGCGACGTCGCGCTGGAACTGTGGGAACCCCAGTTGGGCATCGCGGACGCGCGCGGCGGCGTCCACGTCGACTGGGCCGTCGTTGCGGACGACCCGCCGGTCGCCGCGGACCGGGTCGAACGGGACGCGCTCGGCGTCGAGGCGACGGACGCCGGAGTCAGGATACGGGACCCGGACGGACACTTCCTCACGCTGTGCGAAAATTAGTCTAGCCGCTCCCTGTCGATGACGACGCCCGGCGGCGTGGCCACGAGGAACCCGCGGAAGTGCATCAGTTCGCCGCCCGCCTCCTTCACGTCCCGGGCGAACGTCGACGCCAGTTCGTTCAGGTCGCCCTCGACGTTCAGGACGAGGACGGCGCCGTCCTCTACCGCCCGGATCCACTCCTCCGGCGGCGTCGACCCGTCCAGAATCCCCAGGACGACCCGGTCGCTCCCGCCGTCGCCCTCGTCCCCGTCGACGTCCTCCATCTGGTCTTCCACCGCCTGCAGGTCCAGCCCCTCGAAGTCGCTCATGGGTGGTCGTCGCCGCGTACCGAGAAAAATCCTCCCCCTGTAGCAATCGACCGTGCGGGTCAGGACTCGAAAGCGTATAGCCAGCCAGCGAGCGTCGTCACGAAGACAGTTCCACCGGCGATAGCGGGCGACCCCGGCCTCCCGGGGACAACCGCGTCTCCGTCGCGTTCGGTGGAGTAGAAGAACGTGTACCAGTCGATCGCACCGTCGTCACGGCGGAGGGCCACGAGTCCGTCGCTTATCGTGAGGTACAGCCTGTCGTCGGTGACGAGCGCGTTCCGGAACCCGACCGAGTCCACCTCCGCAGATCCGACAGTGAGGTGCAGATCACTGGCCGCTCGCGTCCAGCGCTCCTGGCCGTCCCGAGCGTCGAGAACGTGGAGCGTTTCGGAGGTGAGGACGTACAGGTCGCCGTGCGCGACGCAGATGGAACGTGGTTCGTCGGGTAACGCGTCTGAGGTCCAGCGTCGCTCGCCACTCGTCACGTCCCACGCACCGACGGACTCGTTTCCGGTTCGGCTGTAGACGAGCCCGTGCGCGAGTGTCGGAGGTCGGTCCGTCTCCCCCGCGTCGCTCTTCCAGTTCACCGTTCCGTCCCGGGGATCGATTCCAACCAGTGCGCCGTTGCGATGCACGTACACTCCGTCGTCGTCGACCGCCGGCGAGACGACGGCCGAACCACCGACGTCGGTTCGCCACTGGAGGTTTCCACTCCCGAGATCGATCGCACTCAGTTTCGAGCGTTGCTGTCCACCGACGAAGACAGTACTTCCGTGGACGGTCGGACTCGACATCGGTCGACCGACCTTCGATGAGAACAGTCCCTTCTTCGGTGATCGCCAGCGTCTAGTTCCGTCGGCGGCGTCGAACGCCATCAGCCCGCCCTTGCCGTCCTCCAGCACCGTACCGATGACGACCGTCTCGTCTGCGACGGTCGCGCCCGTCATTACGGTGCGTCCGGCTCCCGTACACCACGCCAGTGAACCGTCCCGCTGGTCTATCGCGTACACGCCCCAAGGAGCGGTCACGTAGACGCGTCCGTCCGCGACGACTGGTCCATCCCGGAGGGATCGAGGCGTCGGCATTGCACCCAGATCGGTGCGCCAGCACTCCGTGCGGGAGTCGACCGTCGTCGTCGACTCGACGTGGCCCGTGTGAGCGAAATCCCCGTGGTAGGTCGAGAAAGTACCCTCCGCCGGCGCATCCTGCAACGTCCAGTGTCCGTCGATACCGCAATCCTCCGGTTCCCACCCGCGCGCGTAGGTGAAGGCAGCGTAGGACCCGAACCCGCTCAGACCCGCCCCGGCGAGCGAGAGGTACGTCCGCCTGCTCACGTCCACCATGTGATAGCCAAGGACAGGGGTGCGCGACAAAGCCGTTCTGGTGGTTTGTACCGTCCGCAAAACGGGCCCGCCACCCGGGAAGGACCACGACAACCACCCTCACGCCGGGCGGTTCATGGGCAACTTTAAATAGCACCAGGGGCCTGTACTCAAACGATTATGTCCAATCATAATGAGGGCACGTCGGGATCCCCGGCGGATCGAGTTCTTCCAGGGCACACTGGATTCCACTTCTGAGATTACAGAAGCAAGACTTTTCGACACGACGCTGCGCGACGGCGAGCAATCGCCACGCACGTCGTTCAGCTACGAAGACAAACGCGAGATCGCGGCGGTCCTGGACGAGATGGGCACCCACGTCATCGAGGCCGGGTTCCCCGTCAACTCGGACGCGGAGTTCGAGGCGGTCCGGGACATAGCGGACGCCAGCACGGTCACCGTCTGTGGACTGGCCCGCGTGGTCGACAAGGACATCGAGGCGGCACTCGACTCCGGGGTCGACCTGGTGCACACCTTCGTGTCCACCAGCGACGTCCAGCTCGAGGACTCCATGCACGCGACGCGCGACGAGGCGTTACAGAGCGCCGTGGAGTCGGTCGAGCGGGTCAAGGAGGCCGGCGTCGACTGCATGTTCTCCCCGATGGACGCCACGCGCACGGACGAAGACTTCCTCATCGACGTCGTCGAGGCCGTCACCGAGGCCGACGTCGACTGGATCAACATCCCCGACACCTGCGGGGTGGCGACGCCGCGACGCTTCTACGACCTCATCGAGGAGGTCGTCAGTCACACCGACGCCCGGGTCGACGTCCACACGCACGACGACTTCGGCCTGGCGGCGGCCAACGCCATCTCCGGCTACGAGGCCGGGGCGGCACAGGCGCAGG
>CAZMGU010000039.1:0-20362 GCA_964565905.1 uncultured Halobacteriales archaeon
GAAGGGAGTGTGTTAACTACACTCAGAGTACTACTATAACCCTCGAGTTATTAGGTCAGGTTGACCATGAAAAAGCAGGAACTCATCCATCTTCACGGCCTGCTTGCACAAGTACAGAACCACTACGAGAAACAGACGGGTGACGACGTCGAGCACGACAGGTACGTCGAACTCGGAGTCCAGCCCACGTCTATCCACAAGTCGAAGACGGATCACAAGGCCGCCGTCTTCGCGCTCGCCAAGGGCATCACGTCGGAGATGCACGCCGAGGAGAAAGAACCCGTTTCCGCCGCCGCAGACTGACGCTTCTTCCTTCCGGCTCACTAACTTCCCGTAGCTACTCGCTACTCGTCTCTCGTCGGAACCGACGTACCGCGAGGCAGAAGTCGTCGCCACCAGATGCTCGTCGAACCGGTCAGTTCCCGCCGATCAGTTCTCGTCGATGAGTTCCTCAAACTCGGGGAGGACGTCCTCGTCGCCGTCCGTCGAGTCGTCGCCCGGGACCGACTCCTCGGCGTCCACCTCGTCTTCGGTCTCGTCGCCCGACTCGGACTCGTCTTCCTCGGGGAGTTCCTCTATCTCGAGTACTTCGAGCGGGATGTTCTCGAGTCGCTGGCCGATCTCCTTGCGGACGATCCGGGCGGCGTGTTCGTCCCGCTCGACGTTGAAGACGGTCATCTCCAGTTCGAGCGCGACGAGGCTCTCGTCCGCGGCGATGAACGCCGGCTCCTGCTCCTCGCCGCAGTGCGGACACGACCGCTCGCCCATGTTTATCTCGACGTAGTTGAGGTCCGGATTCAGCATCTCGCCGGTCTTCGAGATGGCGATGCGGACCGCCTCGTCGGGTGTCTCGACGTCGTACACTGGCACCGCGGCCTCGACGACAACTCTGCTGTTCATGTGTGAGCGATTCGACACCCATTACCAAGAAGCTTCGGCCCGCTGACTCGAAAGTCCGAAGCCGCTGGCTCGCGTTCCGTCGGTAGATGGAACGTGGCCGAATCGACGTGGACGCGCTGGCCGGTGGTTTCGACCTGCAGTCGACGGTCGAGAGCGGGCAGTCGTACCGCTGGGACCGCGAGGACGGGCGGATGTACGACGGACTCGGGGCACACGGCGGCGACGCCTGGTACTGGACGACGGTTCGCGTCGACGGGGAACCCGAACTCCTCCGCGTCCGGCAGGTCGACGACGTCCTGGAGTGGGAGGCGACCGTCGACGCGGACCCGTACCTCCGCCGCCTCCTCCGCCTCGACGACGACCTGGACGCCATACGCGCCGCGTCGCCGGACGACGCCGTGGTACAGGACGCCTACGACGAGTACTGGGGGATGCGCCTCGTCCGGGACCCGCCCTTCGACTGCCTCGTCTCCTTCATCTGCTCGGCCCAGATGCGCGTCGAGCGGATCCACGCGATGCAGAACGCCTTACGGGAGTCCTACGGCGACCCCGTCGAGTTCGACGGCGAGGTATACCACGCCTACCCGACGCCGGACGCCCTGGCGGCGACGACGGAGGAGGCCCTCCGCCACCTGGGGCTGGGCTATCGCGCCCCCTACGTCCAGCGGACCGCGGAGATGGTCGCCGACGGCGAGGCCGACCCGAACGAGGCCCGCGACCTGCCCTACGAGGAGGCGCGCGACTCGCTCACCAGGTTCGTCGGCGTTGGCGACAAGGTGGCAGACTGCGTCCTGCTGTTCTCCCTGGACTTCCTGGAGGCCGTCCCGCTGGACACGTGGCTCCGAACCACCATCGCCGACTACTACCCTGACTGCGACAGGGGGTCGTACGCCGAGACGTCGCGGGCCATCCGCGAGGCCCTCGGCGGGGAGTACGCCGGCTACGTCCAGACCTACGTGTTCCACTACCTCCGCAGCGGCGGCGACAGCAACTAGGACTTTTGCGCCACCGGGGCGAACGCCCATCCATGACGTCCATGACCGACACCTGCGCACACGTGTTCGTCTCCGGCAAGGTACAGGGCGTGTTCTACCGCGCGAACACTCGCGACCGGGCCGCGGAACTCGGCCTCGCCGGGTGGGTGCGGAACCTCGACGACGGCCGCGTCGAGGCCGCCTTCGAGGGCCCCGAGGACGCCGTCGAGGAGATGGTCGAGTGGTGCCACGAGGGGAGCGACCGGGCGAAGGTGAACGACGTCGAGGTCCGGTGGGAAGAACCGGCACACATCGACTCCTTCGAGATTCGCCGCTGAGAGCGGTCGAGCGAGGCCGGGTTCCCCCAGAGTTACTACGCCGCCGGCCGAACCGTCGCCCATGATAACGGGCTCGGAGATGGCCGTCGTCGACGAGAACGCGGCAGCGCTCGGCGTGCCGCGCAAGCAGTTGATGGAGTCCTCGGGGAACGCCGTCGCCCGCGTCGTCCGGGAAGTCGCCGACCGGGGGGCGAGCGTCACGCTGGTGGCCGGCCGGGGGAACAACGGCGGGGACGCGTTCGCCGCCGCGCGGTTCCTCGACGGGTTCGACCTCGACGTCTGCCTGCTCGGGCGTGCCGAGGCCATCGCGACGGACATCGCCCGGGAGAACTGGGAGGCGCTGCGACGCTGTGAGTACGACGTCCGCGAGGTGCGCGACTCGGCGGCGTTCTCGCTGGACGACCCGGACGTCGTCGTCGACGCGATCCTCGGCACCGGTATCTCGGGCGACCTCCGCGAACCGGCGGCCACGGGGGCGGCCGCGATGAACGACCACGACGCCACCGTCGTCTCGGTCGACGTCCCCTCCGGGTTCGACGCGGAGACGGGCAGACTCCACGAGAGCGCCGTCGACGCCGACCACGTCGTCACGTTCCACGAGACGAAACCCGGCCTCGACCGTCTCGACGCGACGGTCACCGTTGCGGACATCGGCGTTCCCGACGCGGCCGAGCGGTTCGTCGAACGCGGCGACCTCCTGCGACTGGGCGACCGGGAGCGGAGCGCCAGGGTGTTCGTGATCGGCGGGGGACCCTACACCGGCGCGCCGGCGTTGAGCGCACAGGCCGCGCTACGGGCCGGTGCGTCGCTGTCGTTCGTCGCCGCTCCCGACGCCGTGGCCGGCGAAATCCAGGGGTACGAACCGGACCTCATCGTCCAGCCCTACGGGGGCGACCACCTCACGCCGGACCAGGTCGATGACCTCGTCGAGACGGCCACGGACCACGACGACGTCGTCGTCCTCGGGCCGGGACTCGGCACCCACGATGAGACGCAGGCCGCCGCCCGGGAGTTCCTCGAATCGTTCGAGGGGCCGGTGGTCGCCGACGCGGACGCCCTCGCCGTCGTCGCGGACGTCGACACCGACGCCGAGGTCGTGTGTACGCCAAACAGCAAGGAACTGGCGGAACTCGGCGGCCCCGAGGCCGAGGACCTTCGCGACGCCGTCGACGACGTCGAGGCGGTCGCCGCGGACCTGGGTCACGTCGTCCTCGCGAAGGGGGCGGTCGACGTCGTCTCCGACGGCGAACGGACCCGTCTCTGCCGGGCGGGCAACCCCGGGATGGCGGTCGGGGGCACCGGCGACCTGCTCTCGGGCGTCGTGGCGACGCTGCTCGACGACCACGAACCGTTCCACGCCGCCTGCATGGCGTCGTACGTCTCGGGACGCGCCGGCGACTCCCTCCACGAGGACCGCGGCACCGGCTACGTCGCTTCCGACGTTCTCCGGCGGATCCCGTCGGTGCTGGCGGACGCGACCGACGGGTGAGTTCGACCGGGAGAGTTCCGCCGCGGAACCGGTCCGATCCGTGGTCGTCCGTGGGGTTCGCCCCGTGGTGGTCGGCCGGGGAACGACCCGTCGTGATCGACGGGGAACGACTCGCGGGCCGGTACCGGTCGGATAGTTACCAGAAACAACCGTCTATCGGACGAAACCAAACGCTTAATTGAATTACTGACAGAGCGAGTTCCAATGGTCGATGGGAAGGAGGGGGCGGACGACGTACTTCTGGTCGACGACAACCCGGGTGATCGCCGGTTCATCGAGGAGGCGTTACGGGACTCCCCGCTCGATCTCGTCATCCACACCGTGGAGACGCGGGACGAGGCTCTCGACGTGGTCAATCGGCGGGGTGCGTACGAGGACGGCCCCGAACCCGACGTCGTACTGCTCGACTGGAACCTGTCCCGCGAGACCGGGCGGGAGGTCGTCGAGGCCGCAAAGTCCGGCGACGCCTCAATTCCCGTCCTGGTGATGACCGGGTCGAACCCCGAGATGACGAACGTGGAGTCCTACCTGTCGGCGGAAGATATGCTCATCGAGAAACCGACGGACCCGGAGGGGTACATCGAACCAGTTCGCTCGTTACTGACCGGTCAGTAATTGCCTCCGAGCGGACGGCCGGTCGGCTACGCCGACGCCTCGACGACCTCGCCAGCCTTGGCGCGCGAACGCTCGACGACCGAGGGTCGGGCCTCGAACTCAATGACGACCTGGTCCCCGTAGTCGACGGTGTCGACGCGGGCGTGGTCGTGTATCCAGGAGACGACGCTCATCGTCTCGTCCGTCATCGGGAGGACGAGGCGCTCGCGCTCGTACTCGGGGAGTTCGCGGTCGACGCGGGCGAGCAGGTCGTCTATTCCCTCGCCCTCGCTGGCGCTGACGGCGACCGGGTTCGGCGCGAGCGCGGAGAGCGCCTCCCGCTTGCGGCGGATCTCCTCGTCGTCGACCAGGTCGGTCTTGTTCAGCACGGTGACGATGGGCGCCTCGTTGCGCTCGTACAGGGTGTCGTGGCTGGTGACGAGTTTCTCCCGTATCTCGTCGACGGGTTCGCTCACGTCGACGACGAGCAGGACGAGGTCGGCCCGGTAGACGGCGTCGAGGGTCGACTGGAACGACTCGACGAGCCAGTGGGGGAGGTCGGAGATGAAGCCGACGGTGTCGGTGACGAGCACGTCGCGTCTGTCCATGTCGGCCCGCCGGGTGGTCGTCCCGAGCGTGGTGAACAGGCGGTCCTCGCTCTCGGCGGTTGGGTCGAGGTCTGGGTGGAGTTCCTCGTTGGCGTCGACGTCGACGTCGTCGGCGAGGCGGCGCAGGAGCGTCGACTTCCCGGCGTTCGTGTAGCCCGCCAGCGCGACGAGGTCGAAGCCGGACTCGCGGCGCTGTTCTCGGCGGTGCTCCTCGGTCTCCTGGATGGAGTCGAGTTCGTCGCGGATGCGCGAGATGCGCTTCTTGATGTCCTGCTCGCGGCTCTCGTCGTACTCCCCGAGCCCCATGAACCCCGGTCGCTCGTCCCGTTTCGCCAGGCTGGCCTTCGCCTCGGCCCGCGGGAGTTCGTAGCGCAACTCGGCGAGTTCGACCTGAAGCTGGGCCTTGCGGGTCTGGGCCCGCTGGCCGAATATCTCCAGGATGAGCCGGAAGCGGTCGACGACGCTCGTCCCCTCCGGGAGTTCGTTCCCGACGTTGTACGTCTGGTAGGGGCCGAGTTTGTTGTCGAAGACGACCGCCGTCGCCTCCTCGCGGACGACGACGTCCGCGAGGCGGTCGACCTTCCCCTCGCCGAGGTGGTACGCCGGGTCCTCGGTCCGGGTCTGGGTAACCTCGCCGACCGGTTCGTAACCGGCCGCACGGGCCAGTTCGGTTATCTCCTCGGTGTCCGCCGTGCCCGAGTCGACGCGCTTCGCGACGACCGCGCGTTCGGTTGTGTGTCTCGCCGTCACTCACCGGGGAGTACGGCACCGGTGTATTTAAATCCAGTCCGGGGAACCGGGTCGGTGGCATCTGGTTCGTAGCTGGCACAAAAGACTTAACCCCCGAGGATGACCTGACGAGTATGGTAGATATTCCCCTCCAGCAGATCGGCCTCGAGGCCGGTAGCGGCGCGGTGATCGGTGGCATCATCGGCTTCGCCGCGAAGAAAGTGGCCAAGGTCATCGCCGTCCTCGTCGGTCTGGAACTCGCCCTGTTCAAGTTCCTCGAATCGCGAGGCATCCTCACCGTCGACTGGAACGCCCTCACGGGTGCGGCGACCGACGCGGCGAGCGGCGGGCAGGACGCCAGCGGCGAAGTGTCGTCCTGGATGCTCAGCCTCCTCTCGACGCTGCCGGTCAGCGCCGGGTTCACCGGCGGCTTCCTCGTCGGCTTCAGGAAGGGGTAACGCCGCTACGCGACGGTCGACAGGAGTCGCTCCGAGACGAAGCGGTCCCCGACCGCCTCACCGCGTACTGAGTTCGTCCTCGTCCTTGATTATCTGCGTCTCGGCCTCGCCGCTCGTGTGCTCGTTCACGAGGTCGTAGAACTCGTTTTGCATCCCCGCGGGGAAGGTGAGGACGCCGACCCAGGAGCCGTCGCCCTGCCACTCCTCGCGCTCCAGGTCCCCGAACTGGCGTATCTGGGCCTGCGCGCTGCCGGCGTAGTCGGCGGGCACCTGCACCGCGACGGTCACCTCGTCGAAGCGGATGGGGATGACGGGCCGGAGCGCCTCCAGCGCGTCGTCCACCTGGTTCTCGACGGGTTCCATCGGATCGATCCGGAAGTCCGTCTCCTCCAGGGCCGACTCGATTCGCTCCGGCGGGTGCGGCGCGTCGTCCATCTGCGGGTTGACGGCGTTTCGCGTGATGGTCTGGACGAGCTGTCGGTGCTTCTGTTCCTGCATCTCGCGGCGCTGCTCGGCGGTTATCTGTATCTCTCCCCGCTGGATGACCTCCGGAATGACGTCGAGGGGGTCCGTCGTCCCGAACACCTCCTCCAGCGAGTCCTCGGGCGGTCTGTCCCCGGACGAGGCGTCCTCGAAGACGTCCTCCGCGGCGATGACGTCCTCAAGTTCGCCGTCGAACTCCTCGCGTTTGATCTCCAGCGCGGCGTCCGGGTCGACGAGCACTTCGAATCGCTGGCCGTGCGATTCAAGTCGCGCGGTTACCGCCTCGTCAAGGGATATCATAGCTGATGGTTACGCTGGTGGGGGTGAAAGGCGTTTCCGAACGTCGGCAGAACGGTTCCAGTCGGTGGCGAGGACGGGAACGGACCGGGCGACGGATCGGCCGCCGCCGTGGAAGAATCGACTCCGGGGTCCGACTACTCGGCCTCGCCGTCCACGTCGTCCTCGTCGTCGCCGTCCGCCTTCCCGGACTCGTCCTCGTCCGACTCGAGGAGGCCGAGTTCGGTGAGGTGGTCGCGCTTGGTGTCGTCGGAGAGCTCCGAGAACGTCTCCGTCTCGACGTCGATGGTCGCGATGCCGATGCCCTCCGGTGCCAGCGCGTCGTCGTTGACCGACGCCAGCGACTCCAGGGCCAGGTCGATGCCCTCATCGAGGACGAGTTCCTCGGAGTAGTGTTCCTCCAGGTACTCGCGGATGTCGCCGCGGTCGGCACCCACGGCCAGGGCCTTCCACTCGTAGGGCGTCCCCGAGGGGTCGGTCTCGTAGAGGCGCGGTTGCCCGTTCGCGATGCCGGCGATGATCAGGGCGACGCCGAACGGCCGCGCGCCACCGACCTGGGTGTACTGCTGGATGTAGTCGGTGACCTCCTTGGTGAGCGTCTCGACGCCGATGGGCTCGCCGTACCGGAGCTGGTTGATCTGGGCCTGCCGGCGGGCGTAGTCGATGAGCTGGCGGGCGTCGGCGACGTGGCCCGCGCTGGCGATGCCGATGTGGTCGTCGGCCTTGTGGATCTTCTCGACGGAGGAGCGCTCCATCAGCGGCGAGCGGATGCGCTTGTCGACGGCGAGGACGACCCCGTCGCTGGTTCTGATCCCGATACTCGCGGTGCCGCGCTTGACGGCCTCGCGTGCGTACTCGACCTGGTAGAGACGCCCGTCCGGGGAGAAGATGGTGATCCCGCGGTCGTACGCCTGCTGTTGATTTTGACCCTGCATAGTTACTGGAAATCGAGTGCAGTCGCGCCCGAGTACCCGTCGTCGGTGCGCACGTCGACCGCTCCACTTCGGACCACGGCCGCTCGCTCCGCGTCCTCGAACACGACGTCTCTCTGGTCCGGTGGTTCCCGTCGGCGTCGTATATAGCTTTCTTCACAGGCCCGGACCGTCCCGCTCGTCCCCGGGACGCGCACGCCGACCGGGTCGCCGCCGACGTCGCCGACGCAGGCCAGCGCCGCCCGTGCCCGGTCCTCCTCCCCCCGGCGAACCCGGACGACGGCGGCCCCTTCCCCCTCCCTCAGGTCGAACCGGAGCACGGTCAGGTCCAGGTCGGCGCTCCCCGCGTCGCCGTGCAGGTTCTGCGCCGCGTACCACACCTCCCGCTGGAACTCCCGCCGGCCGAACTCGGCGCCGGGCCAGCACTCGAGGGCGACGCCGAGGTACCGCCAGCGCGGTCGGAGGTGTTTCGGGAGGTGTTTCACCGCGGGACCCCCTCGCCGCCGCCGGGCACCCGCTCGCCCACGAGCACGCCGACCTGCCCGTGGACGCGTTCGACCGCCGTCAGCGCGAACCCGGCGTCCGTGAACAGGTTCGCGAGCGTGCCGACGGTCGCCGGGTCGTCCACCTCCGGGCTGTAGAACGGCTCGTCGGGGTCGGGGTCGTCGAAGAACATCACGTCCCCGAGGACGAACCGCCGGGGTTCGAGGTCAGCGACGACGTCGATGGCCTCGGCCTTCTCCCCGTCGTCGAGGTGGTGCATGGCGAAGTTGGACGTGACGACGTCCACCGCCCGGTCGACGTTCGGGTCGCGGAAGCGCCCGTCGGAGAACTCGACGTTCTCGACGCCGCCCTCCTCGGCCTTCCGGCGGGCCTCCGTCAGCATCCCGTCGCTGATGTCCCGACCGAGGACGAACCCCGCCCGTTCCGCCAGCGGGATCGCGATGGCACCCGTCCCGGTGCCCAGGTCCAGGACGACGTCGTCGGACGTCGGGTTCGCGTGGTGGACGACCAGGTCGGCACAGTCGCGGTACGCCTCGGAGTCCTGTTCCTCGTCGTAGGCCGCCGCGTGTTCGGAGAACCGGTCGGCGTGTTCGTCGAGCGACTTCTTCATGTCCGACCCGTCGGCTGCGAGGGCAATGAACGGTACGGCTCGCGTCGGCGTTCGCGCTCGCCGGTCACGTGCTCGCTCGACGGGTCGTCGAACACGAGTCGCTCGCCCGTCGACCGCGACTCACCGGATGGTCGACCCGACCTTCGCCGCGCTCGTCGACTCGTCGACGTTGGAGCGGTCCCGCTCCGGGACGGGGTTCCTGGCTACCATGAACAGCGCGACGAGGAGCGCGAACCCCGTCTGGAGGACCGGGACCGCTTCCGGGAGCGCCAGCGACGGGCGGCCGAGGACCGCCACGGCGAGGAAGGCCACGATTCCGACGTACCTGCCCGTGCGGTACCCCGACCCGACGAGCCCCGCGGACAGCGACAGCAGCAACCCGACGGCCGCCGTCACCGGGACGGAGTCGGCCAGTAGCAGGACGCCGATACCACCGTCCGACACCAGGGCGAGCATCGCACCCAGGAAGTACGCGACCCCGAAGACCAACCCCACGGCGGCCAGTACCACCGCCTCGAAACTCGTATTTTCGGACCCCATGTTCGTTCGTAGTCACGTACCCTCCATTAAACATACCTATCGTTTACCACTTCAAGGACCCCCTTACGCCGGAGAGAGCGCGGCTACGACCGGTCGTCGTCCACCCGCCACACGCCCGGTTCGACGAACTCGTCGGAGAGGCGCTCCCGGTTTCGCTCCGCGACGCGACCCCACTCCGCGAGCCCCGTCTCGATGCAGTCGCGGGAGAAGCCGACGCTCTCGCCCAGCGCGACGAGTTCGCGGGGTGCGCGGAGTTCGAGGTGGCTCGCCGGGTCCGCGCTGACCACGTACGGGACGTCGTAGTGGTCGACGAGTTCGCGGAGTTTCCGGAGTGACTGGAGTCGACGGACGCGCCGGCCGCCGGTGGCGTCGAGCACGTCGCGGAACGAGAACTCGACGCGGACGCCGTTCTCCGCGGCCGCCTTCGCGAGGACGTGGTTGAAGTCGCCGTCGTCCCGCATCGGGTGGGCGAGCACGTCGACGGCCGGCTGTTCGACGGCGAAGCGGTTCATCGCGACGGTTCCGCCGTGGACCGCCACGAGGACCGTGTCGGGCCGGTGGTTGCCGACGAACCCGCTCGCGCGCGACGGGTCCCTCGCCCGCACCTCGACGCCGGGGACGACGTCGACGTCGTAGGCGTCGCTGACGGCTTCGGGGTCGTACTCCGCGAGCGCGTCGCCGTGGTTCCGGACCACGACGCCGTCGTAGCCGTACTCGCTGGCGGTGAGGGCCATCCGCGCGACCGTACTGTCGCCGTCCGGTCTGGCGTGGACGGCCTCGTAGCTCATAGCGACTCCAGTACTTCCCGGGCGTTCGCGACGGCCTTCTCCCGCTTCGCGGGATAGGCCTCCACCTTCGCCCTGAGCGTGATGCCGTCGCCGCGCCGGACCTCGCCCTCGAAGGCGGCCTGCTTGTCGAAGGTGAGGAAGAACGAGCAGTTGTCGTCCACCCGGTCGTCGAGTTCGTCGACGACGTCGACGACGTCGTCGAGGGTGGCGACCTGCGAGAGGACGTGCCTCACGTCGTCCGCGAGTTCGACCCGCGCCGAGAGGACGACGATGCGGTCGCCGTAGTGTCCCTCGGAGACGTGGCGCTCCAGTTCGGTGTCCGCCGGGAGGAAGGTTTCGAGGGCCTGGACGACCCGCTTCTCGTCCTCGGTGGCGTAGCAGAACGCTCGCAGTTCGACGTAGTGAAACGGGACCGAGGCCATCGAACCGGTCTACTCCTCGTCGGCGGGTTCGAGCGCGTCCTCCGGGATGCCCTGTTCCTGGCCGTCCTCGAAGGAGACGGTGTAGTTCGCGTCGCCGAACATCGTCTCGACGACCTGGGTCACCGTCCCCTCCTGGCCGTCGTACTCGCTGTGGTCGTCGTGCAGGATGACCCTGTCGTCCTCGTCGAATGCCATGTGCGGTCGTACACGGGAGGCCGGCAAAAAGGGACTGATTTCCCCCGCTACCTGCCTCCCGCCGGCGCGGGTCGAACACTTATGGCGGATACGCACGAACCCGTGGGCATGATATCATCGTCTCGCTCCGCCTGGACGCCTCCGAGACCGCCCCTGCTCCAGCGCGTGGCTCCGTCCCGTGGCCGATGACCACCGTCGACGACCTGTGGTATCTCGGCGACGTCGCGCGCCAGCAGGCCGAACGGACGTACCACGACGTCGCCGAGGGCCACGACGAGTTCCTCGAGTGTACCCGAAAGCGCCACGTCTCCCGGCCGCGGTTCCGGACCGTCGCCGAGCGCATCCGCGACAACGGCCTCCCTTACGGCGCTCACACCATCACCTACCGCGACTCCGGCGAACTCCTCCTCGTCCGGCACGACGACGTCGACATGTGGGTGCTCCCGGGCGGGGAGACGGACGGGGACGAGTCGTTCCGGGCGGCCGCTCGCCGCGAACTCCGGGAGGAAGCGGGCGTCGAGGCGACGTTCGAGGGACTCGGCCTCCTCGGCCGCGTCGAGTTCCACTGCGACGAACACCACACGTGGGGCGTCCTCCCCATCTACGCCGCGCGCGCCGACGACACCGACCTCTCCGTCGACGACCCGGACGGGGAGATAACCGACGCGCGCTGGTTCGACGAACTGCCCGACGACGCCCGTGACCGGGACCAGTTGCTCCGGTGGCGGCGGGAACGTCTGGGGGAGTAACGCCCGACGGTGGCCGTCCCCCTCCGGCCGCCCCTCGTCCAAACTAGGGCCCCGCCGTCCGGAACCGCGACGGCGCTCACTTCTCGAGTATCTCGTGTCGACACCAGTGGCAGACCTGCCCGCGCGTGGCGTCACCGCCGGTCGCGTTTCCCTCACCGATGCCGCTCCGGAGGGACTCGACCGGGATCGGTTCGAGTCGGTCCACCTGGTCCCCGCACCGCGGACATCGGGTCATGGTACCAGTTCGCACCGACGGCGGAAAACCCCCTCGCCGTGGCCCGTCGAACGGGTCCGTCGCCCGCCGCCTACTCCGGGCCGAACGTCTCGCCCTGTCGCGCGTCGGCCCGCATCCGGCGAATCGTCGCGCGCGCGTTGCTCGCGTCGTAGCCGAACAGCACGCCCTCGCCGTACTCGCCGGCCACCTCGGCCGCGTGGATCAGGTCGTCCACGTCGACGTCAACGGCGTACAGTTCGACGCTGAACGGCGTCGACAGGCGGTCCTCGAAGCCGCTGGCGAGTATCTCCAGCCAGTACGTCGTCGTGTACGCCATGTCGTAGACGGGGACGACGAACTCGTCGACGTGGTCGGCCAGCGCGTCGACGTCGACGCCGGAGCGCCGCGACAGGTGGCCGGGGTAGGGGTCGGGGTACAGCGTGAGATACAGCCGACCGGGGACGCGCTCGCGCGCCTCGGCGACGAAGTCGGTGATGACGCCGTCGCGCCACGTCCGCCAGTCGTCGTGGTCGCTTTCGGCAAAGCGCTCCTCGCACCGCTCGCAGTGGCAGTACTCGTCGCGAGGGAAGCCGACGTCGTCGAGCCTGACGTCCCCGTTCGCCGCCGCGGCGTCCTCGATGATTCCGAGGAGTCCCTCCCGGTAGCGGTCGTGCGTCGGGCAGACGTACGACCAGTCGAAGTACGGCCGGTCCCGCGTCGCGCGCGCACCCTCGTCGTCGACGGGGACCAGTCCCTCCTGGTCCTCGGCGGCGTTGTCCGCGAAACAGGAGACCATGTTGACGGCCCCGTCGACCGGTTCGGCGGCGCGGCCGGTGACGTCCTTCACCTCGTAGAACCCGCGGTCGAACTCCTCCCAGGCCAGCTCCTCCTCGTTCCGCGTGACGACGCCGTACATACCTGCGGCTACGGCTCCAGGCGGGTAACGCTGACGGACGGCGCGGGTTCGAACTCGACCGGACGACGTCGGCGAACCGTTCGCGGCGTCCACGGGGGGACGCGTCGGATGGAAAGAAAGGTGGTCAGTGGGCGATGCGGGTGGGACCTCAGTTACCGGGTGACCTTGTACGCCGCTGCGACGGCAGCCACCGCAACGAGGAGGAGTAGTTTACGAGACATCATTTGATTGTTAGTTACCCACCTGTAAAGTCTTTCCGCTACCACCTGTTTTCGCACCCTACGTCCGGACGCTGCGTCCGGATCCCAGCACCCTTTCAGGACGGTCCGACTACCCCTCAGTCGTCGGCCGTCTCCGTCGAACCGTCGTCCACGTCCTCCCCGATTCCATCATCAATCTCGTCCCCCAGCGTCCGCCCTCCGTCGTGGGTACCGACGGGCGGCCGGTTCACCGCCGCCGCCGGCGACCCGTCGAGGTCCGTCCGGTCGTCGATGCGCTCCATTTCGCCCGCCTCCCGTGCATCCTGGTCGATACGCATCGAGCAGAACTCGACGCCGCACATCGAGCAGAAGCGCGCCTCCCTGTAGTTGTCGCCCGGGAGCGTCTGGTCGTGGTAGGACCGGGCGCGCTCCGGGTCCAGCGCCAGGTCGAACTGCTCCGACCAGTCGAAGGCGTAGCGCGCCTCCGAGAGCGCGTCGTCCCAGTCCCGGGCCCCTTCGCGGCCGTTCGCGACGTCCGCCGCGTGAGCGGCGATCCGATAGGCGGCCAGGCCCTCGCGGACGTCGTCCTCGTCGGGCAACCCGAGGTGTTCCTTTGGCGTGACGTAGCAGAGCATGGCCGCGCCCGCCCGCCCCGCCTCCGTCGCGCCGATGGCGCTCGTGACGTGGTCGTACCCCGGTGCGACGTCAGTGACCAGCGGTCCGAGGACGTAGAACGGCGCGCCGTCGCACACTTCCTGCTGTCGCGCGACGTTGTCGGCCACCTCGTCCATCGGGACGTGTCCCGGTCCCTCGACCATCACCTGGACGCCGTGGTTCCAGGCGGTCCGGGTCAACTCTCCCAGCGTCTCCAGTTCCGCGAACTGGGCCTCGTCGCTCGCGTCGGCGATGCATCCGGGTCGCAGGCCGTCGCCTAGACTGAAGGTGACGTCGTGTTCGCGGAAGATATCACATATCTCCTCGAACTTCGCGTACAGCGGGTTCTCCATGCCGTTCTCCTCCATCCACTTAGCCAGTATCGACCCGCCGCGCGAGACGATACCGGTCTTCCGTCCGTCGGTCAGTGGGAGGTGTTCCATCAGGACGCCCGCGTGGATGGTCATGTAGTCGACGCCCTGCCTGGCCTGCTTCTCGATGACGTCGAGCAGGAGTTCGTGCGTCATCTCCTCCGGACTTCCCGCCCGCTTGACGGCCTCGTAGACGGGAACCGTTCCGACGGGCACCGGCGAGTGGTGGACGTTCGCCTCCCGGATCCGGTCCAGGTCCTCGCCGGTCGACAGGTCCATCACCGTGTCCGCGCCGTAGTGGACTGCGGTGTGGAGTTTCGCCAGTTCCCCCTCCAGGTCGCTCGTCTCGTCGCTGTTGCCGATGTTCGCGTTCACCTTCGTGGCGAACTCCCGGCCGATGATCATCGGGTCTAGCGCGTCGTGCGCGTGATTCGCCGGGATAACCGCCTGTCCGTCCGCGACCTGTTCGCGGACGAACGCCGGATCCTCGTTCTCCCGCTCTGCGACCCGCTCCATGGCCTCCGTGACCTCCCCGTCACGGGCGCGTTCGAGTTGCGTCATCGATTCCTAGGTTGTACCACTAGGTGATAAAACTTGGTCGAGCGACGGATCTTCGATTGTTTGCGGTACAGGCGGTACGAGCATACCGCGACGAGCGCAGCGAGTCGCGGTTTCACCGCGAGCGCGCAATCTGCGCGCTCGCGGCAGTTTTTGTACTAAATTTTTGCGAGCGTGGGTTCCCGCAGCGCTCGAAGAGCGCGAGGAAACCCACCGAAGTAAAAATTTAGTCGGCCAGAATATGCGCCGGCAGGTCCTCGCGGATGATCGTCCCGCAGTACTCGCAGCGGACGCCGTCGTCGAGGACGGCGAAGGCGGACTCGACCGGTTCGTCCTCGGTGCTGATGCAGTTGCGGTTCGGGCACCGGAGGACGCCGACGACGCGCTCGGGCCGGTTGACGGCCTTCTTCTCGACGACGTCGAAGTCGCGGACGATGTTGATCGAGGCGACGGGCGCGATGAGCGAGAGGACGTCGAGTTCGGCCTCGGAGAGTTCGCGTCCCTCGATTTTCACGATGTCCTTCTGCCCAAGTCGGTCGGAAGGGACGTTCATGGCCACGGAGAGGGTGTCGCCGCCGGTGCCGTCGATGCCGAGGATGGCCAGGACGTTGAGCGCCTGTCCCCCGGTGATGTGGTCGATGACGGTGCCGTTCTCTATCTTGCTGACGCGGAGTTTGCGGTCGGTCATCGTGCTTCCTCCAGGACCATGTCGAGCAGCGCCATGCGCACCGGCACGCCGTTGTGCGCCTGCTGGAAGTAGGTGGCGTGGTCGGTGGCGTCGACCTCGTGGGATATCTCGTCGACGCGCGGGAGCGGGTGCATGACCGTGAGGTCGTCCTTCGCGGCGTCGAGCGTGTCGGCGTCGATGCGGTACTCGCCGGCCACCTCGCGGTACTCGTCCTCGTCCGGGAACCGCTCGGCCTGGATCCGCGTCACGTAGAGGACGTCGAGGTCGGAGAGGACGGGTTCGAGCGACGAGTGCTCGCGGACGTCGGCCCCCGCCTCGTGCAAATCGTACCTGACCGAGCGGGGAAGCTTCAGGCTCTCGGGGCTAACGAAGTGCTGGCGGGCGTCGAAGTTCGTCAGCGCGTGGGCGAGCGAGTGGACGGTTCGCCCGTACTTCAGGTCGCCCATGATACCGATCGTCAGGTCGTCGAATCCGGCGTTCTCGCGGATCGTGTACAGGTCGAGCAGGGTCTGGGTCGGGTGCTGGCCGGCCCCGTCGCCGGCGTTGATGAGCGGCACGTCGACGAACTCGCTCGCCATCTTCGCCGACCCCTCGCTGGGGTGGCGGAGGACGAGCGCGTCGGCGTACCCCTCGACGACGCGGACGGTGTCGGCGAGCGACTCCCCTTTCTTCACCGACGACGACTCGACGGTGCCCATGTCGACGACGTCCCCGCCGAGACGTTTCATCGCGGCGCTGAAGCTCATCTTCGTCCGCGTGCTGGGCTCGAAGAAGAGCAAGCCGAGCAGCGCGTCCCGGTGGCGGTCCGCATACGCGCCCGGGTCGGCCGCGATGTCCGCAGCGCGGTCCAGCACCTCCTCGATGTCCCCTCGGGAGAGCTGTTTGGCGCTGATGATGTGGTCCTGGCGCATCGCGTAAACCCCCGCTCCGGACGCTCTTGAATCTCCCGACACGGCACGAACGTTCAAGGGGCGGGAGGGTGCCAGCCACCCCATGATCGCTGTGGCCGGCGGCAAAGGCGGCTGTGGAAAGACCACGACGACGGCGTGCCTCGCCCGCGCGATGGCGGCCGACGGCGCGACGCCGACGGTCGTCGACGCGGACGTCGACATGCCCGACCTGCACGTCGTCGCCGGGGCCAGTCGCGAACCCGGACTGGGCTCGCTCGTCGACGCTGGACGTCTCGAGGCTGCCGCCCAGTCCCCGGTCGAACTCCCCGGCGTTCGCCTCGTCGCGGCCGGAACCGACGCCGCGGACGGCATCGACGCCGCGCTCGCTCGCCTGGGGGATCCGGCGGAACCGGTGCTCGTCGACACGCCGGCGGGCGCGTCACCGGCGGTCGCGTCCCCCTTGCGGGCCGCCGACGCGACGGTCCTCGTCTCGACCCCCACGCGCCGGAGCCTGGAAGCCGCCGCCAAGACGGCGGCGATGGCCCGGACGCTCGACGCGCCCGTCCTCGGCTGCGTCCTCACCCGGAGCGACGGGTCGATAGATCCGCGACCGCTCCTCGACTGCCGGACGCTGGCGCACGTTCCCGCGGTCCCGGAACCCCTCGGTGACGACCGCGTCCGAGCGGCCTACGCGCACGCGGCGAAAGAGGTCACCGAGCGGAATATTTATCCAGCTGGAGAATAGTCAACCACTACCGTATGGCCAACCGGCTGCGGACTGGGATCGACGTCCTCGACAGGAAACTCGACGGGGGGATACCTGCGGGTAGCATCGTCGCCCTCACCGCGTCGCCGGCCAGCCAGGCCGAACTGTTCCTCTACGAACTCACCGCCACGCGCGGGACGCTGTGGCTCTCGCTGGACCGCACGGCCGAGGCGGTCCAGTACAGCATCGAGAACACGCCGGCCAACACCGGCGACCCGACGGTGCGCCACATCTCCGGCGAGGCGCCGCTGGACAACGCCGGCAAACTCGTCAGCGCGCTCCCGGAGACGTCGAACCTGATCCTCGACCCCGTCGACGTCCTCGAGGCACAGGAACCCCACTCCCGCTACCGCGCGTTCATGAACGACCTCCAGAACCACATCTTCAACACCGGTAGCCTGGCCATCGTTCACTGCCTCGACGGCAACGCCGTCCCGCCGCTCCGGGATACGACGGAGCACTTCGCCGACGTCGTCTTCGACCTCGACACCGGCGTCACCGGTGACGAGATAGAGAACCGCCTCGCCATCCCGAAGTTCAGGGGCGGCCGCGCGCCCAACGACGTCATCAAACTCGACCTGGTCGAACAGGTCAGCATCGACACCTCGCGCGATATCGCGTGACTAAACTTTACTCCTCGGGTGTCCTCGGGCCGCTGCGCGGCCCTGCGGGCACCGCTCGTCGCAAACTTTAGTTTCAAACTTCCTTCTTGCTCCCTGCGGTCGCGAGAAGTGAAACGGCTCGCTACGCTCGCCGTATGCTGGCAAGCATACCGCAGCCGCACGCTATCGTTTCGTCGGATAAGCGACCGACGCCCGGAATCGAGTGGTATCCGGAGCCGTTCCATCGGGTGAGAGTGGCCCTACAAACTTCCGGACGAGATGACGTGTAATGGTTGGTGCGGAAACGACCGGTCAGTCGCTCGGCCGTCGCAGCGCTCCAACCATATCGTCAAGTACGTCGGTGACTCGGTTCATCGGCTCCTCGGTACGGAAATCGATCCCGAGACCGTGGAGGAGGTTGACCGCCGGTTGGCTGCTTCCCGTTCCGAGGAACTCACGATACGTCTCACTGGTTAGACTACCGCTATCGAGACCAGTCTTCACTGTCGCTGCACCGATAGTCCCGATGACGTACTGATAGCAGTGGTAGGGACGCCGGCCGTAACTTCGTCGTATCCACTCTTGGCCTTTGTACTCTCATAGACAACAGGTGCACGGAATTCGTCGACGTATTCGGCAACTAGCGCGTCGAACTCGTCAGCTTCGATTGCGTTATCCTCAGCAACACGGTCATAGGCGTCGTGTTTAAATCCGAGTCGGAGGGCAAACTCGTAGAGGTACTTGTGCAGTCGTGTCGTGCTGAAGCTCAGCAACTGCTGCTGGAACTCGTGGTCTGATATCTCGTCTTGCAGATGATCAAGGAGCAGTAACTCGTGGACGTAACTGGGAATCTCTTCGACTGGCCTGTCTAACACCGAATAGTAGCTCGGTTGCTGCTCGCTCCCGAGGAGCATCTGCATGGCGTGACCGAGTTCGTGAGCGAAGTCGAACACGGTCCGTAGCTTACCATCGTAATTAAGCAAGATGTACGGATCCGTACCTGGCGCCGTGAAGCAATATCCACGCATTCCGATTTTCGATTCCCGACTGTACACGTCGACACACCGCCGGTCGAGATAGGCCTCCAGTCGCTGTTGATACGCCGATCCAAGGGGCTCGACGGCCGCAACGATGTGAGACGTCGCCTCTTCGTAGGACATAACCGACGGTTCACTCTGAACCAACGGTACCTCTAGATCCCACGGTCGCAACTCGTCTACACCGAGGAAGTCTCGTCGAACCCGCAGGTACCGATGATACTGGTCCAGGTGGTTCCGAACCGTATCGAGGACAGCGTCGTGGATGGACGGATCGAAGTGGAGTCGCCGCCCCATCGAGAGCCATGCCTCCTGATCGAGTGCCGCTGCACGGGGGCTATCGTAGTTCCGGAGGTCGGCGACTTTCGCTTTCGTTCGGAACCGTTCGTTGAGTGCCTGCGCACGGGCGATCCGATGGCGACTGTTCGCCTCGTAGAATTCCTTGTACGCCCGCTCACGCACGTCTCTGCTTGCATGTTCGAAATGCTCTGGATCATTGATGGTGGCTCGCTCACTAGTCGATAGCTTGATTTCGGGGAGATTCACGTCGTCGTCGACGCTGTAGAGCATCCGATTCGAGGCTTTCAGCGTTTCACCTAGCTCTGCGAGAATCGCTTCCTGTGACTCGGGAAGCGTATGCGTTTGCTGGCGATGGAGGTCGGAGAGATAGAATCTGTACGGTTGTAGCGCCTCCTCATCTTCGATATACTGCTCCAGCTCTGTGGCAGTCAGGTCCTGGACGGCTGACCGAAGTACGCCAGTTCGTTGCCTGACGGTACTTTCGAGCTCTCGGTATTTCTCGAGTCGGGCTTCATTTTCCGAGTCGTCTTGGTCGATGTGATTGCTAAGCGTGGCATAGAGCCACAGTTGCTCGAACTCGGCATGGAGATTGGCTCGCAGGGTAAGTGCTTTGGCTAACCCCCCTGGTTCTTCGCTCACGCCGCCTTCCATGCTTTTCAGTTCCTCTAGCATCTCGTGAACTCGCTCGACACCCTCGTCCCAGTGGTCGCTCGACTGGCATATCGTCGTGAGATCCCACGTGTATTCGGCTGCCTGTGCTCGTTTGGACGGAATATCTAGCTCGTCTGAGTCGGATGGCATGTGCTTGCGTATCTGAATGGCTGATAAGCGATCGACGTACGTCGAAAAGCAGGCTCAAGGACCGATGACTAGCACGCTACTGCACTGAATTGCCAGACAGCGATCGAGCCTACGCGAAAAGGAAGTTCAGGGTCATCCTTGCAAACCTACGTTGGCATCAATTCATTCTAGGTGAAATATAAAAGTACCGCCACCATTTCCAAGACATCCTACTTAGAACGGTTCTGGTGACTTCGTACTCTTCAGCGATCAGCTGTTCCACTCTTTATTACATATGAATAATGGGGGGTTCGACAGAACCCCGATGAAGAAACGCAGAGTCCGTCGCCGAATACTTCGACGCACCCGACAGATCTGTCTATCCACGATGAGCATACGGCGAGCGCAGCGAGCCGTTTCACCGAGAGCGCGCCGAAGGCGCGTCTCTCGGGAAGTTTAAAAACTAAAGTTTGCGAGGAGTGGTGCCCGCAGCGCGCTCAAAGAGCGCGCGAGGACACCTGACGAAGTAAAGTTTAGTCCTCGATTTCTTCCATGATCTCGTCGGCGTCCACGTCGGCGTCTTCGAGTGCTGCTTCGATGTCTTCACCGCCGGGGCCGCCCGCGCCGCCGCCCATCATCCCGCCCATGCCGCCCATCATCCCGCCCATGCCGCCGCCGATCTCCTCCTGGACGATGATCCGGTCGATGTCGAGGATCTGGGTGAGTTGCTGGGCGATCTGCTGTTTGCCCATCATCCACTGCTGGTTCATCGTGAG
>CAZMGU010000040.1:0-19883 GCA_964565905.1 uncultured Halobacteriales archaeon
GTCTCCTTGCGCTCGACGTCGGCCTCTATCTCGCGGACCTGGTCGGCCGCGTCGGCCTGCCGGTCGCGGGCGTCGTCGAGGCGGCTCTCGACGTCGCGGAGTTCGTCGCGAACGTCCGTGCGCTCGTCCTCGAGTTCGTTGATCTTCCGGGCGACGCGTTCGAGTTTGCCCTGGCCGCCGGAGAAGGAGTAGCGCGTGCCGGAGGTGGACCCGCCGGTCATCGCGCCGGACTTCTCGACCAGGTCGCCGTCGAGCGTGACCATCCGGTGCTGGCCCATCATGTCCCGGGCCGTCTCGATGTCGTCGACGACGACGGTGTCGCCGAGGACGTAGGAGAAGATGCCGGCGTACTCCGGGTCGAAGTCGACGAGGTTGTACGCGAAGTCGACGACGCCGTCGTCGCTCGGCAGGTTCCCCAGTCCGCGCTGGTGCATCTCGGTGATGGGGAGGAACGTCGCTCGCCCCGCGTTGCGCGACTTGAGGTACTCGATGCCGCGCTGGCCGACGGTGTCGTCGTCGACGACGACGTGGGCGAGGCGGCCGCCCGCCGCCGTCTCCAGCGCCGTGGCGTAGTCCGGGTCGACGCCGCCGAGTTGCCCGACGGTCCCGTGGACCCCGTCCATCCCCGCGTTGAGGATGGTGGTGACCGCGCGGCCGTAGGAGGAGTCGCCGTCCTGGCCGGCCTTGGCCTCCAGTTCGGCGTACTCCTGCTGCTTGGCCGATATCTCGTCCTCCAGGTCGTCGAGTTCGGACTGCAGATCCTGTTTCTCGGCCTTCAGGTCCTCGACGACCTCGGTGATCGTCTCCCGGTTCTTCTCGGCCTTCTCCAGTTCGTTCTCGAGGTCGCCTATCTCGTCTTCGAGGTCCGGTATCTCGGCCTCCGCGTCCTCGATGGCGTCGCGCTTCTCGCGTTGCTCGTTGGACCGGCGGCGGGCCTCGTCGAGGAGGCGGTCCTGTTCGCGCTGGAGGTCGTTCTTCTCGCTCTTTGCCTCCTCAAGGGCGGCCCGCTTGGCTTCGAGTTCGTTCTTGACTTCCTCGAACTCCTCGCCGACCTCGTCGATGCGCTCCTGCACCTCGGCCAGGTCGGCCTCCTTCCCCTGTATCTCGGCCTTGACGTTCGACTTCTCGACCTTCCGCTCGCGGATGTCGCTCTCCAGGTCGTCGATGGACTCCTGCTTGCGGTCGATCTGGACGAACGCCTGCCGGCGGGTGTTCTCGGCGTCCTCGACCTTCTCCTCGGCGGTCTCGATCTTGTCCTCGAGCCGGGAGATGTCGCCCTTTATCTCCTCGATGTCGCGTTTGATCGCCAGTTGCTCGTCCTCACCCTTGCGCTCTATCTCCGCGTTGAGGTCCGCCAGGTCCTCCTCGAGGCGGACGACGGTTCCCTGGCGCTGGTCGAGTTCCTCCTGCAGTTCCGCGAGTTCGTCCTCCAGTTCGTCGATCTCCTCGTTGACCGCCGCGAGTTCCTCGCGCTTGTCCTCGAGTTCGGCCGCCTTCCGGTACCCCTCGTACTCCTCCTTCTCCTCGCGGAGGTCCTGGTACTGCAGGGCCGTCTCGCGTTCGTCCTCTAGCTGGTCGAGGCGGGTCTGTTTCTCCTCGATGCGCAGTTCCGCCTCGTCGATGCGCTCCTGGACGACCTCGAGTTCCTCGAAGGCCGCCTCCTTCTTCTCGTCGAACTCCGCGACGCCGGCTATCTCGTCGATTATCTCCCGGCGCGCGTGGGGCGTCATGTTGATAATCTCGGTGACGTCGCCCTGCATGACGACGTTGTACCCCTCGGGCGTGACGCCCGCCTGCGAGAGCAGGTCCTGGATGTCGGAGAGGTTCACCGAGCGACCGTTGATATAGTAGTAGGAGTAGTAGTTGTCCTCGGTCTGCTTGACGCGGCGACGGACGGATATCTCGTCGACGTCCCCGACGTCCTCGGTGCCGGCGGCGTTCATCACCTGCGCCCGGTCGAGTTTCCGGTCCGCGTTGTCGAGGATGACCTCGACGCTGGCCTCCCGTTCGCCGGCGAAGTCGTCCTCGTCCTCGGCGTCCCGCGGGTTGTAGATGAGGTCAGTCAGCTTCTCGGCCCGGATGCCCGACGTGCGGGCCAGGCCGAGCGCGAACAGCACCGAGTCGATGATGTTGGACTTCCCCGACCCGTTCGGACCGGTGACGACGGTGAAGTCCTCGTAGAAGGGAATTCTGGTCTTCCGGCCGAAACTCTTGAAATCGTCAAGGACGAGCTCTTTGATGTGCATGTGGTCGCTCGTGGCCGCCCGACCTACGCGACGATGATGTCGGACCCGGAGTCGGCCTCGCTTTCCTCCCGGTTGTCGTCAGAGTTGGCGTCCTCGCGTTTAGATGTATCGGCCGGGCCCGCTTCGCTCAGGTCCTCGAGGTCGGTCGACGTGCCGGCGGATCCGCCGTTCGTCGTCTCGCCCTGATTGCCCTGATCGGTCGAGACGTCCTCCTCGTCGAGGGCGCTCTCCAGTTCGCGGATGCGCACCTTGCTCTCGACGAGTTCGTCCGTCAGCCCCTCAACCGACGCTTCCAGTTCCTTGACGCGCGATTCGAGTTCCTCCACACGGTTACCGCACATGGGCATACACGTCGTTCGATCGGCCTTAAACCTACGTCAGACATTACCGGCGCGGTTGACAGGTCGGCGATGGGACGGGACCACCGGATGCGCCCTCCGACGACGTCTCACCCGACGCCTCCACCCGGTTCACTCCCCGTACGTCTCGCGGAGGTAGGCGTCGACGCGATCGACCTCGGCCGGGTCGAACGTCCACGACCCGTTCCATTCGTTGGGGCCGACTTCCTCCGCGATGAGGGCGGCCTTCGAACCGTCGGGGCAGTCCGCGTTCACCACGAACCAGGACCGGCGGAGTTCCTCGGCGTCGTCCGCGTGGACGGAGACGCCCGTCGGGAGGTCCGGCGTCCGGTTCGGGACGCCGTAGACGTGCACGTCGACCCCCGCGTCCACCAGTCGCTCGTACACCGCCCTCGTCCCGCGTTCGTCCTCGACGCGCGAGAGGTGCTGGAACCCGGCGCGGAGCGTGCTGTCCCCGTCGCGGTACGCCAGCGCCTCGACGTGCCGGGACATCTCGATGAGGAGCATCTTCCGCTTGCCCGACACCGCGAACGTCGTCCCGGCGAGTCCGGCCAGCACGTCCGGCGTGTCCACCTCGTCGACGGACCGCGTCCCCGTGACGTAGAGGTCGGAGTTGACCATCAGGACGCTGTCGCCGACGTCGGCGATGGACGACACCGCCAGCCGTTGCTCGCCGTCGCGTTCGTCCTCGAGGAGCACCAGGTTCCCGGGGCCGTCGGCCGCCGGGTCGCTCTCGCGGACCGTCACGTCGGGCGCGTCGACCATCCGCTTCAGCATCTGGACGAGCGGTTCGGGTTCGTCACGGTTCTGCACCGTGAGGGTCTTCGGCCGGGAGTCAAGATCCGCGACGACGTCGGAGAGCGTCATTGCTCACTGATCCCCGTTCGCGCGTATATATCGAGCGGCGCGATTACCGTTCCTGATACCGGTAGGGCGGGGACATCTCCGTATCCTCACCCCTCGGTCCACGGGAACAGTGGTTCGTCGAACGCTTCCAGTACCGTCTCGGCCGACAGGACGGACCCGTCCTCACCGTGTACCATCACCGGGTGGGACTGGGGCGTCATCCCGGGGACGTCCGCGTCCCAGTTCGCCTCGTAGGCCGTCGGGGAGTGCGGCGAGAACGGTTCGACGCCGAGCGGGAGGTACGACTGCTGTACCCAGGGGACGAACCGCTCGTAGTTCATCTCCTGGTTCCCGACCCAGTTGCCGTCCTCGACCGATCCGTCGGGGTTCACCCCGGTGCCCCGCTCGAACCCGTTGTCCCCGCCTGCCGCCGGTCGCTGCCCGTTCACGTACAGGAAGTGCTTGGGGTACGGGCTGGCGTCCCACACGCGGGCCGCCGTGGCCCCGTCGGCCGTCACGACCAGGTCGAGGAACGTGTACACGGTCGGCGGCGTCCGAACGTACGAGGGGACGTCCTCCGGGCCGGCGTCGGGGAACTCGGTCTGGAACCGGACGGGGTCCCGGTAGAACAGTTCGTTGAGCTTTCTGACGTACGTGTCCTGCCCGCCGACGATGGCCGAGACGCGGACCCCCTCGACGGCGTCGCCGTCCTCGCCCTCGACGACGACGCGGTTCAGGTCCTCCGACCGAGGGGCGTGCCCGTCCCCGGTTTCGGCCACGTCGTCGTCGTACCGGATCCGGTGGGCACGCGCCTTCTCCCGGCCGTCGAACCAGTCCCAGAACTCGCTGGGCGGCTCCTCGATCAGCGTCCGCATCGCGTTGCCCTCGCCGTGTTCGGTCTCACCCTCGACGCAGACGTAGGAGGGGGGTTCCGCGCCGATGTCGACCGCGACCCCGTCCCAGTCGGCTATCGTCCGCCCGTCGCCCGTCGGGAGGGAGACGCCGAGGTGGTTCTTCAGCCGGTACGCCCGGAACTCCTCGTCGGGGTACTCGGGGAACCGCTTCCTGGCGGCGAGCGCCTCCGAAAGATCCGCCGGGAGGTCCACTCGCTGGTCCCCGAGGAACCAGGCGTCCAGGCCCTGCCCCCAGTAGTCCGGCATGGCGCTGTTCAGTTCGTCACCGCCGGCCGCGCTGTCCTCGCTTCCGCCCGGAATCATCGACAGCGTCGTGGCCGACCCCGTCACCCGTTCGTCGGTCACGCCCACTCACCCCCGAGGAGGTAGGTGACGCCGTCGAGCACGTACCGCACCCCGTCGTCCGAGAGCGTCTCGACGGTGTACGGAACGCTCGTCCCGCTCTCGAAGACGTACTCCCCGACCTCCAGGTAGTCGGTCCGGAGCGACACCTCCGTCTCCCGGTACGCACCGTGCGAGAACTGGAGCCGTTCGATCTGGCCCCCGAGTCGGACCGCCTCGGCCCGTTCCCGGTCGTCGCCGGCCGAGACGTCGTCGAAGACGACGGTCCCCTCGTACTCGACGGCCCCGTCGTTCCCGCCGTCGGGCGGGCGTGCGGTCGAGTACCAGCGAATATCGAGTCGCGTCGCGCTCGCCAGTTTCGTCGCGTCGACCGAACTCGCGTCCCAGGCGAGGACGCGCCGGACGTGCGGGCGAACGGTCATCTCGTCCGACTCGACGACCCCGTCTTCGTGGTGAAGGCGGAACCGGAACGCGACCGGAGCGTCCGTCCCCGACGCGCGACCGGGCGTGACGGTGGCGAAGAGGTACGGGTGGTCCGCGAGGTCGGCCGTCGAGACTCCCTGCTCGGTTTCGATAGCGGGCTCCGCGACGCCCTCGACCGTCGCGAGAAGGCCGTATCGACCGCTGGAGACGGCCGCCGGCCGGTCCGCTCTGGAGACGCGCGAGAGTTCGGTACCGGTACCCCCTCGCCAGCCGTCCAGTCCGGACTCGAACTCCCCGAGCGTCGTCCGACTCGCGTCCCCGACGGCCGGAGTCGACGTCGCCCCGCCGAGGAACCCGGCGACGCTCGCGGCGCCGACACTCCCCAGGACGTCACGCCTCGTTCTCCCACCCTCTCCCGATCGATTACCAGACATGTTCTACCGTTCTCCAGAAACCGTTCACTTAAGCTCCTTCTCTATAATATTTTAGGCCAGGTCGTTCTCGGAGTCGCGCAACCGGGACGGACGGTCCGTCCGTCCGTCGAACGTGCCCTGGCGTCGGGGCGCGGTTGTTCGTTAGCCTTTAGCCGAACCGCGCCGAACCGCGGACAATGACCGCGCAAGCCGCCGAGTCGCGAGAACTCGCGACCGTCATCGGCCTCGAGGTCCACGTCCAGCTCGAGACCGAGACGAAGATATTCTGCCCCTGTTCGACCGACGTGGCCGACGACGAACCGAACACCCACACCTGTCCGACGTGTCTCGGGCTGCCGGGCGCGCTCCCGGTCGTCAACGAGGCGGCCGTCGAGTCGGCCGTGAAGGTCGGCAAGGCCATCGACGCCGACGTCCCCGAGGAGACCACCTTCCACCGGAAGAACTACTACTACCCCGACCTCCCGAAGAACTTCCAGATAACCCAGTACGACGCGCCCGTCTGCCAGGACGGCCGGCTGGAGTTCTCCCACGAGGGCGAGCGACGCGCGGTCGGCATCCGCCGCGCTCACCTGGAGGAGGACCCCGGGTCCATCAAACACGTCCGCGACGGGAGCGGTCCCCTGGAGTCGCGAACGACGGGCATCGACCGCGCCGACTACACCCTGATCGACTACAACCGCGCGGGGACGCCGCTGATGGAGATAGTCACCCGGCCGGACTTCCGGGCCCCCGGTGAGGTGCGGGCGTTCCTGGAAAAACTGGAGGAGGTACTGGAGTACCTCGGCGTCTTCGACGCGACGCGGGACGGGAGCCTCCGCATCGACGCGAACCTCTCGCTGATAGACGCGGACGACGTGGACGACGACGGCTCCATAGATGAGGCCGTCATCGACGACGCCAACCGCACCGAGGTGAAGAACATCTCCAGCCACAGGGGCGCGGAGAAGGCCCTGGCGTTCGAGGCGAGTCGGCAGAAGAAACTCGTCCAGTCCGGCCGCGAGGTGGAACAGGAGACCCGCCACTTCAACGAGACGCACGGCAACACCGTCTCGATGCGCTCGAAGGAGGAGGAGAAGGACTACCGCTACTTCCGCGAGGCGGACCTGCCGCCGCTTCGCGTGAGCGACTGGAAGGAGGCCATCGAGATTCCGGAGCTCCCGGACGCCCGCCGCGAGCGGTTCGTCGACGAGTACGGCCTTAGCGACGAGGCGGCCTCGAAACTCACCAGCACCAGGCAGGTCGCGGACTTCTTCGAGACGGTTGCCGAGCGCTTCGACGCGGACCTGGCTGCGACGTGGGTCGCGGACGAACTTCTGGGCGAACTCAACTACCGCGACATGCGGATTACGGACGTCGCGGACCGGTTCGACGAGGTGACCCGCCTCGTCGAACTCGTCGCCGAGGACGAGATAACCGCCAAGAACGCGAAGGAGACCGTCCTCCGCGAGATGCTCGACGAGGGGGCGGACCCCGACGCCGTCGTCGAGGACGAGGGCCTCGGCAAGACCAGCGGCGACGCGGTCCAGGCGGCCGTCGAGGAGGCCATCGACGAGAACCCCGAGGCCGTCGCCGACTACCACGACGGCGACGACGGCGCGATCAACTTCCTCGTCGGGCAGGTGATGGGCAAGACGGGCGGGAGCGCGGACCCCGGCGACGTAAACGGATTGTTGCGGGAGGAACTGGACGCGTAGAATCGACCGGTACGGATCACTCGTCTCGCAGTCCCCAGGGCAGTTCTCCGCCGTTACTGCGGATGTACTCCTTCGCCGCCGCCATGCTCGTCAGTCGGACGTTGTCGCGACTTCCACCGTACCCTTCGAGCGGCGTCTCCGGGTCGCGGATCATCTCCCGGATCGTCTCCTCGACCTGGCCCTGGTCGCTCGTCGCGAACCAGTTCTTGACGGTGTCGACCTGCTTCTTGTGGCCACCGACGACTTTCTTCTGGGCGAGTTTTCGCACGACCCTGACCCCGTACCGTTCTTCGTCACCCACGGATACGGTTGGATGGCCCCGTTTTCGCTCATAAACGTGTGGAGTCCTGTTGTGAATAAACAACACTGGTATGGATTCAATCTACCTGGGGAGGTATATCCTCAACACCTTTATGTAATACTGCGGTCAACGTCTCTCCGTGGCGAACTCCCCCAGTACCACCATCGAACTATGAGCACGACTGAGACGGAATCCGAGTCCGCAGCAGAAGACACCGTCCTGACGGACGTCCTCGGCCCACACGCGAAGGTCAAGATACTGGTCGCGCTCCTCGGGGAGAGCGACCGGGACCTGAGCGCGACGGAGATCGCCCGCCTGGCCGGCATCGACAGGAGTACCTTCTACGAACATCTGGACGATCTCCTCGATTACGAGTTGATCGTCGAAACTCGCAAGGTCGGGAACAGCCAGATGTACAGAATCGATCGGGACAACCCGGCGGCCGAAGCCCTCGCCGGGATGGAGTGGGAGTTACTCGAGTACGTCGAAGACGCGTAGAATCCCTCGGTACGCGGTCGGCAGTGAGTTTCCTTACGGCCCGGTGACGACGGAGTCGGTGAGTTCCGACAGCGGTCGCGTCAGTTCGTAACTCGGCGTCCGGAGGTCGATGGGCGCCGACGGGTCGAGGTCGGTGAAGTGCAGTGTCATCTCGTAGCTCCCGTCGTCGCCGATGGGCGCGGCCTCCTGCTGGTCGCTCGCCTCGTGGCTCGCCCAGGCGTACGTGCCGGCGTCGCCGGCGTCGGTCCGGCCCCGAATCTCGTAGGACACGTTGTTCGCCTGGGACCCCGTCGTCGGATATCCCAGGTCCCGCCACTCGAAGAACCCCTCGTCGATGGCGTACACCTCCTCGTACCCGTTCGAGATGAACGCCGCCGCACGGATCGACGAGAGGTGGTGGGGACATCCGCAGTAGGTGACGATGCGGGAGTCCCTCGGCCACGCGAGCGCGGGGTCGTTCTCGACGCCGCCGGCGGAACTGAGCACCGCGCCGACGACGTGGGACTCCTCGTACTGCCCCTCCCCGCGAGCGTCCGCGAAGCGGGCTTCCTGGCGCTGGTACCAGTGGTACGCCACGTCGACGGGCACCAGCGGCACGTCTACGCCATCGGTGGTCACGGTGCCGAACGAACCCGTGTCGACCTCGCGGGATTCGGGCGTCGATTCGACCGCCGACTCCGACGGGTAGCCGTCCGTCTCGTCGGTCAACTCGCTGTCGGCGACGGTCCGGGTGGCGTTCGACGACGATTCGGTCCCACCGCCCAGGCAGCCGGCGAGGCCGGTGGCCGCCGCCCCCGAGGAGACGAGAAACGTCCTGCGGTCCATGGTTGTTTCCGCTAGCTTCTGGGGGGTAATAAGGACATCGCCTCCGCTGTGAACTGGCGGGCAGACGCGCCGGATCAGCCGTCCGCCGCCGCGTCGCGGTCGACGCGGAGTAGGGCGGCGAGCAGCGCCGCGGCGAGCAGTTCGACCGACTTGATCGCGCCCTCGACCGGTTCGACGACGTAGTGGCTGGCGACGGTGCCGAGGACGCCGCCACCGTGCGAGTGACCGCCGGCACCGGGCGCTGGCGCGCCGGTGAGGAACGCCCCGTGACCGGTCTCGTGCCAGAACACCCAGGCGGCGAAGGAGAGCACCATCGCCAGCAGCCCGAGCTGGTAGGCCCGGCGGAGCGAGATGACCTCGCGGGTGACGAGGTAGGGACCGGCCAGCAGCGCGACGGCGTACGCGACGAAGAAGAACGGGCGGGGGTCCGGCGGGACGCCGCGCGAGAACATCGACAGCAGCGCCCGCCCGTAGATGAGGCTCCTGGGGAACCCCCACCAGAGGTGGTACGCGGCGGTGACGAAGACGAGGACTGCGACCGCGGCGCGAGCGACGCGCACGTACCGGTGATCCATACCGTGGAGAGTCGCGAGCGTGTCAAGAGTCCGTCGAAGTCGGGTGCTCACGACAGACGGTTTCACGTCCCCGTGCTCGCACGCGAGCGCGGCCGTAGCCACGCGCCCAACCGCACGCACACTCGCGCTATCCGTCGATTTCCGACGAAACACTTTTGGATGCACCTCGCCCTATCCACGGGTAATGACCGAACCGACGGGTGGTGTCCCGTGGAACTGATCATCACCGAGAAGGACAACGCAGCGCGCCGAATCGCCGAGATACTGAGCGACGGGGCGGCCGACGCGGAGCGTCGCAACGGCGTGAACGTCTACCGGTGGGCGTCGACGGCCGTCATGGGCCTGTCCGGCCACGTCGTCGGCGTCGACTTCCCGCCCGAATACTCCGACTGGCGCGACGTCGAACCCGCCGAACTGGTCGAGGCCGACGTCGTCAAGTCGCCGACCCAGGAGAACATCGTCCAGACGCTCCGACAGCTCTCGCGGCAGGCCGACGAGGCCACCATCGCGACGGACTACGACCGCGAGGGCGAACTCATCGGCAAGGAGGCCTACGAACTCATCAGGGACGAGACTGACGTCCCCGTCAAGCGGGTCCGCTTTTCCTCCATCACCGAGCGCGAGGTCCGGAACGCGTTCGCCGAACCCGACGACATCGACTTCGACCTGGCGGCGGCCGGCGAGGCGCGCCAGATAATCGACCTCGTCTGGGGCGCGGCGCTGACGCGCTTTCTCTCCCTCTCCGCGCGTCAACTGGGGAACGACTTCATCTCCGTCGGGCGCGTCCAGTCCCCGACGCTCAAGCTGATCGTCGACCGCGAACGCGAGATAGAGGCGTTCGACCCCGAGGACTACTGGGAGATTTACGGCGACCTGACGAAGGGGTCGGAGGCGTTCGAGGCCCAGTACTTCTACGACGACGACGGGACCGAGGCCGAGCGCGTCTGGGACGAGGAGGCCGCGGAGGCGGCCTACGAGGCCATCGCCGGGGCGGACTCGGCGACGGTCACGTCGGTCCGCCGGCGGACCCGCACCGACGACCCGCCGGAGCCGTTCAACACGACGGCCTTTATCTCCGCGGCGAGTTCGCTCGGCTACTCCGCCCAGCGCGCCATGTCCATCGCCGAGGAACTGTACACCGCCGGCTACATGACGTACCCGCGGACGGACAACACGGTGTACCCGGACGACCTGGAGCCCGACGAACTGCTCGACGAGTTCGTCGGCAGTTCGACCTTCGGCGAAGACGCCGAGACCCTCCTCGAACAGGACGACCTCACGCCCACCGAGGGCGACGAGGAGACGACCGACCACCCGCCGATCCACCCGACCGGCGAGATTCCGGCACCCAGCGAAATCGGCGAGGACGAGTGGGAAGTGTTCGAACTCGTCGTGCGCCGGTTCTTCGCGACCGTCGCGGAACCGGCGAAGTGGGCCCACCTCCGCGTCGTCGCCGACGCCGCCGACCACTCGCTCAAGGCCAACGGCAAGCGCCTGATCGAGGAAGGGTACCACGCAGTCTACCCCTACTCCAGCGCGAGCGAGAACTTCGTCCCCGCCGTCGAGGAGGGCGAGGAACTCGCGCTGTCCGACGTCGAGTTGCTGGCCAAGCAGACCCAGCCGCCGCGCCGGTACGGCCAGTCCCGCCTCATCCAGAAGATGGAGGACCTGGACCTGGGGACGAAGGCGACCCGGCACAACACCATCGAGAAGCTGTACGACCGGGGCTACATCGAGAACGACCCGCCGCGGCCAACGACGCTGGCGACGGCCGTCGTCGAGGCGGCCGAGGAGTTCGCCGACCACGTCGTGAGCGACGACATGACCGCCCAGCTAGAGGCAGACATGTCCCGCATCGCCAGCGGCGAGGCGACGCTCGACGACGTGACCCGGGAGTCCCGGGAGATGCTGGAGCAGGTGTTCGAGGAACTCGCTTCCTCGCGCGAGGAGGTCGGAGAACACCTCCAGGAGTCGCTCAAGGCCGACAAGCGACTCGGCCCGTGTCCCGACTGCGGCGACGACCTGCTCGTCCGCCGCTCCCGCCAGGGGTCGTACTTCGTCGGCTGCGACGGCTTCCCGGAGTGTCGCTACACTCTCCCGCTCCCCTCCACCGGCGAACCGCTGGTCATCGAGGACTCGTGTGACGACCACGGCCTGAACCACGTGAAGATGCTCGCCGGCCGGGACACCTTCGTCCACGGCTGTCCCCGCTGCGAGGCGGAGAAGGCCGACGCGACGGAGGACGAGGTCATCGGGACGTGTCCGGAGTGCGGCGACGAACACGACGGGGAGCTGGCGATCAAGCGCCTCCGATCGGGGTCCCGGCTGGTCGGCTGTACGCGCTACCCCGACTGCGACTACTCCCTGCCGCTGCCCCGCAACGGCGACATCGTCGTGACCGAGGAGCGCTGCGAGGAACACGACCTGCCGGAAATCGAGATACACGACGACGATGACGACGACGAGCCCTGGGAACTCGGCTGTCCCATCTGCAACTTCGAGGAGTACCAGGCCCGCCAGCGCGTCGACGAACTGGAGGACCTGTCCGGCATCGGCGGCGCAACCGCGGAGAAACTGGCGGACGTGGGCGTGGACTCGCCCGCCGACCTGCGGGACGTCGACCCCGGCGACGTCGCCGCCAGTGTCCAGGGCATCAGCGCCAAGCAGGTCGAGGAGTGGCAGGAGACCCTCGACGGCGAAGCCGAGGCCGCCGCCGCGGACTGAGCGGGCGGGTCGCCCGTCGCAGTCCGGCAGGCGAAACGAATCCCGTTACCCGGCCCCTCTCAGAGTCCGTTCGTCACCTGTTCGCCGCTGACGACCTCGGGGATGATCACCTCGTCGGCACCGGCGCGTCGGGCGAGCGACTCGTACATGGCGTCGCCGACGCCCACGACGAGGCGGACCGTCGGCGCGGTCTGGCTCGCCGAGAGGACTATCTGGATGTTCACGTTGGAGTCGTCGATGGCACCGACGAGCGAACTCGCCCGGTCGACGCCGGCGGCGTCGAGGCTGTCCTCGCGCCGGGCGTCGCCCTGTACCGCGAGCACGCCGTCCTCGACGGCCCGGTCGAACTGTGCGTCCTGGCTCTCGACGACGACCACGTCGCGACCGGCGTCGCGGAGGCTGCGGGCCACGGTCTTGCCGAACGTGCCGTAGCCACAGACCACGACGTGGTCGTCGAGGTCGTCGATGGTTGATTCTATCTGCATCTGTCTGAGTTCGTCGCGTATCCGCCCGCCGAACGCCGCCGCGAGAACGGTCTCGCCGGTCCACAGCCCCGAGACGACGAGGCCGGTCAGGACCACGACCGCGTACCCCTTGACCAGCGTCGCCGGACCGTCGTGTTCCTGGAAGTGCAACTCGATACTGGTCGGATCGAGCAGCCAGAACAGCGCGTCCACGACGCCGACGTCACCGAGGACGGTGAAGCCGACGACGCCGGCGAGGACGACCGTGGCGAACGCGGCGATCGGTCGGATCGCGTGCCTGAGCAACGGCCTGCGGAGGAACCCTCCGAATGGAACGGTCGGCACGTGCGACCCATTCGTGGTAATGAATAACATACTGACCCTTCGGGCGAGAATTGCTACCGTGCCGGTCGTTCGTGAGGGACCGCCCGCTTCGGATCAGAATCCGACGTGATTCGTCGAACTCGGCCGTCGTCGTCGGAACCCGGTCCTGTGGTCACGTGATCGTTCGTAGACGTATGCACGAGTCGTTCTCCACCGTACTCAGAGCCACTCCGAACCGAGATACTCCAGTCCCGAAAGCTCCGACTGAGGATAGTGCCGCGACACCCGGTGTACCGCGTCCGCGAGTTGATCCGTGGACAGGGTCTGGTCGGTGACGTAGAGGACGGAGTGGAACGCGTCACTGTCTACGAGGTGGACGAAATCGTCGTCGTACGTGAGAATCGTTCGGTCTGTCCGGCGAGAGTAACTCGCTATCCGTTCGTCACCCGTCCCTTTCCCGAGTTCCGAAACGAAGTCGACGTGGGTGACGTCGTGGCCGTAGTTCTCGAGGCGACGTGCGACCTCGTTCTCCACGTTTTCGTCCAGTACCAGCCGGTATCTCATCCGTCGTCCGGGGGCGTCAGAGAGGACTGCTCCTTCGCCGCTTCGACGGCATCCTCGTGGCGACGTTCGACGGCACGCATCTCCGCGGGGTTGTTGTGATAGTACGCCAGTGCCTCGTACACGTCGGCGACGTCGAGATTGAATCGTTCCGCCACCCGCGTGGGTGAGAGGCCGCGCTCTTCGACGCGAACGTGGATGTCGGAGACCGTGATGCGGCTCCCTTCGACGTGTGGCTCGTCGTGAATCTCCGACTCTTCACCGGATACGATGCGATAGCGCTGGGTCGCCATGTCTGTGGTACGGTTTACGTCGGGTCGATATTTAAGTTCGGGGCGAGCCAGGGGTCGTGGCCGGGGTGACTCAGTTATCGGTTCGACAGGTCACCCTGGTGAACACTGGGCTCTCGAGGCTAGATCCCTAGAATCCGATGTGGCTCGTCGAACTCGGCCCGTCGTCGTCGCCGGCGTCGACGCCGCCCTCGTGTTCGAAGTCGTAGTCCTCGTCGGTGAGGTAGACGACGCCGTCCTCCGTCTCGACGTCGACGTCGGGCAGGGTGGTCTCGGCCGCCTCGCCGTTGTCGCAGTAGCCCGAACACGAGTCGAACATCGATCCGTGGCGCGGGCAGATGATTCCCCCGTCGCGCATCGCGACGCCGCGGCCCGTGTCCAGGCGCTGGGCCTCGTGCGTACACCGGTTTATCCACGCCTCGACCGGGCCGGCGTCCGCGTCGTCGCAGGGGACGACGATGACCTCCTCCTCCGCGCCGCTGGCGTCCGTGGCCGTGAACAGGTAGGAGCGACCTTCGCGGACGTCGGACACCGTGGTGAGTTCGGTTCGCTGGGGCATCCAGACGTAATGTGGGGTCTCGGGGAGAAATGGTTACTGGACGCAAATCGCTCGCCGAGTACCTCGTCACCGGCGATGCCGTCGCGCGGGTCAGTGGTCGGGACGTCTCCCCCTGTTGAACTGCACGATTGAAGCGTTCCAACGTCGAGACGCTCCACGGTGACTTTCTCTCGGTAGTCCAGAGGGCCGTCGGGACCGCCGTCCGCACATCCGAAGCCATTATAGCGACCGGTACGAGTCACGTACCAACATGACCGACTGGGCGGACTGGGACCACATCGTGAAAATCGACCCGGACAAGACGCTCGTCGAGGGCGAGACGTTCGAGGACGTCGCGGCGACGGGGACGGACGCCATCGAGGTGGGCGGGACCACGGGGATGAACGAGGAGAAGATGGCGCGGGTCGTCGAGGCCTGCGGGAAGTACGACGTGCCGGTGTACATCGAACCGTCGAACCCCGCCTCCGTCGTCCACAGCGACCTGCACGAGGGATACCTGGTCCCGGTCGTCCTGAACGCCGGCGACGTGACGTGGATCACCGGCGCGCACAAGGAGTGGGCGCGCATCGACGACGACATCGACTGGTCGCGGACGTGGACGGAGGGGTACGTCGTGATGAACCCCGAGGCCTCGGTCGCGAGTTACACGCAGGCCGACTGCGACCTGGGGGCGGACGACGTCGCGGCCTACGCCGAGGTGGCCGAACACCTGCTCGGCCAGGAGATAGTGTACGTGGAGTACTCGGGCACCCTCGGGGACCCCGACGTCGTCGCCGCGGCGGCCGACGTGCTGGAGGAGGCCACCCTGTTCTACGGCGGCGGCATCCACGACTACGACTCCGCGAACCGGATGGCCCGGCGGGCCGACACCGTCGTCGTCGGCGACCTGGTCCACGACGAGGGCGTCGACGCGGTCCGCGAGACCGTGGAGGGCGCGAAGGACGCCACGCGGGCCACGCAGTAACCGGCCGACTCGCGGCGGTCGTCCGGAACCCGTCCGTCGGGGGTCGGTGTCGTACCGACGCCCGGCGTCGTCGTCAATCGATCGGCCTTCGTTCACGAGACGGGTGGGAAAACTTTATAGCGATTTGCCACACACTCCAGTGAAATGCCCGGAAAGGTACTCGCAGGGGTAACGAACGTATTACTCGGTCGACTGGCCCTCGGCGTCGGCGCCGCGTTCCTCGCCGTTTTCTCGGTCGGTATGCTCGTGGGCGGGAAGTCGCTCCTCTCCGCGGTCGGCCTGAGTCCGAAGCTCGCCGGCGGGATAGCGGCGCTCTCGGTGACCGTCCTCTCCGTCGCCGGACTGGCCGCCTTCGCGAAGTACGGGATCGACTGGGACTGATCGCACGGCGGCGACCCAAGGACTATTGCCGACGCACCCGGATCACCGAACGGGTTTGCTACGATGTGCCACGACCACTTCACCCGTAACCGGGCCTGGGAGGAGGACCCGACGGAGCGCGAAGAGATAGCCGAGGACGACGCGGAGACGGAACCGATCCCACCGCTCCGGACCGACGACGACGAACCGGACGAGGACCTCGAACTACTGACCGACGGCGGCGCGTAGTTCCAAAGGCACCGGTCCGGTTCGTTCGCCGGAGTGGCGGTCGCGGCGACGACCGGTCGGGACGCGCATTTTTCGGTAGCCGACGGACCCGCCGGTCGCGGCGAGCGACGCGGGCCGGGGAAGACCGGAACCCCCGACTAGAAGACGAACCGCTCGAACAGCCGGCGCAGGACGTTCGAGCGCTGGTTCTCGCGGGCCCGGACCTGGATGGCGGTCGACTCGATGGAGTCGACGATCCAGTCGGCCGGCCGGCCGAACAGGTTCCCGAAGAGGGTCCCGCCGTCGGTGCCGATGATCAGGAGGTCCGTCGGACCGAGTTCGGCGGCGATGTCGCGGCTCGGTTCGTCCGTGTCCACGATCGACCGGTGGACCGGGACCGTACACAGCGCCTCCAGTTCCGCGAGGTACTCGGTGATGGTCTCGTGCTGGGGGTCCGTCGCACCGCCACGGACCGGGTAGATCAGGTCGATCCGCGAACCCGTCTCGGTCGCCAGGGCGTTCGCGACGGCTATCTTCTCCGGGTCGAACGGGCCGTTGTCCGTGACGACCGTGACCGCGTGGATCCGGTCGAGGTCGCGCTCCTCGACGAGGAGCACGTCACAGGGCGCGTTGCGAGTGACCCAGTTGAGACCGGTCCCGAACACGGACGCGTAGAGGGGGTCGTTGCGCCGTTCGAGCAGGAGGAAGTCCGGTTCCTCGTGGTCCGCGAAGTTGACGATCGCTCGCTCGACGTCGTGGCTGACGATCTCTCCGTACCGGATCGGGACGTCGAACTCCGCGGAGAGTTCCTCGGTCCGTCGTTCGAACTCCACGTCGGCCGGGGACTGGATCCCGGAGGCGTGTTCGAGCGACGCCTGGTCGGGCACCTCGTCGAACTGGACGACAGTGACGGATCCGTCGTTCTCCCGGGCGACGTCGGCGGCGATGCGGAGCAGCGAGCGTTCCCGCTCCTCGCTCGTGTCCTCGACGAGCGCGACCAGCACCTCGTAGCCGGTGACGTCCTCGAACGTCGACCTGGTGCGCTCGACGGCCTTGCGACCAACGTTGCGGCGGACCACGTCAGTCGCGGCACCCTCCCGGTCGACCTTCTCGCGGGCGTAGACGAAGTACCAGAGGCAGGAGCCAAGCGTGATGACGACGGCCCCGACGAGCGGGACCGTTCCCATGAACCCGATCAGACCGATGCCGCCGAGGATACCGGCGATCTGCGTCCACGGGTACAGCGGCGACTCGAAGGACGGGTCGTAGTCGCCCACGGCTCCCTCGCGGAAGGCGATGACCGCGCCGTTGACGAGGGCGAACACGACTATCTGGAACGCGCTGGCGAGTTTCGCGATGTCGAGGATCGGGACGAACGCGATGAGCACGAGCATCACCGCGCCGGTGAGCGTTATCGACCGCGAGGGGGTCCCGAACCGGTCGTGTATCTCCGTCAGCGACGGCGGGGCCAGGTTGTCGCGCGCCATCGCGAAGGGGTAGCGCGAGGAGGAGAGGATGCCGGCGTTGGCGGTGCTGACAAGCGCGAGCACCGCGGCGGCGATGATGGCGAACACGCCGGCCGACGCGAGCGTCCCCTCGGCCGCGTGGATCATCGGGACGTCGGAGTCGCTGAGCAGGTCCGGCGGCGTCACCCCGACCATCACGACGACGATGAGGACGTACAGTAGCGTCGTGAACGTCAGCGACCCGAGGATCCCGAGCGGGATGTTGCGGTCGGGGTTCTCGACCTCCTCGGCGACGCTCGCTATCTTCGTCACGCCGGCGTAGGAGACGAACACGAGGCCGGTCGCGGCCAGTAGCCCGGTCGGCCCCTCGGCGAAGAACCCGCCGTAGTAGGTCGGCGTCACGTCGGGGAGGCCGCCGGCGACGAACCACACCAGCGCGGCGAGCATCACGGCGACGATGCCCACCTGCAGACGGCCCGTCTGCTTGGCACCGAGCATGTTGACGACGACCAGGACCGCCGCCAGACCGAGCGCCACCGGTTTCTGGGGGAGGTCGAACAGGTACAGCATGTAGGGGACGCCGCCGACGAGGGCGAGCGCCCCCTTGAACGAGAGCGAGAACCAGGTGCCGACGCCGGCGATGGTCCCGAGCAGCGGCCCCATCCCGCGCTCGATGTAGATGTACGTCCCGCCCGCCTCGGGCATCGCAGTGGCCATCTCGGACTTCGAGAGGGCAGCGGGGAGCACGAGCAGGCCCGCGAGCAGGTAGGCCAGGATGACGGCCGGCCCGGCCGTCTTCAGGGCGAGACCGGGGAGGATGAAGATGCCGCTCCCGACCATCGCGCCGATGCTGATCGCTATCACCGCGAACAGACCGAGGTCCCGTTCCAGTTCCTTCGGCATGTCAGTACTCGCGGTTCCGTTGCCGTCTCTTCGATGCGATACGACGGGGCATCCGTCGACCGATGGCGGGCGTCGGTCGGCCCTCCGCCGGCGTGTTCCCCGTCACTGTTCCGTTCGGTCTCCGGCCGCTTCAGTGTTCGAGCGGGCGACTGCGGCGTCGATCATCGGTTGGTATCCCCCCTTTCTCCCGCATCCCGATAAATAGCCCGGTCGAACTGCGGAACCGAGAATAACGGTCCGGAAATTTGCCGGGTCGTTCGGAAAATCGGCCACGACCCCGGCAACGTTTGCGACGGGGTGTCGGTGGTAGCCGCCGCGACCTCCGGGGTCAGACGTCGACGTCGAACTCGTGGAACTGGTGTTCGTACTCGTTGCGGATGAGGTCCTCGTCGACGACTTCGAGGCCCAGCGCGTCCAGGTCCTGTCCGATCCGGCTGAGGTCGTCGCCGTCGGTGCCGACGGCCTCGACGTGGACGTTCTCCGTCCCCGTCGTTATCTCGCGGACGGCGACGACGCCGTCCACTTCGAGGGCGTCCCGTGCGAGTTGCTCGCGCTCCGGTATCGGGGCCGTACAGACGATGAGCGCCCGGAGCTGGTAGCCCGCCTTCTCGTAGTTCACTTCGGGGCGGTACCCCATCAGAATGTCCGCCGCCTCCAGTTTCCGGATCCGGTTCCGGACGGTGCTCGCCGAGACGCCGACGTCCGCGGCGACGTCGCTGGCCGACGTCTTCCGGGCGTCACACTGGAGCGCGTGGATGATCCGCTTGTCCAGGGCGTCGAGCGGGTCCTCGTTCATACCCTGGCTCTATCGGGACGGACAGTAGGTCTTTTCGCTCCACCCGGCCACTGCCCGTCGGCGACCGAAAAGACGGTTTTTAAGACTGGTCCTCCAGAACGGGGACGTATGGACGACCGCACCTACACGGCGGACGCCGAGCCGGGCGACACGGTCACCGTCGCCGGCTGGGTCCACGAGGTCCGCGACCTCGGTGGCATCGCCTTCCTGATCCTGCGAGACACCACCGGCAAGATCCAGGTCAAGTTCGAGAAAGACGAGATGGACGAGGACCTCGTCGAGACGGGGCTGAACGTCCACCGGGAGTCGGTCATCGCCGTCTCCGGCGACGTCGAGGAGGAAGAGCGCGCGCCGACGGGCGTCGAGATAACGCCCGAGTCGGTCGACGTCATCTCCGAGGCCGACCCCGAACTCCCGCTCGACCCCTCCGGCAAGGTCGACGCGGAGCTCTCGACGCGACTGGACAACCGGACGCTCGACCTCCGCAAGGACGAGACCAAGGCCATCTTCGAGATCCGCGCCGAGGTCCTGCGGGCCGTCCGGGAGGCGTTCCGCGAACTCGGCAGCACGGAGATCAACACGCCGAAGATCGTCGCCACCGGCACCGAGGGCGGCACGGAACTGTTCCCGATCACCTACTTCGGGCAGGAGGCGTTCATGAACCAGAGCCCGCAGCTGTTCAAACAGCTGATGGTCGGCTCCGGCCTGGAGCGGGTGTTCGAGATCGGTCCGATCTTCCGCGCCGAGGAGCACAACACGCCCCGGCACCTCAACGAGGCGACCTCCA
>CAZMGU010000041.1:0-19306 GCA_964565905.1 uncultured Halobacteriales archaeon
ATCGGCTTCGACGTCCACCCGACGGACCGCGCGCCGTTCAAGACCGTCAGCGAGAACGAGAGCCGCCGCGAGCAGGTGCTGACGGGCCACTCCGAACTGACGAAGACCGCGGAGAAGCGCGCCCGCATCATGTCCTCGGTCGGTCACGTCACGCGCACCCGTGCGGTGTACGTCGTCGACCACGCAAGCCGCGACTCCGTCGACGGCACGGCCCTCGTCGAGCAGGGCGAGATGGAGGACATCCAGGAGGCGGACGAACTCCGCGACCTGATCGCCGAGCGAGGGGAGGAACCCGGCGAGCACACCGCCTGAGCGGACGCCGGGAGCGTCGTTCGTTGATACGGCTACCGGAACGGAGAGCGTCAGCGCCGCGAATGGAGCAGGAGAGAGCGAGTCGAGCGCGTCGGTCGAATCGGCCTCCTACGCGGACGCGCCGTCGCCGTACTCCTCCTCCAGGTACTCCACGATGTCGTCGGACTCGGGCATCGCGTCGACGCCGTTCTCCTCGTCGACGAGGACGGGGACGCCGGTCTGGCCGGAGACCTCCTCGACCTCGGTCCGCTCGTCGTGCGAGCGGGGCACCATGGTGGAGTCGTACTCCAGGTCGAGTTCGTCCAGTTTGTTCTTCACCTTCGCGCAGTACGGGCAGCCTTCGAGTTCGTAGAGTTCGAGGTTCGCCATCGCGCGTTCGTTCGGGTTCGAGCGGTATCAGACCAACGGTCGACTGGCCGTATCGGCCGGAACGGCTACACCGGACGCGAACCGGCTAGCCAGCCTTTCGGATGCGGTCGCGGACGCGCGACCAGGCGCTCCCCAGGCGACGGCGGACCCGGCGACGCTGGACGACGAGTTCCCCGAGTCCCCAGGCGAGGCCGACGACGAGGCCGACGGAGAGGTAGGCGAACGACCACGGGGAGAGCCACACCGGTCGGAAGAACGGTTCTGCGTGGCCGTAGCGTTCGACGAGGTGGTGGATGGTCCCCTCGAAGGGCCACCCCGTCGTCGCGCCGACGACGAACTCCGAGGGGGTCTGGCGGCCGGCGAGGCCGTGGCCCGCCCCGCCGTGGACGGTGTAGTTCCCGCCCGCGTCCATCTCTGCGATGGTCGGGCCGGTCGACCCGTCGCCGTGTGCGACGCGCTCGGCGTCGTAGGGTGCCCACGGCGCGTAAAACTCCCAGACGACCTCGCCTTCGGGCGTCACCTCCACGACGCGGTGGTGGAGCGAGTCGGTCACGAGCGTGTTGCCGTTCGGGAGGCGGTCCGCGTCGCGAGGCCAGTTGAACCCGTCCACCGACCAGGTCCGGTTCCAGTGCCCCTCGTTCTCGCTCACCGGCGTCTCCAGGACTTCGCTCGCGTTCGCCCCGTCCTCGTAGGTGTACTCGACGACGCGGTCGTTCCCGCTGTCGGCGACGACGATGGTCGGTCGGCCCTGCTCGTCGATCAGCATGTCGGGGTTGTGCTGCTCGTACAGCGTCTCCGTGCGGCCGTCTGCGCCGAGGCGCATCGTGATCCGCTTCGTCTCCCGGTCGATCACGATCGCCTGGTCGAAGTTGCGGGGGCTGACGAGGAACTGCCCGTCGCCGACCGCGTCGACGTCGTTGACGTGCGTCCAGTCGGCGGCGAACCCGCCGTCGGTGTCGTTCGCGAAGTGCTCGCGGAACGACCACTCCCACACTATCTCGTCGGTGGATCGGTCGTAGACGAACACCCGGTCGTCGCTCATGCCCGTCTCCTCGTCGTACTCGCGCATGTTGGCGAACAGAATCTCGTCCTCGCCGATCAGGTCCGCGTCGTGGGTGTCCTCGGCGTCGAACCGCTCCTCCCACACCCGGGTGCGGTTCTCCGGGTCGTACTCGAAGAGGACGGTGTCGCCGGGGACGGTCGAGGTGACGAAGACGTTCCCGTTCGGGAGCGGGTCGACGTCGTAGAACCAGCGGGCCTCGGGGCCGCTCTCGTAGCGCCACTGGACCTGCCCCTCCTCGCCGGCCGCGACGAGGCGGGCCGGTTTCTTCTCGGCGCCCTGTCCCTGGAAGTGGAACCCCTGGACGCTGACGAGCGTCGTCCCGTTGGCCGCCTGGGACGTCTCGCCGGGACCGAGCGCGATGGGAGCGTAACCGACCGCGGAGACGGTCGCCGCGAGGAGGGCCACGCCGATCAGCACGGCGGCACCGATCCGGACGGACCGGCGACGTGGAAGCGGGTTCATGTCGGGAGGGATCGGCCCGCGATGTAACGGTCTTTCGGTTAGATGAGTGTCACGACCGCGGGCGGGTGACGGGCGAGCGCGGTCCGGTCAGAGCACGCTCGCGAGCAGGCCGGTCGTCCGGACGGCGAAGTAGACGACGAACGCGGCGGCCAGCACCCACTGGCCGAGCATGACGTCGTCGGCCTCGCCCTGTGCCGCCTTGACGATGGGGTAGGAGATGATACCGGCGGCGATGCCGTAGGCGATGGAGTAGGCGAACGGCATCACCATGATGGTCAGGCCGGCCGGGACGGCGTGGGAGAAGTCGTCCCACTGGATCTCCGTGACGTTACGCAGGAGCAACACGGCGACGACCACCAGCGCGATGTGGGAGGCGTACTGGGGGATGCCCGCCGCCAGGGGGACGACGGCCAGCGACGCGAGGAAGAGCAGACCGACGACGAGCGCGGTGAGGCCGGTCCGACCCCCCTCCTCGACGCCGGTCGCGGACTCGATGTACGTCGTCACGGTCGACGTGCCGAGCATCCCGCCGACGGTCGTCCCGACGGCGTCGGCCATCAGCGGCCTGTCGATGTCGGGGAGGTTGCCGTCCTCGTCGAGGAAGCCGCCGGCCTGGCTGACGCCGACGAGCGTCCCGGCGGTGTCGAAGAAGTCGACGAAGAAGAACGTGAACACGACGAGCGCGAAGCCGAACGCCTCGACGTTCGCGAACCCCTGGACGAACGCGCCCGCCAGCGGCGTGATGTCGTACTGGGCGGCAGGAATACTCTCGGGCGTGAGAACGGCGGGGCCGACCAGTCCGGCGGCCGTCGCGGCGTAGCCGATCAGCGTGGTGATGACGATACCGAGCAGGATGGACCCGCGGACGCCCGCGGCGTAGAGCGCGAACGTCAGGAAGAGGCCCACCAGCGACAGCAGGGCGACCGGGTCGGAGCCGACGGAGCCGAGCGTGACGAGCGTGCTCGTGCTTCCGACGACGACGCCCATCGCCTGGAACCCGATGATGGCGAGGAAGAGGCCGATACCCGCGCCGACGGCGAACTTCACGGGTTCGGGGAACAGTTTGATGACGTACTCGCGAGCGCCGGCCGCGGTGAGGATCACGAAGATTATCCCCTCGACCACGACGGCGGCGAGCGCCGTCTGCCACGGCACCCCGAGGATACCGACGACGGTGATGGCGAAGAAGGCGTTGAGGCCCAGACCCGGCGCCAGCGCGAACGGCCGGTTCGCGTAGAACGCCATCACGATGGTGGCGAGGGCCGCCGAGAGGAGCGTGACGACGGCGAGCATCTGGTACACCTCGCCGGGCGCGTACCCCTGGATGGCGATCCCACCGGGGGTCTGATCGTCGGGGAACGCCGTGAGGATGGTCGGATTGACGACGACGATGTAGCTCATCGTCAGGAACGTGGTCAACCCGGCGAGCAGTTCCGTCCGGACGGTCGTGTCGTGTTCGTCGAGGCCGAACACGTCGTCGAGCGTGTCACCCATCGCCATGGATACCGGTACATGCACGGACCCCCTCTTAGGGGTACTGACTCGCGCAACGAGTGTCTGAGGGCTGGAAGGTCGCGCCGTTTCCGCGCGGACTGACAGGGTTCAGGCGTCCCCGTCGGCGGCGTCCGGGCCGTCGGCCAGCAGGTCCGAAGCGGTGACGAGCGACGCCAGTTCGAGGCCGTGGTCGGCCAGGTTCTCGCGAGCGCCCTCCTCGCGGTCGACGACGACCAGCACGCGGTCGACGACGGCACCGGCATCGCGCAGCGCCTCGGCGGCCTCGACTGCGCTTCCCCCGGTCGTGGCGATGTCCTCGAGGATCACCACTTCCTCACCCTCGTCGAGGTTCCCCTCGATGAGGTTCGCCGTGCCGTACTCCTTCTGTTGCTTGCGGGCGATGACGTACGGGCGGCCCGTCTCGACGCTGGTGACGGCCACCAGGGGGACCGCGCCCAGGGCGACGCCGGCCAGTTTCTGATCCCCGAGTGCCGCCAGTCGCTCGGCGAACGCTTCGGCGATCAGTTCGAGGCAGTGCGGGTCCGTCTCGAAGACGTACTTGTCGACGTAGTAGCTGCTCGTCCCCCCGTGGGAGAGTTCGAACTCGCCGTACCGGACGGCGTCAGCGTCCCGGAGCGCGGCGATGAGTTCGTCGTTGGCCATGGGGGTGCTCCGCGACGGGGGCGGTAAAAGGCGACGGAACGGCGCGGGCGGGTGCCGGCGGTCGCTGCCGGAGGGCCGTCACTCCTCGACGAGTCGCCAGCCGTCGTCGTCCCACTCGACGACGTCCCGGCGCTCCATCTCGGTCAGCACCTCGTCGAGGCGACCCGGCTGGGCTATCTCCATCTCGATGCGCTCGACGCCGTGGTACGCGCGGAGCAGGCGGCGGACGTCGGCCTCGTCGTGGACGGACGCGTCGCTCTTCGCCATCACGCCGGCGACGAGTTCGATCATGTCCTCGACGAAGTTCCAGGGGTAGACGACCCAGGTCCACTCCTCCAGGCGCTCGCCGACGAAGTCGGGTTCGTGGTCGCTGGTGTCGAGCAACTGGAGCGTGGCTGTCCGGACGCTCGACGGGTCGCGCTCGCGGACGCACTCCGCGGCCGTCCCGATGGACTCCCCGGTGTCGGCGATGTCGTCGACGACGAGGACGTCCTTGCCCGCGACGGACCCCTCCGGGAGCGGGTAGCGGACCTCCGCCCCGTCACCCTGCTGGGCCGTCCCGACGTAGTGTTCTATCTTCAGGCTGGTCAGGTCGTCCAACCCGAGGAAGTCACAGAGACAGCGGCCGCCGAACCAGCCGCCGCGGGCCAGCGCGACGACGACGTCGGGTTCGAAGTCGGCGCGTTTCACGTCGTCGGCGACGTCGCGACAGAGCCCGTAGATGTACTCCCAGTCGGTGATAGTACAGGGAAACTCGTCCGGTAACTCGCCCATGTCCCCTACCCGGCGGTTCGCGGACTTAAGGCTTCACAACGGGAGCGGTCGGGACGGCTCGCGCCGCGCTGGCGCTCCCAGCCCGGCCGAGACGGCGTCGAGAGGCGGTAGCCATAAGCCGGTTCACGAACGAGGTTCCCCCGAGATGCAAGTGTTCGGGTCGAGCGGCGTGCGGGGAGTGGCCAACGACGAGTTGACGCCGACGTACGTCCTGCAGATCGCCCAGGCCGCCGGGTCGGTGTGGTCCGGCGATCGCTGCGCGCTCGCGCGGGACACCCGAACCACCGGCCAGCAGTTCGCCAACGCGGCCGCAAGCGGCCTGGCGAGCGTCGGCCTCGACGTCGACCGCCTCGGCGAACTCCCGACGCCCGGGCTCCAGTCATACTGCGACCGCGAGGACGTCCCGGGGATGATGATCACCGCCTCGCACAACCCGCCCGCCTACAACGGGGTCAAACTGGTCGCCCCCGGCGGGGTGGAACTGGACCGGGCCACCCTCGACCGGGTCGAGGAGGTCCTGAACGCCGACGACGCCGAGCGGGTCTCCTGGGCCGACGTCGGCACCGCCCGCCACGTCGACGGTGCCGCCGCGGACTACGTCGACGAGGTGGTGGCCGCCGTCGACCGCGAGTCGATAGCCGACGCCGACCTGACCGTCGTCGTCGACCCGGGCCACGGGGCCGGCGTCCACACCAGCCCCGACTTCTTCCGCGAACTCGGCTGTACGGTCCACACCGTCAACGCCCAGGATGACGGCCACTTCCCCGGCCGCGACCCGGAACCCGTCGCCGAGAACCTGGCAGACCTGGCCGAACACGTGCAGGCCACCGACGCCGACCTGGGCGTCGCCCACGACGGGGATTCGGACCGGGCGACGTTCGTCGACGAGCGCGGCGAGTTCGTCAACGGCGACGCCGCGCTGGCCGCGCTGGTCGCGGCCGCCGTCGAACCCGGCGACGCCGTCGTCTCCGCCGTTAACGCCTCCCAGCGGGTCGTCGACGTCGTCGAGGACGCCGGCGCCGACCTCTACCTGACGCCCATCGGCAGCACGAACATCATCACCCGGATCGATGACCTGCGGGCCGACGGCCAGCACGTCGCCGTCGCCGGCGAGGGCAACGGCGGCGTCATCTACCCCGACTACCGGGTCGCCCGCGACGGCGCCTTCACGGCCGCGAAGTTCTGCGAACTCGTCGCCGAACGGCCCGCGAGCGAGGTCGTCGCGGAGTTCGACGACTACGCCAACGTCCGCGAGACGGTGGGCTACGCCGACGACGACGAGCGGGCGGCGATGCTCGACGCCGTCGAGGACGTGGCCTGGGAGGCCGTCGCGGACCTCGACACCACCGACGGCTACCGCCTGGAGTACGGCGACGGGTGGGTGCTGGCCCGCCCCTCCGGGACCGAACCGGTGATCCGCATCTACGCCGAGGCCCGCACCGAGGCCCGGGCGCAAGAGCTGGCCGACCTGTTCGGAGACGCCCTGGCGCGGGTTCGGGGTTAGTCCTCCCCCTCGTAGTCGACGTCGTCCCGGTTCTCCAGCAGTTTCCGCAGCACCGTCCCGTCGAGTTTGTAGAGGAACTCCGCGATTTCGCTGTCGGCGTTGTACTGGTAGCGCTTGCTCGGTCCGGTCTCCCTGGTGAACTCGACGACGCCGAGTTCGACGAAGTCGTCGAGGTGGTCGTAGACGGTGCTCCGGGCGACGCCCGCCTGGCGAGCGATCTCGCTGACGCTCAGATCCCGCTTGCGCTCGTCGACGAAGACGCTCAAGAGGCGGACGCGAGCACCGCCACCGAGCAGTTCGACGAGCGGCGTTCCGTCGGCGTAGGGTTCCTCGTGGATGGGTTCGGACATCGTCGGTCTCGTACCCGTAGGTTCGGGCCTCCCGTGATATAAACGTTCGCTACATCGAACGCCCATGTAGTCTCTGGGCAACACACTCGACTTTTTGTCGGGGGACGGGGCCAGACGGTTCCGATGGAGGACCAGGCGATCCGGAACCGGATGGTGCGGAAGATGCTCCGAAACAACGTCACGGGAGCACACAAGGCGCAGATGGACACCGTCGTCGGGTGGGCAGTCGCGACCGATAAACGGGGCCGGGCAGAGCGACTTCTCGAAGCGATGGCCACGGATCCGGCGTGTCCAGTCGAAGCGTACGGCGGCGGTCATCGGAGTAATGTAAGGCTCACGAGCCTGGAGGCCGCCGTCGACTACCTGAAACGGAACGACGGCGACGTCCCGTTCGGATTCGACTGAGCGGGCAGGACTAGCTCCGTTCCGGATACGTCTCCAGCGCGTCCGCCAGTCGTTCCCGTTCCTCGCGCAACTCGCGCAACTCGCGCTCGACGTCGCCGTTCCGCAACCGTTCGCGCTCCGTCTCCGTCAACCGGTCGCGGGCCACGGCGCTCTCCCGGAGTCGCTCGTAGTCCTCGCGGCGCGTCAGTTCCCGCACCGCCCGCAGGTCGGAGACGACGTCGGGTGCGAACCGGCCGACCACGGAGATTCGCTCCTCGCACTGCCAGCGGAGGACGTCGGCCGGCGGCGGCGGCCACCCGACGGTCAGTGGGTCGGCGTCGAGTCGTTCGAGGTACGTCCGGTTCGTCGCGACGGCGCGCTTGAGCGCGTCGACGTCGTCGACGTAGTGGTCGAGTTTCGACCGCGAGTAGTCGGCGTACTCCAGCAGCGTCGGAATCGGATCGGTCCCCACCTCGCTCGTCCGGACGAACTCGCGGAGGTCGTCGGGCGGCGGCGCGAACGGCGCGAGCGGGAAGTTCGTCGTCGCCGCCACGAAGTCGAGCACCTCGCGGGCCGGTGCGTCGGCCCTGAACTCGCGGAACGCGGCCGAGACGGCCGCGTCGTAGTCCTCGACCGGTTCCCGGAGGTGCTCGACCGGGGCGTCCAGGTCGGCCTCGCCGAGGTCGCGGATCCGTTCCTGCTCCGCTATCTCGTCCCGGACCTCGTCGAGGCGGCGCTGGACGTCCAGGCGGGCCTCCCGGTACCGCTCCTCGGCGTCGTCGAGGTCCGAGAGGGGGTCGAGGCGGTCCTCGACGCCCGCCAGTCGGTCGCGGGCCGTCGCGAAGTCCGACTCGGTGAGGCGGCGCTGCTGGAGCAGGTCGTCTATCTCCTCCAGCGTCTCGCGCCCGGGCAGGTCCTCCGGGAGGTCGTTCGTGAAGCGCGCGATGCGGTCCTGGAACTCGATGAACGCCGCGAAGTCCTCGTCGCGGACGGCGGTGTCGTCGTAGCGGTCGAGCAGTGCCCGCAGGTCCGAAACGGCGTCGTCGAGGGTGCGAAGGTCCTCTTCACCGACCGCGTCGACACGCTCTCGCGCGTCCTCCCGGTCGGCGGCGGCGCGTTCCAGACGGGCGGCCGGGTCCGCCATCGGCCTACTCGTACACCTCGTCCGGGTCGAAGGCGCGCTCGCCGACCGTCTCCCCGTCGACGGTCCGGTAGAAACAGGACCGGTAGCCCGTGTGGCAGGCGCCGCCCGCCTGGTCGACCAGGTAGAGCAGGGCGTCGCCGTCGCAGTCGACGCGCACCTCCTTGATCTCCTGGGTGTGCCCGCTCGTTCCGCCCTTCTTCCAGAGTTCGTCCCGACTGCGCGAGTAGTAGTGGGCGAACCCCGTCTCGCGGGTCCGGTCGAGGGCCTCCTCGGTGACGTAGGCCAACATTAACACCTCGCCGCTGTCGGCGTCCTGTGCCACCGCCGGCAGGAGTTCCTGGTCGTCGAACGCCAGGTCGACGTCGTCGGCGTGTGCGGCGTCGCTCATGGGCGAACGCACGCCCGTGGCCCCGATAGGTCTTCTGCTAGGTGGACGGTGGATTCGGGGAGCGGTAACTACCGACCGCAGTGGGCCGAACGAGAACAACCGCAAAGCCCCCGGTCGCTCGTGGGCTGCAACTCGCTGCGGTCCTCGTCGCTCACTTCGTTCGCTCCTGCGGTCCTTGCTTCGTTTCGCGCCACGACCGACCGGCCCCTTTCAGTCCCGCCCACCTGTTTTACCGCGTCGGGCGGGACTGAAAGGGGCGACGCGTTCACCGAACCCCGAGGAAGTAAGCGATGCGAGAGCGCCGCTCTCGCAAGTGCCTCAGCCGTGGCCTGAGGCCACCACAGCGAACGCAGTGAGCGAGGAGCGCAGCGACTCGCGGGAGGTGAACGCGTCGGGGCTTTCTGGTTGTCGGACGGAACAACTGCTTCCGAAGGTCGAACTCACTTACGCGAACCCGAACGCACCGATCAGCGTGAAGAGGACGTCGCCGTAGGTCAGCGAGAGGAGGAGGCCGAAGAACGTGGGGACGAGGAAGGGGATGCCGGGGGATATCCACACCTCGTCGGCGCTGGCGAGCACCGCCAGGCCGTCCCGGAGTTGCTCGGGCGAGGTGCCGTAGGCGGAGTGGTCGATGTCGTCAAGGAACGCCTCCGCCCCCCAGGGGTCGGCGGCGGCGGTGGGGTCCGACGCCGGAGCGTCGCCGGTCCAGACGCCGTCGTCGGTTCGGCCCCCGTCGTCCGTCTGATTCCCTTCGCCGGTCGGAACGCCGCCGTCGGTGGCGATGCCGCCGTCGCCGGGCGGGTTCGGTTCGGCGGGCAGGCTGTCGGGGTCCCGCAGCGCGTCGGGGTCGTCCCGGAGGTCCGCGAGGGTCGCGCCGCGCCACTGGAGGTACATCCGGAGCGCGTCGAGGTCAAGGCCGCCGCGGGTGTAGCCGTCGGGGGTCTCCAGCAGGACGCCGTACTCGTCGGTGACGTCGGTCCAGCGGACCGGCTTGCCGACCAGCATCGGCCAGTCGACGTGGCCCCGGAGGAGGTTCCCCAGCGCGACGGCGAACGGGTAGACCGCCCCGACGACGACCGTGTTCGAGAGGACCGTCAGCGAGAAGACGCCGACGAGGGTAGGTTCGAGCGGGAGCGTGAGGGAGGCCAGCTCGTACACCGGGTACACCGGCAGGAGGAGTGCGACGGCGTAGAACGCCTTGGCGTCCGCGCCGCCGAACGCGCCCATGTACCAGAACGCCGTCGTCAGGGGAACGATGAACCCGACGCTGAGCGCGACGCGCAGGAAGTACGCCTGCGGGGCGAACAGGAACTGGTCCCGGATCAGGTCCAGGCTCCAGAGGGACCCGACCCCCTGGAGGATGGCGACCGATTCGACGACGAGCAAGAGGAGTGCGAGCGCGACGAGGGGCGACCAGGTCCGGTTCGGGACCCGGCGGGTCTTCACGTCGCGCCAGGCAGCCCACCCCAGGACCGGGACGACGAGCAGGCGGAGGAGGTCGGGCGTCGTTGCGAGCACGACTCGGCATTTCGAGTGGGGGACATTAGCGCTTGCGGGGGCGGAACGAACCATCCACTGCCGGTTCCGCCGTGAGCGGGGTCGGTGCAGCGACTGATCGGAGTAATTAAAACCACGAAGCATAAGATTTCACTGGAAATGTTCGCCCCGTCGATTGCCCTCCAGGCGAGCGGCCTCGAAAGCGAAGCGCTTACCGCGATACTCGTCGCCGTCTCGATACTGTTCGCCCTCTGGGGCGTGTGGCGATACCGGACGAGTTTCTCGAAGTTCGAACTCGGCATCTCGCTCGCGCTCTCGGTCGGCGTCCTTCTGATGGCCGTCGCCCCGGATCTGTTCAAGTGGCTCGGTTCGTTCCTCCGCATCCAGCGGCGACCCCTCGTTATCACGCTGGTCGTGGCCGTGGTATTGACGGTGTTCGTCCTCGTCCTGTTCGCCCGAACGTACGCGAACCAGACCGCTATCTCGGCACTTACCCGGAGTCTGGCAGTCGAAGAGGTGCGCCCGGCCCACGACGCGCCGCCGGACCGGAAGCGCGCGGTCGTCGTCATCCCGGCGTACAACGAAGCCGAGAGCATCGTCCCCGTCGTCGAGTCGCTGCCGGAGACCGTCGACGGGTACGAGGTCGTCCCGCTCGTCGTCTCCGACGGGTCCACGGACGGGACCGCGGCCCGGGCGGCCGAGACCCGCGCGCTCGTCGCCGAACACCGCATCAATCAGGGCCAGGGCGGGGCGTTACGGACGGGTTTCGAGATCGCGCTGACCCACGACGCCGACGTCGTCGTGACGCTCGACGCCGACGGCCAGCACCCGGCCGACCGTATTGGGGACCTGATCGATCCCATCGACCGGGACCGGGCCGACTACGTCGTCGGGTCGCGCTACCTCGGGGAAGACCGGACCGACAACGGGGCGGCACGGCGGTCCGGGATCAGGGTGTTCACGGCGATAATCAATCTCATCTCGAACGCCGACGTGACGGACTGTACGAACGGGTTCCGGGCGATTCGCGGCGACAGACTGCCCGAACTGACGCTCACCGAACAGCGCTTCAGCGCGCCCGAGTTGCTCATCGAGGCCCGCAAGAAGGGACTGCGGATCGCGGAGATACCGGTCGAAGTCGAGGAGCGCGCGGTGGGCGAGAGCAAGAAGCCCAAGGTGGGATACGCCGTCGGACTCACGCGAACTATTCTCGTCACGTGGCTCCGGTGACCTCCCGATGGCAGACGAAACCTCACCCCCGGGGCCGCTGAATCGAACGGTCGCGTCGTTCCGACGCGCGAAGCGACAGGTCGAGCGGGACCTGCGACGGGACCCGTATCTTCCCTACATCCTGGGCCTGGCCGTCGTCGTGATGGGGTTCTGGTTCTGGCACCGGGTCCCGAACTTCGCGACGCGGGACGAGCGCTGGCGGGTCGTCGACGCCATGGAGGTGGTGGGGACCCTCGTCGAATCGCCCGAGGTCTCCTCGATCCGGGAGGGGATCGAGATCTGGCGGCCTTACGGCGCGACGCTGTACGTCTACGGACTCGTCCTGCTCCCGCTGTTTGCCTACGCGTTTCTCACCGGCCAGCTCGACGTGTTCACGACGGTCACGTCGCCGTGGGGAGACGGACTGTGGGCGCACTGGCTCGGCACGTCCGGGTGGGTCTGGACGTACGGCGTCCTAGCAGCGCGGCTGGTCAACGTCGCGCTCGCCGTCGGCTGCGTCTACCTCGTCTACCGCATCGGCACCCGGATGCGGGACAGGGCGACCGGCCGGCTCGCCGCCCTCTTCCTGACGTTCACGTGGGGGCTCGTCGTCCTCGCCCACGAGGCCGGCGAGGACGTCCCGGCGCTGTTCTTCCTGCTACTCACGTTCTTGTTCGCGCACAAGTACGTCGAGAGCGGCGACCGATGGCACTTTCTCGTCGGCTGTGCCGTCGGGGGCACTGCCATCGCGTTCAAACTCTCGGCGGGCGTCGGCGTCTTCTTCCTCGCGACGGCGTACCTCCTGCGCGCACGTCGGCCGGAGACGACCCCGCGCCGGGCGCTGGTGCGGCCCGGCATGCTCGCCATCGGTGCGTTCGTCGGCGCGCTCGCGGTGTGGCTCGGCTTCCCGAACGCGCTGGTCGGGGGCGTCGAGGTGGTCGCCGAACGGTTCGACCGGGGGACGACGACGAAGGGCGACCCGCACGGCTGGCTCGTCGAGCCGAGTTGGTGGTGGATACTCCGGGGCTATCTGAACGGGCTCGGCCTCCCGCTGTTCGCCGGCGTCGTCGCCGGGACGCTGGCGTCGCTCGCCCGTCTGCGCGAGCGGTCGCTGGAGGCGGCCGGCGTCACGCTCGCTCTCGTCGGCGTCGCCGTCGTGCTGTTCGTGTTCTCCGGGTGGGAGTACGTCCGGACGCACCACCTCCTCCCGACGTTCCCCCTGCTCGTCCTCCTGCTGGCCGCGTCCGCGCGACGGCTGTGGGAGCACCGGCCGGCCGTCGGCAGACCGCTCGTCGTCGGGTTGCTCCTGGTCACCGCCGTCTACGCCGGCGTCGGCGACCTCGGGTACGCCAACCAGCCCCGCGACCAGGCGGTACAGTGGCTGGAGACCAATAGCGGGCCGGACGACGTCGTCGAGACCTACGAGGGGGACCCCCAGGACGCCGCGGTGCCTCACGGGATGGAGGTGGTCCGGCCGGTCAACCGCGAGGCGACGCTCGCCATGCCGGATCGGTGTCCGGAGTTCATCGTGTTGAACTACCAGACGACGCTGCTGTACCTCGCGCCGGACTCCCACAGCGACCGCGCCCGGATCCTCTCGGACCCGGAACGGGAAGCGTACTACCGCGCGCTGCTCGCCGAGGACACCTACCCCTACGAGGTGGCCGAACGGTTCGGGCCGACGCCCCGGTTCCTGCGTACCGACGAGCCGCGACCGGCGTGGTGGGACCTGCTCCGCGTCGGGATCTATCCGCGGACCATCCAGTACGGGGACCCGCAGGACTTCGGCGTCAACCAGTACACCGTCGTCCTCGAGCGGACGGGGTCGTGCGACCCAGGGACCAGCCCGTAAGTCGGGCGCGTCCGCCGGACGCGTCGTGAGCCCGCCGCCGGAGTTCGCGACGCGGCCGGCGCGTCGGGCCGGTCACTCCATGTATCCGAGGTGTTCGAGGCGGTCCGACACGTCGTCGGACGCGCCGCGAGCGGCGGACCCCGAGAGTTCGATGGGGTCGCGGGACGTCGGTTCCCTGTCGTCCGCGAACACGGGCAGGACGCTCCCCTGCATGTCCCGCGGAATCGCACAGCCGGCGGCCGTCAGGACGGTCGGGGCGACGTCGAGGATGCTGATCTGGTCGAGCTGGCCGCGAGCGGCAAAAGACGGTCCGGTCGCGAGGAAGATGCCGGTGTTCGTGTTCTCGGCCGCCCACCGGTCGGGCGCCGTCGTGACCTGGCCGCCGCCGATGCCGTCGTTGACGTGGACGCCGGGGCGCTGTTCGACGACGACCTCCGGTGCGCGGTTGACGTAGGGGCCGCTGTAGACGTCTTCGCCGCGGTGGACGGCCGTGAAGAGCGGGCCGCGTTCGTCCGAGACGTCGCGTAAGTCGGCCATCAGCCGCTCCCGGGTCTCCTCGACGTCGAACGCCGGGTTCAGGTAGATCGGTCCCTGCGAACTCGCGACGGCCCGCGTCCGGTCGATGTCGATGGCCTCCAGTTTCCGCCCGCGCTTGAGGCCGGCCTCCTGCGGGACGAGTTCCTGCACCCGCTGCGGGACGACGCGGGCGAGCAGGTCGACGGCACCGGCGCGTTTCGCCACGCGCAGGGCGTTCTCGCGGGTGAGGCCGAGCGGCGTGAGGTAGTCCTCGACCGTCCGCGTCCGCGCCTGGTAGCCGTTCTCGGCCAGCCACTCGTTCACGTAGAACTCGGTCGTCGTCGGGGCGCTCCCGTGGTCGGACATCAGGACGAGATTGGTGTCGGGTAGCTCGGCGAGCCGACCGATCCACTCGTCGACGAGTCGCCAGCCGCGCCGGGTCGGCTCCTCGTCCCAGAAGAAGTGGTGGAGGACGTTGAGGTAGAACAGCGTCAGGTGGCAGAAGTCGAGGTCGCGCTCCTCGAACATGGCGAGTGCGGCCTCGAAGCGCGCGTCGAACAGGTCGAGGATGGCATCGACCTCCTCGCCGCGTTCGTCGTTGCCCGACAGCAGCGGTTCCGGGTGAACCCGGTAGCCGAAGCGCGACTCGAGTTCCTCGGCCAGTTCCGGCGGCGTGGTGTAGCCCTCGTCCAGCGAGCGGTACTCGCCCTCGACGGCGTCGGGGCCGCCGGCGACGACGAGGCCGTCGACGTCCCGCGGGGGGTACGTCGAGGGCATGTTGACGACCGCGACGTCCCGGCCCTCGTCGATCAGGTAGTCCCACAGCTCCGGGGTGTCGAAGTCGCTCCCGTTGAGGACGTCGATCGTTTCGGCCTCGAGGTCCACGCGCTCGAACCAGAAGACGCCGAACCCGCCCGGGTCCTTCCCCGAGGCGTAACACTTCCAGTTCGGGAAGGTGACCGGCGGCAGGCAACTGCGACTCTCCGCCCACGTCCCCGACTCGCGAAGGCGCGCCAGGTTGGGTAGTTCGCCGTCCTCGATCAGGGAATCGAGGAGCAACCAGCTCGCCCCGTCGAGACCGAGTACGAACGTGCGCGTCATACGACGCCGTACCTGTCCCGTCGCCATTACGTTGTCGTCTGCCGGGCGGATCCGGCGGGCGGTTCGGCGACGGTTCCCTCAGTCGCCGGCCAGGGCACCGGTCATAGTGGTGGTTGTGACTTTGTACCGGCGTTAGACGGCACCGGCCACGTCGAACGCCGATAGACCCACTCCGTTCGTCTATCGAGCCCGGCCTCACGCAGTTCGGCCGGACGCCGGTACGGGCTTACAACCACCACTATCAGTCCTCGTTCGACGCGAGGGCCGACGGGACGTCGAGGCGCATCGCCGGATACCAGCCGACCATCGCCGGGAGGTAGACCCCGAGGAACCGGTCGACGAGGATAACCCCCGCCGAGACGCCGGCCGGAACACCGAGCGACGCCAGGACGAGCGTCGCCGACGCCTCCGCGACGCCGATGCCGCCCGGCGTGACCGGCAGCAGCGTCACGGCGTAGGACGTCACGAGCGCCAGCGGGAGCAACAGCGGCGTCTGGAAGGAGACGCCCGCGGCCTCGAGCAGGACCCAGGTCCGCACCCCGGGCACCACCAGCATCGCTATCGACCAGCCGACCGCGAACGTCCCGAGGGCCGCCCGGTCGTCGGTCAGCCGCCTGAACGTCGCCGCGCTGTCCGCGCTGAAGTCCGGGAGCGACCCGGCGACCCGGCCCGCGACCCGGTCCGCGAACGGGACCCGTCCGAACGGAATCCGGGCGTGGACGGCGACGACGGCCCCCGTGGCGGCGTCGAGGTGGCGGCCGGTGAGCCACAGGAGCGCGCCGACGAGGAGGTACGCGCCGACGGCCCCGCCGACGAGGAGCGCCAGCCCCCACGACAGCGACGGGCCGAAGGCGCCGAATCCGACCAGCGCGACGGCGCCGTAGCAGAGGGCGTACAGCGCCGTGTGCGTGCCCGCGACGGCGACGAGCGAGCTCCAGGGAAAGTCGGTGTACTGGCGCAGGACGGCCGGCGCGAGCGACCGCCCGACGGCCTGGGACGGGCTGAGGTGATTGACGAAACTGACGGCGAGCGTCACGCCGGCGGCCGTCGAGAACGGGGTGGACCCGAGGCGGTTGAGCAGGACGTGCCACGTCGCGAACCGGGACAGCGTCTCGAGGACCGACAGCAGGAGGATGCCCGCCAGGGCCACCGCGCCGAGGGCGACGGCGGTGTCGAACACGCGGTCCCAGGCCGCCGCCCGGACCAGCCACGCGAGCGCGGCGAGCGCGAGGGCGTAGCGGACCGCCTGGAGCAGCCGCCGCCGGTCGATCATCCGCTCGTCGACGGCGTACGCGTCGGTCGGGCCGGCCGGAGCGACAACGCCAGTCGGAGGCGGTCGGGGCCGGTGCGAAGGGCGAGAGAGGCCATGGAGACGGTGAGGATACGGAGCGGTCGCTACTTGGGCGCTTCGGGATCGGTCGGTGGTGAGACCCGTTCGGCGACCGACCGCGTGGTCACGAACGAGAACGGCAGCGAGAGCAGGGACTCGAGCGCTCGCCACATCCACTCGCCGGTACGGACGTACACCCGCCGGGGCACGCCGTCGACGGGCGGCAGGTCGGCGAACTCCCACGGGTGGACGTAGAGGACGGGCGTGATCCCGCGCCGCGCCAGGAGTCGCATGCCGAGGGCCGCGTACCGGACCCCGAAGAACCGGAGCCAGGTCCCCGACAGCGGGAGGCGGACCCCCGGCATCACGGCGACGGGGACCTCCGCGACCGACGACGGGGCGTCTTCGACCAGCGAGGCGGCCGAGCAGGGCCGCCGGGCCGTCCACTCGCCGCCGTACCAGCCGGGGATCGACCGGCAGGGGACGACGCTCGAGTCGTAGGCGTAGCCGGCGTCCGCGAGGAGTTCGAAGTGGTCCGCGGAGACGTCGAACGACGGCGCGCGGAAGCCGGTCACCGACGCGCCGGTCACGCGCTCGAGCGTGTCGCGCGATTCGACGAGTTCGCGTCGTCGCTCCCGCCGGGAGAGCGTCGAGAGGTGGGCGTGGCTGGTCGTGTGCGAGGCGACCTCGTGACCCGCGTCGGCGACGCCGGCGACGAGGTCGGGATGTCGCTCCGCTGCGTCCGCGACCGTGAAGAACGTCGATTCGGCGTCGTGGGCGTCGAACGTTTCGAGCAACCGGTCGAGGACCGACGCCCCGACGTCGGCGTCGGACAGCGAGCCCCCGGCCGTCCGGTAGGCCGGCGTGTGCGAGAACCACTCAAGGTCGACCGAGAGGACGGCGGGAGGTGCGCTCATGAAGAACTCGACGGGAGAGGTGTTCGACGGGAGCGTCGGCGCTCACTTAGCTGTTGTGACCGGCGGCGGTCCGTGGTCGGTCCCACGCGGTCGCCGCCGGATGCCTCGTGGGAGCCCCGGGAGGGTGAATGGTTATGGTGGCTCGCGCCGTGGCTCCGGTGAGTAGCGTGAACGTTCGTCTGGTCTGTCGGGCGACAGTGCTCGTGGTGACCCTCGCTTCGGTCGCGACCGTCGGCGGCGCGTTCGTCACCGCCGAGACCACCGCCGCCGCCCCCGAAGTCGCCTTCGAGGAGGGCGAACGAGCCGTCGACCCGCCGGGCGAGACGACCGTTATCACGACCAGCCAGCACGGGAACAACTTCCTCGTCGCGTTCGAACCCGACGGCACCGTCGCCTACTACGACGACCGGTACGCCTTCTACAACGAGGTCGAGCGTGTCCCCGGGACTGACTCCGTCGTCTACGTCGCGACCGAGCACCTGGACCGCGAGGAGTGTCACGCCACCGAGCCCTGTAACCGGAACCTCATCGAGCGGGTCAACCTGACCACCGGCGAGCGCGAGCGCCTGTACGAGCGGACGAACCCGCGTGATCGCAACCAGTGGCACGCCCTCGACCTGGTCGACGACGACCACGTCGTGGTGGGCGACATCGCGTACGACCGTGTGTTCGGTCTCGACGTCGAGACGAAGATGATCGAGTGGGAGTGGGAGGCCCAGTCCGACTTCGACCGGTCGGGCGGCGGCGTCTACCCCGGCGACTGGACCCACCTCAACGACGTCGAGGTGCTCCCGGACGGGCGGGTGATGGTCAGCCTGCGCAACCAGGACCAGGTCGTCTTCCTCGACCCCGAGGACGGCCTCCAGCGCAACTGGACGCTCGGTTCCGACGGCGACCACTCGGTGCTGTACGAGCAACACAACCCCGACTACATCCCGTCCGCCGGTGGCGGACCGGCGGTCCTCGTGGCCGACTCGGAGAACAACCGCGTCGTCGAGTACGAGCGACGGGACGGCGAGTGGCGTGAGACGTGGTCGTGGTCGGACGCGGAGATGCGCTGGCCGCGGGACGCCGACCGCCTCCCGAACGGTCACACGATGGTCGTCGACTCGAACGGCGCACGGGTGTTCGAACTCGACCGGGACAACGACGTCGTCTGGTCGGTAGCGATAAAGGGCGCATACGACGTCGAGCGGTTCGACGCGCCCGCCGACCGCGAGGGCGTCGAGACGGCGACCCGGCTCGGCCTCTCGTCGAGTGGGGGCGAGAACGGTTCCGCCCGGGACCACGTCCCGGACCCGCGTGCCGTTCCGAAGGGTTCGCTCGCCGTGCTCGATAGCGTCCTGCCGAGCGTCGCCGTCAACGGCCTCCTGTACGTCACGCCGCCGTGGTTCGGCGTGCGGGAACTGGCGGCCACGCTCGCACTGGGCTGTACGGCGACGACGTGGGTGGCGGTCGAACTTCGCTTGCGTGGCTACCACCTCCGGTCGCCCGTCGAGAGACGGGGCGGGTAGCCGCGTCGCTGGCGTCGCCGCGCGCGACGTGGGGAGGCGGCAACCGGACATCCCGCTTCCTCACGGACGCGCTACTCGTGGGGTATCCGACGGCGGTCTCCACGCCGGCCGACGAGTGCTCGCGGTCCGACGCCGGTCCCGAAATCACACCAGCGGGTACGCACCGCGGTCAGACGACAGAAGTGGCGAGAGGACGGAACGAGCGGGACACTCTCCGGTTCTGCGGACGCGCGCGACGACGTCTCGTGGAGCAGCCACGGTCTCTAGAGGGTGACGGGGTTATGTCCGTCGTCGGTGAGACGGGATCCGTCTCTGGAGACTAGCGCTATCGAGGATCGAGAGAGACCGCGTATGTCGCGATCCCGTGCAGCGGTACGTGCGTTACACGCGACTGGTACGCTGACCTCTAGATGACGCGGTTCTGCAGGTAGTCGAGGTGTTTCGCGTTGTAGACGATCTTGAC
>CAZMGU010000042.1:0-19137 GCA_964565905.1 uncultured Halobacteriales archaeon
CGCCGATGGGCGGCGGGCTGGTGGCGTACTCGCTGGCGAGGAACGCCTGGGCGGGAATGCCCGCGGACTGGAACAGTTGCGAGGCGTACAGCGCGGCGTGGTAGCTCGTCCCGCAGGCGACGAACTGGACGCCGGTCGGCGAGAGGTCGCCCAGGTCGCCGATGTCGACCGAGGCGGAGAGCTCGTCGACGCGCCCCCGCAGGCACTGGCGCAGCGCCCGGGGCTGCTCGTGTATCTCCTTGAGCATGTAGTGGTCGTAGCCGCTCTTGCCCGTCTCCTCGGGGTCCCAGGCGACCGTGTCTATCTCCTTCTCGACGACGTCGCCGTCGACGTCGGAGACCTCCCAGCCGTCGGGGTCGATGCGGGCGTACTCCCCGTCCGCGAGGTAGACGACCTGGTCGGTGAAGTCGCGGAAGGCGGGGACGTCGCTGCCGAAGTACGTCGCGTCATCGTCGAGGCCGAGGACGAGCGGCGAGTCGTTGCGGGCGACGAACACCGCGTCCGTGCCGGCGACGACCAGCGCGACGGCGTAGCTCCCGTCGAGTTCGCCGACCGCGCGACGGAACGCCGCCTCCGGGTCGAGTCCGTCTGCCAGCGCGTCCTCGACGAGGTGCGGGACGACCTCCGTGTCCGTGTCCGACCGGAACGTGTGCCCGGCGGCGACGAGTTCGTCTCGCAGGGACTGGTAGTTCTCGATGATGCCGTTGTGGACGACGGCGACGTCGCCGGTGCAGTCCCGGTGGGGGTGGGCGTTCTCGTCGGTCGGCGGCCCGTGGGTCGACCAGCGGGTGTGACCCATGCCGACGCTCCCCTGGACCGTCGTGCCCGAGAGGTGCTCGCGCAGGTCCTCTATCTCGCCGGCGCACTTGCGGACGTCGACCGAGTCGCCCGCGAGCGCGACGCCCGCGGAGTCGTACCCCCGGTACTCCAGTTTCGAGAGGCCGTGGACGAGCGTGTCGAGCGTGTCCTCGCCGCGACCGGCGCAGCCGATGATCCCGCACATTATCGCACCACCTCCGCGCCCTCGCGGACGTGTCCGTGCACGTGCGTCCCCGAGTGGAGCGTCGCCTTCGGGCCGACGAGCGTCCCCGGCGACAGCGAGACGTTCCCGCGGGCGTGTACCCGGTCCGCGAGGACCGCGCCGAGGCGCTGGTCCTCGAAGACGTCGGTCCCGACCTGCACGTCGGCGGGACCGCCGGGGATCACCGTGTTCGCGCCGAGCGTGACGTCCTGGCCGGTGACGGCGTCGATGAGCGTCGACCCCGCGTCGACGCGCGCGTCCACGTCGAGGACGCTGTTCTCGACCGTCGCGTTGGCCCCGACGGTCACGTTGTCGCCCAGCGCGGTGTTCGTGCCGACGACGGCGCCGGCGCCTATCTCGCAGTCCGGCCCCACGACGACCGGCCCCTGCAACGTCGCCGTCTCGTGGACGTTCGCCGACTCGGCCACCCAGACGCCCTCCTCCCGCTCGTCCTCGACGGGGCGTCCGCGGGCCATCACCTCGCGGGCGACGGCCAGCAGGTCCCACGGGTAGGTCGCGTCGACCCACATCCCGTCGGTCATGATCGCCCGGACGCGACCGTCCTCGATGAGGCGCGCGATGGTGTCCGTCAGCGCCAGTTCCCCGTCCGAGCGCGGCGTCTCGTCGATGGCGTCGAAGACGGTGTCGGGGAACGCGTAGATGCCGCCGTTTATCAGGCGGTACTCGTCTGAGTCGGGCTTCTCGACGATGGAGACGAGATCCCCGTCGCGCAGGTCGACGGCGCCGTACTGCTGGGCGTCGTGGCGCTCGATCACCGCGAGCGCGGGCGTGTCCTGGTCCTCCTCGAAGTGGTCGACGACGGAGGCGACCGACCCCGCGTCGATGAGGCGGTCGCCGTTGACCACGAGGACGGGCCCGTCGACGGTCGAGCGGGCCTGGAGGAGGGCGTGGCCGCTGCCGAGCTGTTTCTCCTGCGTGACGTAGGAGATGGGGACGTCGCGATACGTCGGCCCGAAGTGGTCCTGGACGCGGTCGCGCTTGTAGCCGACGACGGCCACGAGGCGGGTGATCCCCGCGTCGATCAGCGCGTCGAAGACGTATTCGAGGATGGGGCGGTTCGCCGCCGGCAGCATCGGCTTGGGTCGATTGCGCGTCAGCGGACGCAACCGGGTCCCCTCACCTGCCGCGAGCACGACGGCCGTTCGAACGCTCATACACGATAGACTTCGGCGGACGGTTTCAACGTTTTGTCCGTGTCAGCGTTCGCGAAACGGTAGACGCCGGCTACTGGCCCTGCAGCGCCCGCATAGCAAAGGGTTGGTAGGTGGTATGGATCAGGGTACTACTGGAGTGGTGATGTCGATAGTCGGCGTTCACAGATAGCTTCATTTCCCGCTCATCCGATGGCCATCAATCGAGTTGTTCGAGGTCACCGAATCGTTCCCGGTTCATCGTGGTAACGACGAACTGACGCACCGAATCGATCAGTTCCGCTTCGGTCTCGTACGTTTCGAGACGTAGATCCCACCGGGTCCGCGCCGACCGGATCATCTCACTCGTCACGTTCGCCTCGTGAACGAAGAGGATCCGATCGCCGTGGATCTCTGCGACGTTCTCCAGGATACTTCCTGCCTCCTCTCCGACCCCGAAGTTGTGCCCGAGAAAGGGGACGACGAAGACGGTCGCGTTCGCACAACGTGCGTATTCGATACTCTGTGTGACGGCGTCGATCTCCCCCGTATCGACGTCCACGTCGACGGCGAGGAACGCGTTTGCGCCAGGGTCCGCCCGAACACTCCCCTGGATCCGTCGCAGTAGCGCTTTGGCCTCGTCTATCGCGTCCCGGTTCTGGAAGAGTTTCCTGAAAGGGCCGGGAAGGTCTTCGACCGATACCGCCGCCCGTTCCTCCTCGGTCAGCACGTAGTTCAGATTGAACGATTTGTACGGCCCCATCAGGTAGAGGAGAAATCGGTCGTACTTCACCTCCCCGAGTTGGTTAGCGATGAGATTGCGAGTAATATCGGGAGTCATACCCACGAAATCAAGTCAGGCGAAAATAAATGGACAGGGTTTCAGTAAATACTGTCCCGGGAAGGACTAAGGCGGGAGCGTGCGTAGCGTGGGATACGATGGGGACGAAGAACACGCGGGTCGCAGGCGACGCGCCGGACGACCCCGACGACCTCCTCCCGGAGGAGAGCGTGCTCTCCCTCGACGAGTATCTCGACATGCAGGCTGCGGTCGGGAACCGGACCCGGTTCGAGATCGTCTATCGGCTCTCCCACGCGGACGAACTGACACCGACGGAGCTCGGCGAGACGATGGACGTCGACGACAGCACCCTCCACTACCACCTCGGAGAGCTCCGCGACGTGGGACTCGTCGAGAAACGGGTCAGCACGGAACGGGACAGCGACGGACTGTACACCTACTACAGGGCGACGATCCTCGGTGACGTCCTCCTCGAACACGGCATCGAGGAGCTCCTCCACCGCGAGTGGGACTTCAGCCAGGCGTACGATAGCAGCGCGGGCGCGGAATCCACCTGACGTTCGGTTCCCGCTCGCTCTATAGCTCGTCGCTCACTCCGGTCGACGCCGGCCTATCTCGCGGTTCCCTGCGGTCACCGCTCGACCTTTAGCTGGTTCCTCCCGCCGGTCGGAACCAGCCTATTGCTCGCCCATCTTCTCACCAGCCACCCGTCGACCGCGCGTCGTCAACTCCACCTCGGTCCGCTCGCGCAGGACGCTGATCACGTCGAGTTCCAGCAGGCGGTCGTATATCTCCTCGGTCTTCTCGACGTCGATGCCGACGAAACTGGGCACGTCGAACGGGGAGACGCCGGAGTACAGCGCCATGATCACCCGGCGCTCCGTGTTCGACAGGTCGAGGTCGGCCTGGTTGCGCTTGGCGCTCTCCTCCAGCATCACCTGGAGCACCGTCGCGTGGAACTCCTCGCCGGCGAGGTGGGTCTCCACGCTGATGTCCTCCTGGGTGTGTTCGACCTCGATGACCGTCCGCTCCTCGCCGGTGACGGCCTTCTCCTCGATGACGAGGTCGCCGATGTCCGCGCGCTCGATGGCGACCGCCTGGCCGTCGGCCAGCGCGAGGTTGAGCGCGTCGTCGGTGACCTTCATCCGCGCCTTCGTCCACTCGGCGTTCTGGACGACGCCGCCCTCGACGGCCGGGTGGCGCGCCAGCACTATCTCGCCGTTGAGCGCGGCGCGATAGATGTCGGTCTCGAAGGCGTCGTGTTCCTTGGCCGTGACGAGCAACACCGTGTCGCCGACGTGGAGTGCGACGTAGTCCGCGACGGTCGCGCTCTGCTGGTTCACGTCGAACCGGTCGGCGATGCGGTCGATGGCCGACAGCGGGACCTGTCGCTTGTCGTCGGCGATGAGGACCAGGCGCTCCGTCGTCAGGACGATCCGGCAGGTCTCCCACTTCGCGTCGCTGAGGCGCTGCCCCTTCTGGACCGCCTGCAGGTACTGTCCCTGGGTGTCCGTTATCTTCTTCTCGCCGTCACTCATGATACTCGCCAGCCACTGCTTTCCACGTGATTCCCCGCTCGGGGGAATATAACTTCCGTCCCGATTTTTGCGAGAGAGAATGGGAGCGGCCACCGTCGCGACGGGTCAGCGCGCCTCGGCGCTCGTGGCGCGGGCCATGTAGTAGACCGCGACGACGCCGAGCGCGAGGTCGAGGGCGAGGAGGACGCCGAGCGCGGGGACGAGCGTGTTCCAGAGCCCACCGAACGCGGTCACGTCGACGATGGTCATCACGTCCTGGCCGAACATCAGGGCCCGGGCGGCGTCGACCCCGTACGTGATCGGGTTCACCGCGGCGACGGTCTGGACCCACCCCGGGAGGATATCCAGCGGCAGGAACGCGCTCGACAGGAAGAGTAGCGGGAACTGGAGGATGTTCACCGCGATCATCGTCGACTCCTGGTCCCGGGTGACCAGCGCCATGATGTTGGAGAACGCCGTGAACCAGATCGAGAACACGATACCGACGAGCACGATGCCGACCCCGCCGAGGAGGCCCGTGGCGACGTACTCGCCGGGGTTCCCGCCGGCGTCGAACCACAGCAGGAGGTAGCCGACGGTGAGGATGATACACACCTGCACGACGATGCGCAGCACCTCGGAGAGGGACTTGCCGAGGAAGACCGCGCCGCGGTGCATCGGCGAGACGAGCGCCTTCTCGAACATCCCCGACTCGATGTCCTCGACGAGGCCGATGCCCGAGGTGGTCGCCGCGATCAGCGACACCTGGACGACGATGGCGGGCACGAGGTAGGTGATGTAGCTCACGTCGCCACCGACGCTCTGGCCGATGGCCGCGCCCGTGATCTGGCCGAACACCTCGGTGAACAGCACGAGGAACATGATCGGGTTCAGCAGCGAGAACGTCATCACGAACGGGTTCCGGACCGTCTTGCGTAGCCAGCGCTTGAGGTTGACCCACACGTCCGTCAGGAAGCCGTTCCCCGCCGCCTTCCGACCGCGTTCGGTGCTCATCGCGACCCCTCCCCGGACGCCACCCGCGGTTCGGGTTCGCCGTCGCCCTCGTCGACATCGGGGTCGTACTCCTCGCCGGTGACGGCGAGGAACACGTCGTCGAGCGTCGGACTCCGGACGTTGAACCCGACGATGGTCAGGCCGGCGTCGCGGAGCGCGACGAGCAGGTCGGTGCCGTGCCTGCGCGCCTCGGACGACGTCACCAGAATCCCGTCGTCGGTGGCCTCGACCGCGTCGGGGCCGTCGACGAGTCGGGACTCGGCGGCGATGTCGACGGCGCGGGCGACGTGCTCCTCGGTGGGGTCGTCGAGTTCTATCTCGAGGACGTCCCCGCCGACGCGGGACTTCAGTTCGGCCGGCGACCCGGAGACCGCTATCTCGCCGTCCCTGATGACGCTGATGCGCTCACAGAGGTGGTCGGCCTCCTCCAGGTACTGCGTCGTGAGGAAGACGGTCACCCCGCGGTCGTTGATCCGCTGGAAGTAGTCCCAGAGGCGATTTCGCGCCTTCGGGTCCAGCCCCGTCGTCGGCTCGTCGAGGAAGACGATCGGCGGTTCGTGGGCCAGCGCGGTCGCCACGTCGAGACGCTTCTTCATCCCGCCGGAGAAGTCCTTGGCCTGCTTGTCGGCCACGTCGGCCAGGTCGACCAGGTCGAGGAGTTCATCGATCCGGTCGCCCCGGTCGCCCGGCGCGACGCCGTAGGCCTCGCAGGCGAACCGGACGTTCTCGCGCGCGGTGAGTTCCGGGTCGATGCTCGTCTCCTGGGCCATGTAGCCGATGGACTCGCGAACGGACCGGGGCTCGGACTCGACGTCGTACCCGTTGACCTCGATGGTGCCGGCGGTCGGTTTCAGGAGCGTGACGAGCGTCTTGATCGTCGTCGTCTTCCCCGCCCCGTTCGCTCCCAGGAAGCCGAAGAACTCCCCCTGGGGGATCTCCAGCGAGACGTCCCGGACGGCCCGGGTACCGTCCGCGTACGTCAGTTCGACGTCGTGGGCGTCGATGGCGTTCACGTGGGTAGCGTCGGAGTGGAAAGGCATATTCCTTGTGAATGAATATTCAATCACCATGGAGCCTCCCGACCCGTTCGAGTCGGCCGACGACGACACGCACGGGCAGATGATGCGGGCTACGTACGACGCGCTCCGGAAACACGGCTACGCCGACCTGACGATACAGCGCATCGGCGACGAGTTCCCGAAGAGCAAGTCGCTCGTCTACCAGCACTACGACGGCAAGGACGAACTGCTCGTCGACTTCCTCGATTTGATGCTCGACCACTTCGAGTCCGGGTTCCAGGGGGTCGACGACCCGGACCCGCGGGAGCGACTGCGACGCGTGCTCGACCACACCCTCGCGCCGGACGTCCCCGACGAACAGCGGGCGTTCACCCGGGCGATGACCGCCCTCCGCGGCCAGGCGACCCACGACGCGGCGTTCCGCGACCACTTCACCGAGACGGAGGCCGTCTTCCGGTCTCACTTCGCGGCCATCGTCCGCGACGGCGTCGAGGCGGGGACGTTCCGCCACGTCGACCCGGACGCCGTCGCCGAGTACGTCGCCACCACCCTCCACGGGGCGATGTTCCGGCGCGCGACGACGAACGAGGCGATGGACGTCACGGCCGTCCGGCGGGAACTGGACGCGTACCTGGACGCCCGGCTGGGGCTGGGAGACGGAGGGTGAGAGTCCTCCGATCCCTGACGTCTATCCGCTGATTGAAAATCGAGAGGTCGGCTGTTGACTCACTCGCTGATGTCGCTCGCGACTTCTTCCATCGCGTCGAGAAACGCCCTCGTCCGCCGAATGAGTTCCTCAGTGTTCCGATCTGCGCTACCAGACCCGTAGTCGACGCGGCGACGATACGTCTCGATGTCGTTGAGGAAGCGTCCGTGTTCACGCTCGACCGCCCCCTCCTTGATCAACTCGCGGCCGAGGAGCGTCTGGACGGCACCGTGTGATTGTGGATTGATTCCACGGGCGTAAAGTGCTGCCTGCGCCGCGTGGAAGCAGGCGTAGTACAGACGATTGACGACGGTTCCCTTGGAGATACCGACGTCGTGGGCCTTCGTCGCGTCGTCGAGCATCTGCTCAGCGTTGTCAAGTTCGTCGTCCACGTCTTCACTCGCCACATCGTCGTCAGACACAGATCTCACCCTCCTCGACGACGGTCCTGACGAACGGTTCGTCCCGCTCCTTGCGAGCGGCAAACTCGCTGGCCCGCATCGAGTGAACTTCCAGGGGAACTTCGTGTGCCAACTGGACGTCGTACGCGATGTCGAGTAGTTCGTCGTCGACGACTGCGTACTCCGCTTCGTCCGCGACGACTGCAAGCACGTCGACGTCGCTGCTGGCCGTCTGGGTTCCCCGGGCGACGGACCCGAACAGATAGAGGGTATCGATACGATCACCGAGACGATCACGGGCGGTCTCTACGAACGCAGTAACTGCGTCCCGATGTGGCATAGCAGACGAGAAGGTACTGGCCTCGTCGACAGTTCGATCATTCCCTTCGGCACACTCGTTGCGGAGGCTGACGTCGTCATCCTCCTCCAGATTCTCGTTCGCACTGCGTTCACTGTCGGAAGAGAACGCCCAGTACGGGCTTCGGTGACGGACGCGACCACGTTCTTTCAAGCGGGTAAGGTTCGTTCCAACCGTCTCCGGATCCGCGTCGACAGCCTCCGCAATCTCGGATCGGGTGAACGCTTGCCCATCGTTGTGCCGAAGAAACCGGACGATACGCTCACTCGTCGATGGTGACCGGAGCGCATCGGATCCTTCGAAGCGATCGATATCGATGGGCACGGTATACTGTTATTTGTGTTCGCCCGTAATAGATGTTCGTCCGTTCGGACTTGCCAATGAGATGGGGTTTGTTCGTAAATAAATCGGACGGACCAAGTACTGCAAGCGGGTCGCTGTCGCTCTCACGGTTCACTCCGTTCACCGTTCGAGCAACCGCGGGCGCTTCGCGCCCGCTCCGTTCGCGACCAGCCTACTGCTCGCGTGTCGCTCCCTTCGGTCGCTCCCGCTCGCTTTCAAGCTGGTTCCTCCCTTCGGTCGGAACCAGCCTATTGCTCCGACATCGCCTCGCTCGCCATGTTCCGCCCCTGGGCGTTCAGCGACACCTCGGTACGGACGCGCACCTCGTCGACGGCCCCGACGTCGAGCAGTTTCTGGTATATCTCCTCCACCTCGTCGACGGGGATGCCGACGAAGTCGCCCATCTCGAAGGGGGAGACGCCGGAGTACAGACCCATCAGGACCTGCTTCTCCGTCTCGGAGAGTTCGTAGTCGCCCTCGCGCTCCTCGACGGCGCGCTCGAACAGCGCGTCGAGGGCCGTCGTGTGGTGGGACATGCCAGAGAAGTGCGTCTCGACGCTGCGGTCCTGCTCGTCGGTGTGTTCGACCTCGACGACGGTCCGCTCCTGGCCCATCACCGTCTTCCGGGCGGTCTCGACGGTCCCGACGTCGTCGACGTCGAACCCGGTCGAGTCGCCGCCGGGGAACCCGAGCGCTATCGTCCCGTCGTTCAGGCGGAAGCGGGCCTTCCGCCACTCGGCGTCGTCCTGGACGACCCCGCCGACGACGGCCGGGTGGTTGGCCAGGATGACCTCGCCGTGGAGCGTCGCGCGGCAGTACTCGCGCTCGAAGTCCGGGACGTCCGCGGCGTCGACGAGGACGACGTTGCTACCGACGCGGAGCGGGGTCGCACCCGCCGCGTCGAAGCCGTCGGGAACGGCGTCCTCGCCGGCGAGTTCGCTCTTCGCGTGCGGGACCGTCTGCTTGCCGCCGTCGCTGGCGAGGACCAGTCGCTCGTCGGTGAGGACGAGTCGACAGGCGTTCCACTGCGGGTCGGCCACCGCCTCGCCGTCCCTGACGACGTAGCAGTAGTCGCCCGACGTGTCCACAAGTTTGCGTTCGTCCCCGCTCATGAACCGCCGATCACAGTGTAGGTTGACCACCGTCCGGTAATAACAGTATTGCCCCGGCGACGTTCGGGGAGAATCGGGTCCGACGCCGACCGCCGGTCACAGTATCAACATTGCGCCGCCGAACACGCCGAGCGATCCGAAGCCGACGCAGACCGCCCAGAACGGCACCTGCCGGACCAGACGCACGAGGGCACCGACGGTCAGGTAGCCGACGACGGCGCTGACGAGGAGGGCGACCACGGCGGCCGTCGGCGAGATGGCCGGGACGCCGTCGTTGACGAGGACCAGGACGTTCGCCGCGAGCGCGGCGGGGATGGAGAGCAGGAAGGACAGTCGGAGCGACGACTCGCCCTCGTGGCCGCGCAGCAGGAGCGCGCTGACGGTCGTCCCCGAGCGGGAGACGCCGGGGAGGATGGCCAGGCCCTGGAGGCCGCCGACGAGGAGGGCGTCCAGCCAGTCCGGGGTGGCCCGCGCGTCCAGCGATACGGCGTCGGCGAAGCGCTGGAGGAGTCCGGTGAGCACGAGCAGGCCGCCGACCAGCGCGACGAACGCGCCGCCGGTGAGGTCGTTCACCAGCGCGTCGAGCAGGACGTAGGCCGGCAACCCCGTGACGCCCGTGGCCAGCGTCGCGAGCACGAGGAAGGAAAGATCCGCCCGCGACTCGTCGAATGCCGTCCGCGGGCGCCACGAGGGGACGGTCCGCAGGACGACGACGACCTCGTCGCGGTAGTACGCGAGCGCCGAGAGCGCAGTGCCGGCGTGGAGGAAGAGCGCGAACCGGGTCGCGACGGCCGGCGTCGCGCCGGTGACGGCAGTGACGACGATGGCGACGCCCCCCTCGCTGGAGACCGGGAGCCACTCCAGGACGCCCTGGACGACCCCGAGGAGGACGGCGATCCACGTCTCGTTCATGGAGGGAGGCTTGCGCCACCGGGTAAAGGTCGTTCGATCCGGACCCTCGCTGTCGACAGCGGACGGGAGCGACTCGCCGCCGGTCACCGCCATCGGCGAGGTCCACGCCGACACCGGATCCCGGAGGGCCCGCGCGTCGACGACTGACCGGACCGGGAAGTGGAACGGGGTCGAGGGCCCTACGCGTCGTTGAGGTAGACGGCGATCCTCGCTATCTCCTCGTCGTCGGCGTCGAACTCGAACACGTCGCAAAAGTCCGCCGAGACCCGGCCGTCGTCGCCCTCGCCGGTGACCGTCCCCTCGGCGACGGCCGCCCCCTCGTCGTGGACGCGGCGCGATATCTCGTGTTCGGAGTTCGAGAGGCCGCGGAGTTCGTTCACGTACTCCTCGAACCCGGAGAACCCCTCCAGCGTGCCCGAGAGGGACTCGTAGACGAAGTCGTCGGCGAACGCTGACCTGGCGAGGGCCGGGTCCTCCTCGTCCATCGCGTCGAAGTACGCGTCGATCAGTTCGTCTCTGTCTGCCTGGGACATGGGCGAACCATCGCCCGTCGGCTCAATAAGCCCTCGTGTCTCGACGGAGGGAACCCATCGGAGCCGGGCCGGGAGCAACGGCGAGACACCGAAAGCCCTCGCGGTGCTCGACCGCTCCGGGCCTCGCTGCGCTCCAGTAAGTGCTTCGGCCGGGAGGGATCGAGCCCGGCTCGCCCTTTCAGTCCACCAGGAGAGCAAGCTCTCCTGAGCCTTGGCTCGCTTCACTCGCCAAGACACCAGGATTCCGACGAATCGTCTGCCGTCCCTGGTGGACTTTCGGTGCCCTCGCAGTCCCGGCCGGCCCGTACTCGCGTTCTGCGACCGTCGCCGGCCTTCGAAACGCAGTTACCGCCCGCTCACCTGCCTATACCCAATGACCGTACTCGACGACGCGCGGGCGGCGCTCGACACCGGCCCCCTCTGTGACTCCTGTCTGGGTCGACTCTTCGCCGACCGCAGTTTCGGCCTCGCGAACGCCGAACGGGGGCGGGCGCTCCGGACGACGCTCGCCCTGGAGGACGACGACCCCTACGAGGCCCCCGACGACTGCTGGGTGTGCGAGATGGAGACCGCGGAGTTCGACAGGCTGGCCGAACGGGCCGCCGCCGCGGTCCAGGGCTACGAGTTCGAGACCTATCAACTGGGGACCCGGGTCCCGCCGCTGCTGGAGGAGAACGACCACCTGCTCCGGGAGGAAGTGGGCGTGGACGAGGACGCTGGCGAGGCCCTGAACACCGAGTTCAACCGCGAGGTGGGCAAGCGCGTCGGCGACCTGACCGGGGCCGAGGTGGACTTCGAGCGCCCGGACGTCCAGTTGCTCGTCGACCTGGCGACCGACGAGGTGGAGGTGCAGGTCAACTCCGCGTTCGTCTACGGCCGGTACCGGAAACTCGTCCGCGACATCCCCCAGACGGAGTGGCCCTGCAACGAGTGCCACGCCACGGGGATCAAGCGCGGCGAGGAGTGTCCCGGCTGCGACGGGACGGGCTACCGCTACGACGAGAGCGTCGAGGAACTGACCGCCCCCGTCGTCCTGGAGGCGATGGACGGGGAGGAGGCCGTCTTCCACGGGGCCGGTCGCGAGGACGTCGACGCGCTGATGCTCGGCGGCGGTCGCCCGTTCGTTATCGAGGTCAAGGAGCCCCGGCGACGCGACGTGGACGCCGGAGCACTCCAGGAAGAGATCAACGAGTTCGCGGACGGCAAGGCCGAGGTGGAGGGACTGCGCCGGGCGACCTACGACATGGTCGAGCGCGTCAAGGAACACGACGCCTCGAAGACCTACCGGATGGACATCGAGTTCGACGACCCCGTCGACGAGGAGTCGTTCCGGGCCGCCCTCGACGCACTGGAGGGTGCGACCGTCGAACAGGAGACGCCCAACCGCGTCGCCCACCGCCGCGCCGACCTCACCCGCACGCGGGAGGTGTACGCCGTCGACGGCACGCTGGCGGACGAGCGCCACGCCGAACTCGAAATCCACGGCGCCGGCGGCCTCTACGTGAAGGAACTCGTCTCCAGCGACGAGGGGCGGACCGAACCGAGCCTCTCGGGCGAACTCGGCGTCCCCGCCGTCGTCACCGCGCTGGACGTCCTCGACGTCGAGGGCGAGGAGGAGGCATTCGAGCAACCCGAGTTCTTCCGCGACGGCGAGGACGCCGACGGGGAGTGAGCGTGACCCACGGGCACGAGAACGCCGGCTGGGAGCGCCTGTTCGGCACCGACGACCTCACCTTCGGCGCGGGGTTCCCGCTGACCGGCGCGAGGGAGTCCCGGCCCGACGTCGACGCGGAGATGGAACTGGGGGCCCACGCCGAGGCGGTCGGGTTCGACGCGCTGTGGGCGCGGGACGTCCCGCTGTACTCGCCGCGGTTCGGGGACGCGGGCCAGACGTTCGACCCGTGGCCCTGGCTGGGCCACGTCGCCGCCCACACCTCGGAGATAGCGCTCGGGACGGCGAGCGTGGTGCTCCCGCTGCGCCACCCGCTCCACGTCGCGAAGGCGGCCGCGTCGGTCGACCGGCTCTCCGACGGGCGACTCGTGCTCGGCGTCGCGACTGGCGACCGGGAGGGGGAGTTCCCTGCCTTCGGCGTCGACGAGGGCGAGCGCGGCGAACTGTTCCGCGAAGCCGTCGACGTGCTCCGGACCGTCTGGCGCGAGGAGTACCCCGGGGTAGAGGGGTCGTGGGGGTCGCTCGACGGCGACCTGGACCTGGTGCCGAAGCCGACGGCGGAGACGATACCGCTCCTGCCCACCGGCCACGCTCGACAGGACGTCGAGTGGATAGCCGACCACGGCGACGGCTGGTTCTTCTACCACCTCCCGACGGACACGCTCGAATCCTTCCTCGACGACTGGCGCGCGGCCGCCGGCGAGAAGCCGTACCTGATGGCCGTTCGCACGGAACTGGCCGACGACCCCACCGCCGACCCGGAACCGCGACACCTCGGCTACCGGGCCGGGAGCGAGTGGTTCGTCGACTACTTCCGCGAACTCGACGAGTGTGGCGTGGACCACGTGCTGGTGTCGCCGGCCGGCGACGACCCGGAACGCGACCTGACGCGGTTCGCCGAAACCGTCGTCGAGCAGGTGTAGCCGTGGCGAGCACCGATCCGGCGGATCCGGCTCTTCCCCACTCGTCGGTCAAACCGACAATACAGTTTCCTGAAGGCTTTTACCGACGCGTGATGGCGACCGAAACGATGGACCCCGCCGTGACGCGGGCGCCCGCCGCCCGGGCCCCGCCCTCCACCTCCACAGACGTTTCAGCGAGCGGTATCGTAGCGAGAACGAGACGCAGCGCGCCGGCGACGGGGGGTGTGCGCCGGTGACGCCCGACGCGTTCGGCCGCCTGCCCGGCGGCGGATCGTTCCGTCGGGCGCTCAGCCTCCTGTTCGTCGGCCTCGCGGTCCTGACGCTCCTGTCGGCCGGCCACTCGTACCTGAACTACGACCCGGTCACGGTCGAGGGGGCGGCCGCCGCCCCCGGCGACGCGAACGCGAGCGACGGAGCCGGGGCCGGTCCCGCCTCGCCCGCGACCGGGCCGCCTCGCGTCGTCGCCACGGTGGACGGCGTCGGCCCGGGGCAACTGGTCGCCTACGACGCGAACGGGAGCGTCGTCTACCGGAACGAGTCCTGGTGGATCTACCACGACGTCGACCCGGTCCCGGAGGGCGAACACACTGTCAGCTACGTCGCGTCGGACACGGCCGACGCCGACACCTGCGAGGCCGACAGGTGCCTCCGCAACGCCATCGAGCGGGTGAACCTGACCACCGGCGAGACGACGCGGGTACACGCGTGGACCGACGGCCGGAGCGGGTCGACCCAGACCCACGACGTCGACCGGATCAACGAGTCGGTGTACCTCGTGGGCGACATCAGCTACCCCGACCGCGTCTACATGGTGAACGTCACCTCCGGCGAGGAGATATGGGAGTGGCGCGTCGCCGAGGCGTTCGACCGCGACAGCGGCGGGTCGTACCCCGGCGACTGGACCCACCTCAACGACGTCGAGTACCTGCCGGACGGGCGCGTGATGGTCAACCTCCGCAACCAGGACCAGGTCGTCTTCCTCGAACCGGGGTCGGGTATCCAGCGGAACTGGACCCTCGGCGCGGACGGCGATCACGACGTCCTCTTCGAGGCTCACAACCCCGACTACATCCCCGAAGCGCGCGGCGGCCCGGCCGTCGTCGTCGCCGACAGCGAGAACAACCGCCTGGTCGAGTACCAGCGCGAGAATCGCTCGTGGGAGCGAAGCTGGCACTGGCAGGATACGACCCTGCAGTGGCCCCGGGACGCCGACCGCCTCCCGTCCGGACGAACGCTCGTCGCCGACTCGCACGGCCAGCGGATCCTGAGCGTCGCACCCGACGGGAGCATCGCGTGGTCGCACGAGTTCCCGACCGGGAGCTACGACGTCGAACTGCTCGGCACGGGCGACGAGAGCGCCGGCGGCCACAGCGCCGCGGCGCTCGGCCTGGCGTCGCGGTACCCGGCCAGCCTCGTCGACGACGGCGACACGTCGATGGAGAACGCCACGGTCGGCCCCAGTCTCGACGAGGACGGGGCGAATCGAGCGTCGGCGAACGGCACGACGCCGTCGGACGGCGGGACGCCGGCGAACGGTTCGACTTCGGCAGCGAATTCGACGTCGACCGGGACCGGTGGCCCGACGCTCGGCGCGAGCGTCGGCCTGCTCGTCCACGGCGTCGTCGACCTAGCGCCGCCGCTCGTCGTCCACGGCCTCCTGTACGCGCTGCCGACGTGGGCGACGCCCATCGACGCCGTCCTGCTCCTCGGGACGGGCGTCGTCGGCGCGTGCTGGCTCGTCGCCGCCGTCGGCGTCCGTCTCGTGCCCCGGCTACGCGACGCGAGGGGCGAGTGAGCGCGGGCGATTTCGCGGGACGCGGAACCACGACCGGCCGACGCCCGGCACGGTGATTTATCCCCGGACGGACCCTCCGTCTGCCCATGGAGACGCGACCACTCGGCGAGACGGGCCAGGAGTCGAGCGTGCTCACCTTCGGTGCCATCGCCCTCGACTACCTCGACCAGGACGCGGCCGATGAGATGGTCGAGGACGTCCTCGACGCGGGCGTGAACCACTTCGACGTCGCACCGACCTACGGCACCGCGGAGGTCAAACTCGCGCCCAAACTGGGCGAGCACCGCGACGAGATATTCCTCGGGTGCAAGACCCAGGAGCGGACCTACTACGGCGCCTGGGGCGAGCTCCACCGGTCGCTCGACCGCCTCGGCGTCGACAGCATCGACCTCTACCAGTTCCACGCGCTCACGCGGTACGACGAACTCGACGCCGTCACGGGCGAGTACAGCCCCGAGATGGCCCAGGGCGACCACGACCCCGGCGCGCTCCAGGCGTTCCTGGAGGCGAAGGAGGAGGGTCTGATAGACCACGTCGGCCTGACGAGCCACGGCGACCCGAGTCTGATCCGGACCGCCATCGAGCGGATCCCCGAACTGGAGACGGTGATGTTTCCCTTCAACTACACCCTCGCTGCCAAGGAGGGACCGGAGTATGACTACGGCTCCGTGCTGGACCTGGCCGAGGAGAAGGGCCTCGGCACGCTCTGTATCAAGGGGTTCGCGAAGGGACCGTGGGACGACGACCTGGCGAAAGATGACCGGCCCTACGAGACGTGGTACGAACCGTTCGACGCGAAAGAGGAGATAGTCGAGTGCCTGCGCTTCGCCCTCTCGCACGGAATGACCTCCATCCCCAGCGCGGGCGACCCGCGACTGGTCCCAGCGATCCTCGAGGCGGCCCGCGACTACGAACCGATGAGCGAGGCCGAGCGGGCCGAACTCCGCGAGCGGGCGCGCGACGCCGACTCGCCGGTGCCGGCCCCGTGACGGGGCCCGTCGACCGGCGGTCGCGGCCCGACGGCGACGCGAACGTCTGACGACCGCAAGACGACGGTCCAAGAGCTATTAAGCCGGCGCGTCCGTGGCGTACCCATGAGCGTGGACCCAGGGACGGACGCCGGCGTCGACGCGGTGCCGGACCTCGGCTGTTCGCTGTGCGACGGACGTCTCGACGCTACCGACGACCACCGCTTCGTCCACTGTTACCCCGAGGACGGCCGTTCACTGCCGACCGCGGCGGCGGACGACGGCTTCCTCGCGATCTGCGAGGAGTGCGCCGGCGAGGTGGAGGAACTCGTCTCGGCGTGGACCCACCGGGACGCGCCGCCGGTCAGCCCCGACCACTCGATAGCGGCCGGCTACCGCCGCGTCACCGACGACTGCAGCTTCTGTGACCGGGCGCTCGGCGACGACGCGCTGCTCGGCGTCGAGTGTTACCGGCGGGAAACCGCGCGCGACGAGCGGGCCGGGACCGCCGCCAACTACGCGCTGTGTGCGGGTTGCGCCCCCGTCTTCGAGGAGTTTCTCCGGCAACTATCGGACTGACGGCCAGTGACGCCGCCGCTCACTCCTCGACGTCGTGCGTACCGAGTACCTGTCGTCCGTCGCCGCCGGTCCAGATCAGACGCACCGTCGAGCCGGGCGCCGCCTCGGCCGTCGTCGAGGCACCCGCCGTGACGGTACCGTCCTCGGCCGTCCACCCGACGGTGCGACCGTCCGTCTCGATGAGCAGGTCGTCCGCGTCGACGGCGTCCCCGCCGGCGTGCGTGACCCGCAGCGTCTCGTTCGACGCGGTGTAGTCGAACGCCGGCGTCATCGCCGGCGGCGCGCCACCGGCCGAACTGCCCATCCCGAGGACGAACGATCCGAGGATAGCAGCGAGTACCACCAGCAGGACGAGGCCGACGACGAGGACTATCCCGCCGACGACCAGTCCGACCGCCACTTTTCCACCCGTTCCGAGTTCGTTCCAGCTCTCTCTCACACCCATACCAGCTGTGTATATTCGCTGTACATATAATTACGTCATCGCTCGCGACCGACCGTCGGCCGGAGAGGCCGCCCCGCGCACGAACGCATTTGAGGCGCCGGACCGAACGTCCCCGTATGTCCACCGGATTCGCCGGGTACTGGAACGAGATAGAACCGACCCTGCTGATCCTCGTCGGCTTCGTGCTGTTCGTGTTCCCCGAACCGGCGACGTCGACGCTCGGTGCCGGACTGATGTTGCTGGGCGCAGCCTGGTGGTTCTACGAGTGGGAGCGATGAGGACCGACCGGGGCGGCGGCCGTACACACGCTTTTGGTTCGACCGGTGCCTACGGGTGACCATGTCCGGCGAGGTGTTCGACACGTACGTCGCGGCCCTGCAACACGACCTGGCGGACCTGCCGGCGGACGCCCGGCGGGTCGGCGTCGTCCGGAAGCCGACGCCCTGGTTCCACGGCGTGGTCGACGAGAACCGGCCGGCGCTGGGACCGCCCCGGGACCTGCTGGACGAGTTCCAGGCCCGCGAGGACGAGTTCAAACTCCAGGGGATGTGCGACGAGGGGGCCCACAACGCCGCCTGGGAGGAACTCGACTTCGAGGAGCGGTACCGGGACCACCTCGACGCCGACGCGGCGCGGGCGGCCGTCGAGGACCTGTGCGACCTGCTCGAATCGGGGACCGACGTGGCGCTCGTCTGCTACGAGAACACCGACCAGAAGCGGTGCCACCGCACCGCCCTGCGCGACGTGCTGGACGAGGAACGCGCCTGAATCGGTGACCGGTGGTCCGGACGGTCGGTGGCGAACGGTCGGCGGTAAACGGGGCCGGCCCGTGGTCGCTCGCGACGGGGCGGGCGGCCCGTGTCGGGGCAATTCGTGCCGGTACCTGTGCCACTCCGGAGACCGGTCCGGGGCCGTCGAAAGACGAGGCTGGCGCGTCTCCGTCTCTGGGACCCATTTCCCCGCGTTGCAGGCCGAGGTGGCACTTGCCAGGAACGGGCCCGTCATAAGGGGCCTCCCGTAACACGAACCAATGACGAGTGACTCGCACCGCATCTCGCGGCGTGGCTATCTGACAGGCGTCGGAACGGCGGCGACCGCGGGACTCGCCGGGTGTATCGACCTCGGCGGTTCCGACGCGCTCGCGCTCGCACACATGCCCATCTTCCCGGACCTGCAGTACTACGTGATGGAAGACCAGGGGTACCTCGACGACGTCGACGCGGACATCGAAAGCCGCGAGTTCACCGACGGCCCCGCCATCGTCCAGGCGTTCGGCGGCGGCGAACTCGACGTCGCGATGTTCGGCGTCGTCCCGTCGATGATCGTCATCGACCGGGGCATCCCGGCGAAGGTGACCGCGACGAACATCAAGGAACCCATGGCCATACTGGCCCACGAGGAGTTCCAGGCGCTGTGGGACGAACACGGCGCGGACGCGTTCGGCGTCTGGGAGGAGGAGAAGGGGCGGAAGTTCCGCTTCGGGACGTTCCCGCAGGGGTCGGTCCCGGACGTCCTCCTGCGGTACTGGCTGGAGAGCGAGGTCGGCGTCGACCCGGAGTCGGTCGCGGACATCGTCGAGATCAACGGCGCGAACGCGGTGTGGCAGGCCATCGCCAACGGCGAGGTGGACGGCTCCTCCATCATGGAACCCGTCCCGACGCGCGCCCAGGTCGAGGACTCCCCCATCCGAACGTTCAGGACGGCGGCGGAGATCATGCCGGGGCAACCGGCGGCCGTGACGCTGATGCGCGACGAGGTCCGGAACTCGGCGGTGGCGACCCAGTTCCTCGAGGCCCACGTGAACGCGACGTCGTTCATCGACGAGAACCCCGAGGAGACGGCGCGGATCGTCGAGGAGTCGATCGGG
>CAZMGU010000043.1:0-18509 GCA_964565905.1 uncultured Halobacteriales archaeon
TTCCGAGCCCACGCTCACTTCGTTCGCGTGGACGGGGAAGGGCAGGGCTGCCTGTGGTGCGGCCTGGTGGATCGAAAGGGCGAGGCGGGGTCGGACCTCCCCGGCGACGCAAGCACCGACCGCAGGGAGGCGCGCAGCGAGTCGCGGAGGTGCGAGCGGGCCGAGGGCTTTCTGGATGTCGTCGATCCCGTTTCTCCCAACGAAACCGATCCAGAACACCCGCTCACTCCACACAACTATCGAGCGAAACTCACAGGGGAGTTCACACGAGGATCGGCGCGCGCTACGGTTCGACGCCGCGTTCGGCCAGCAACTCGACGAACTCGTCCTCCTCCAGCGTGGGGACGCCCTCCTCGTCGGCGGCGTCGCGCTTGTTCTGGCCGGGGTTCTCCCCGACCACGAGGTAGTCGGTGTTGCCCGAGACGCTGCTCGTCGCGGACCCGCCGTGGCGCTCGACGAGTTCCTGGGCGTCGCTCCGGGTGAACTCGTCGAGCGACCCGGTGAACACGAACGTCAGGCCGTCGAGTTCGTCGCCGCCGGCGTCCGTCTCGGCCTCCTGGGGGTCGACGTGGGAGAGCAGCGCGTCGAGCACCTTCCGGTTCCCCTCGCTGTGGAAGAACTCGACGATGCTGTCCGCGACTTCCGGGCCGACGTCATCGACGCGCGTGAACGCGGCGCGGTCGCCCGGTCGCGCGCTCCCGCCGTCACCGTCGTCGTCGGTATCGCCCTGCCCGCTGTCGTCGGTATCGTCCCCCTCGGCCAGCGCGTCGAGGGTCACCTGTCCGTCGTCGGCCGTCGCGTTCCCGTCGCCGGCCGTCGCCCCGTCGTCGGTGGACTCCCCGGCGTCGCTCCCGTCGCCGGACTCCCCCTCCGCAGCGGCCCGAATCGCGTCGAACGAGCCGAACTCGCGGGCGAGGTTCCGGGCGGTGACGGGGCCGACGTCGTGGATGCCGAGTGCGACGAGGAACCGGTCGAGCGGGGGTTCCCGGGCGTCGTCGAGTTCCGCGACGAGGTTCCGGGCGCTCGTCTCGCCCCACCCCTCCAGCGCGGCCAGGTCCTCGACCGAGAGTTCGTACAGGTCCGCCGGGTTCTCGACCAAGCCGGCGTCCAGTAGCTGTTCGACGTTCTTCTCGCCCAGTCCCTCGATATCGAGCGCGTCGCGGCTCGCGTAGTGTTCGATGGCGCGCTCGCGCTGGGCGGGACAGGTAAGGCCGCCCGAGCAGAAGGCCAGCGGCCCGTCGCGTTCGACCGGACTCCCGCAGACGGGACACTCGTCGGGGAAGTCGACGGTGCCCTCGGTGTGTTTCTCGACCACCTCGGCCACGTCGGGGATGACGTCGCCGGCCCGCTGGACGCGCACCTCGTCGCCCAGGTTCACCGCCAGGTCCTCGATGAGCGCGGGGTTGTGGAGCGACGCCCGCGAGACCGTCACCCCGCCGACGTCGACGGGGTCGAGCAGGGCGACGGGGGTGAGCCGACCCGTCCGGCCGACCTGGACGACGACGTCCCGGAGCGTCGTCTGTTCCTTCCGGGCGGGGAACTTGTAAGCGAAGGCCCACCGCGGCGCTCTGCTGGTGGACCCCAGTTCCTCGCACGCATCCTTGTCGTTGACCTTGAACACCACGCCGTCTATCTCGTAGTCCAGGTCGTCGCGGGCGTCGAGTTGCCGGTCGCGGTAGTCGATGGCCGCGTCGACGTCGTCGACCACCTCGATGCGGTCGTTGACGCGCAGGCCCCACCCGGGGAGGCGCTCGTGGATGTCGGCGTGGGAGTCGAACGCCGCCGAGGAGTCGAGGACGCCGAAGAAGAAGACGGCGAGCGGTCGCTCGGCCGTGACCGAGGGGTCTAGCTGGCGGAGGGTGCCCGCGGCCGCGTTCCGAGGGTTGGCGAAGGCGTCCTCGCCCGCCTCGACGCGCTCGCGGTTGTACTGCTGGAACGCGTCGCGGGGCATGTACACCTCGCCCCGCACCGCGAGGAAGTCGGGGTAGTCGCCGCGCAGGCGCTGGGGGACGCTCCGGATGGTCCGGACGTTCTCGGTGACGTCCTCGCCGACCTGCCCGTCGCCCCGCGTCGCTGCCCGGACGAACTCCCCGTCCTCGTAGACGACCTCGACGGAGAGGCCGTCGAACTTGGGTTCACAGAAGTACGCGACCGAGTCGGCGTTTACCCCCCGGCGGACCCGGTCGTCGAACTCGCGGACGTCCGCCACCTCGCCGCTCTGGTCGATGGAGCCCATCGGCGCGACGTGCTCGACGGACTCCAGTTCGTCCAGCGGTTCGCCGCCGACGCGCTCCGTCGGACTGCCGTCGGTGTCCAGGTCGAAGGTGTCCTCCAGGTCCTGCAGCCGGGAGAAGAGGGCGTCGTAGGCGCGGTCACCGATCACGGGGTCGTTCTCGACGTAGTAGCGGTGGTCGTGGTACCGGATGGCCTCGCGCAACTGTTCGGCCTGTTCGCGGGCCCGGTCCTCGTCGAGTTCTTCGACCGGCGCGAACTCCGTAGGTGGGTCCTCGGCGTAGGGGTTGTCGGCGAGTTCCTCGGCGGTGGCCATGTTGACGGGAGTTGCCCGTCCTCGCATAAAAACCGCTACGCTCCGGCCGCGGTCGTCGCGCGACGACGCGACTCTCCCGTCGACCACCGGTCCCACGGAAAGCACTTACCGCCGCCATCTGAGTTCGCTCACATGTCCACTGCCCTCCACCCCCGACGGATCGCCGCGGCGTGTGGGCTCCTCGGCGTCCTCGGCCTGGCGGTCGTGGTGTACGCTATCGTCACGCACGAACCAGCCAACGACGGCGGGACGAGCATCGCCGGCCTCTTCTTCGTCATGGCGCTTGTCCTCGCCGTGCCGGCGCTCGTCGAGGCCGGCCTGCTCGCCGCAGTGCTGCGGTGGGGGACGCCGACGGTATGGCCCCGCCGGTTCCTCGTCCTCGGGGCCGTCCTCGGCGGGGTCGGGGCGCTCGCGGTGGTCCTGTGGCCGCTCACGTCGGTCGTCCCCGCGGGAACGTCGCTGCCGCCGTTTCTCGACTGGGCTCCGAACGTCGTCTTCGCCGGCCTCGGACTGTGCCTCGTGGGCGGTCTGGCCGCGTCCGGCGTCGGACTGGTGGGACAGGCCGTCGTCGAGTTACGTTTCCGCGATTGAGAGCGCGCCCCGGTGCGGTCGTAGCCGACTAGAGTCCGGCGACGTCCTCGATGGCGTCCGTGAGTTCCTTCACGCTCTCGACGTCGTGTTCGCCCATGTGGCCGATGCGGAACGTCTGCTCGCCGAGCGCGGAGCCGTAGCCGTTGGAGAACACCATGTCGTACTCCTCGCTGACGGCGTCGATGGTCGCCGCGACGTCGATGTCCTGCGTGTTCTCGATGCAGGCCACCGTCTGTGACTCGTACCCCTCCTCGGGGAACATCGCGAAGTGTTCCGCGGCCCACTCGCGGGTGTACTCGGCCATCTCGCGGTGGCGCTGGTCGCGGGCGTCGTGGCCCTCCTCCAGCATGTGCTTCATCTGCTTGCGGTAGGCCAGCATCACGGGGATGGCGGGCGTCGAGTGGGTCTGGCCCTTCCGGTCGTAGTAGTCGAGCGTGCGCTGGAAGCCGCCGTACCACGACGCGGAGTCCTTCTCGAGTTCGCGCTCGTAGGCGTCGTCGCTGACGACGCAGACGGCGAGGCCGGGCGGCATCGCGAAGGCCTTCTGGACCGACGTGAAGATGACGTCGATGCCGTGCTCGTCGACGTCGACGTAGTCGCCGCCCAGCGCCGAGACGGCGTCGACGATGAAGTAGGTGTCCGGGTACTCCGCGAGGACGTCGCCTATCTCCTCGACGGGGTTGCGGACCCCGGTCGAGGACTCGTTCATGACGCAGGTGACCGCGTCGTACTCCCTGTCGCTGGATTCGAGGGCCTCGCGCACGTCCTCTGGCTTGACGGCCTGACCCCAGTCGTACTCCAGCGTGTCGACGGTCTTGCCGAGGCGTTCGGCGACGTTGGCCTGGCGCTCGCTGAAACTCCCGCAGGTCGTCACGAGGACGTTCTCGTCGACGAGGTTGAGGATCGAACTCTCCATGAACTCGGTCCCCGAGGCCGTCAGGACGACGACGTCGTTGTCGGTGCCGAGGAACTCCTTCGTGTCCTCGACGACGGTCGTGTAGAGGTCGGTCATCCGGTCCATCCGGTGGCCGAACATCGGTTGGGCCATCTCCTGGATGACGTCCTCGCGGACTTCGGTCGGGCCGGGGATGTACAGCGTCTTGTCGGGGTAGTCGTCTCTGTATTCGCGTTTTTCGGGCACGGAAACCACCTTGCGGATACTGACCCCTCGAAGCGGGACGGCATGGTAGTTTTGATACCGCCACGGGCACGCGGCGCTCGACCGACGGCACGACTCACTCGGGCGCCATCCCCTTCTCGGCCAGTTCCTCGATAGTCGACTCCGATTTCCCCAGGTCCGACAGTTCCATCCTGCGGAGGACGTGGTCTGCCTTCGTGAACTGCACGTCCGCTTAAGCGACGACCTGGAAGTAGTTGCCCCACGGGCCTCGGGAGTCGGGTGCCTGGCCGGGAATCGGTTCGACCCCTTCCTCGGCGAGGCGGCGCTCGACGGTGTCGGGGTCGTCGACGTCCAGCGCGACGTGGTTGATGCCGACGGGACGCGGGGATGGTGATTCGGACATCGTTCGTGTGTCCGACTCTCAGCCTGAAGTCTCCACCGACAGTCCGTGGGTTTCCGTGAGTGATTCAACTACTCTGTCGATCAGTTCGAGATAGAACCACTGTCAGTGGTACCAACGACGAAGGAAAGCCCCCGCCGTCTCGGGTTGGGGGGCTCGGTGCGCTCCTCGGCCTTCGGCCTGCGGTGCTACTGTCGCCCGCCTTCCCCGAGACGGCGGCCCCTTTCATTCCCGCCCGTTTCTCCAGATTGACCAGCCGATACGGGTGGGAATGAAAGGGGCGGCGCTATCCGGGAACCCCGGCGACGCAAGCACCGAACGAAGTGAGGCGCGTGGTTCGAGAGAGCTTCGCTCTCTCGTCATCACGAAAGGCGCGGAGCGCCTTTCGGGCGACAGCGAGCCGTGGGACCGGATAGCGCCGGGGCTTTCCTTCGTCGTTCACCACTATGTCTACGGAGTAGAGTAGTTTCGTCACTCACACATTCACCGCCGACGGGTCCCAATCTCCACCGGACCGTCCGGGCGTAGTGTGATAGAGGGCGCGAACGAGGGGTCCGCGAGAAGGGTCCACACCCGCGCGATAGTCACGAAGACTATCGGGCTTCCAGCACCGCGAAGCGGTCGCCGATGCAGCGTCGGGGCCCGCCGACCACTTCACGGGCTGGACTCGCTCGTGTAGTCGAACCTGTATTCGCGCCGGTCCATCTCGTCCCAGCAGTGGGTTCGCAGACGAACTCAGAACCGGACCGCGAGCTACGTCCTCCGGTAGGCGCCCGTTCGCCGCGGTGAGTCGATCCCTACTATTATTACAACTGATAAACGAAATTCACTGATGCCCTGCTCTGGCTCGGGCGACCGCGCGCTCTCGAACGTCCTGGGTGCGGTGTTGCTCGTCGGCATCGTCCTCGTCCTCGCTACCGTCGGGGCCGCCATGGCGTTCAGTCTGGTCCAGGAGCGCGAGCCGGCACCGGAGGTAGCGCTGTCGCTTCACGACGAGGGCGACGGGGTCGCCCACCAACTCGAACACGAACACGGTGAGGCCCTGGACGGGGATCAGGTGAGCCTCCGGGGAACCACCGACCCCGACGCGCTCGCCGGCGTCGAGTTGGCGGCGGGCGAACGGGCGACGGTGTACCCGACGGACGACGAAGTGACGGTCGTCTGGACCGACGACCACGATACGAGTCACGTCCTCCACCGGCTCACGGCGGAGTGGACCGTTCCCGAACCCGACGAAGCATGCCCGTGGGTCGACGCAGAGACGAACGGCGGCAGCGACGACATCACCATCGACGACAAAGTCGTCGACTGTGACGTCGAGACGGACAAGGTCATCGAGGTTCGCAACGGCGGCGTCGTCATCGGTGAGACCGTCAGCGACACGAAGGTCCTCGACGCCGGCGAGGCGGTGTTTTACGGCGACGTGACCGTCGAGGAGACGCTCAACCTCCAGGACGGGGCGATTCACGGGTCCGCCACGTCGGCGAGCGAGGACGTCAAACTCGACAATGGGTCGGTGAGCGGCGGCGTGACGGCGGTCAAAGCGGTCGAGGTCGTCGACGGTAGTTCTGTCGACGGATCGGTCGAGAGCGCGAACAAACCCGTAAAGGTTCTCGGTGGAAGCAGTGTCGGGGGCTCCGTGACCTCCGGCGGAGAGGACGTGAAACTCGAGGACGCGTCGATAGACGGCTCCGTGACCGCCGCCGACGAGGTGAAGATACAGGCGAGTAGTTCGGTCGCGGGCGACGTCGAGAGCGACGCCTACGTCGAGGTTCTCGACGGCAGTTCGGTCGACGGGAACGTCCGGAGTGACGCCGACCAGGTGAAGGTCGTCTCCAGCACCGTCTCCGGGTCACTCGTCACGGACGGGACCGTCAAACTCGACGGCGCGACCGTCGAAGGCGACGTGTACGTGGACTCCGCGGACTTCGAGTGTTCGAGTTCGACGGTGAACGGCCAGGACTGTGGCACCTACACGCCGGAGGACCCGACCAACCGGTAGTTTCGGACAGGTGGCGATCGAGGTGCGTGGACCGACAGACGAAGCCACACTTATTTCCCCTCGTGACGGGGCACGAGTATGGACCACGAGACTGCCGGCGCTCGCAGCGCCGAGATACTCGACGCGGTCGGGAGCGCCGTCATCGCGGACGACGCGTTCCTCGAGGCCGTCCTCACGGGGATCCTCGCCCGCGGGCACGTCCTGCTGGAGGACGTCCCCGGCACCGGCAAGACCCTGACCGCCCGCTCGTTCGCCGACGCGCTCGACCTGTCCTTCCGGCGGATCCAGTTCACCCCCGACCTCCTCCCGGCGGACATCACCGGGTCGAACGTGTACAACGAGGGCGAGGGCACCTTCGAGTTCGCCCCCGGCCCCATCTTCTCGAACGTCGTGCTGGCCGACGAGATAAACCGCGCGCCGCCGAAGACCCAGGCCGCCCTGCTCGAGGCGATGGGCGAGGGCCAGGTCACCGTCGACGGCGAGACCCACGACCTCCCGGAGCCGTTCTTCGTGCTCGCGACGCAGAACCCCGTCGAGCAGGAGGGGACCTTCGGCCTCCCCGAGGCCCAGCGCGACCGCTTCGTCGTCAAGACGGCGATGGGCTACCCGGACTTCGACGGCGAGCGCGAACTCATCGACCGCCGCGCCGACCGCACGGCTCAGGCCCCCAGCGTCACCGCCATCGTCGACGGCGAGCAGATTCCGGAACTCCAGCGCGTCGCCGAGTCCGTGAGCGTGGACGGGAAGATACGGGACTACGTCGTCGAACTCGGCCGGGCCACCCGCGAGGACGACCGGGTCGACGTCGGCGTCTCGCCCCGCGGGATCCAGCGCCTCTTCGAGGCCGCCCGCGCCCGCGCCGTCGTCGAGAGCCGCGACTACGTCGTCCCCGACGACGTGAAGACGGTGGTCCCCGACGTGTTCGCCCACCGCCTCGTGCTGACGGCCGACGCGAGCGTCCGCGGCGCCGACCACCACGAGATAGTCGCAGACGTCGTGAGCGACGTCGAAGTGCCCGCCGTCACTCCGTGAGTACCTGACCGCTTCCAGTTTCTACCCGACGCCCGCGTTCGTCGCTCGCTCGAATCACGGTTTACCCGCTGATCCGCCACGACGTCGGAGAGTGGACTACCCCGTCAGTTTATGGTAACGGAGTCGCAGCGTTCGGTACACCGCCTATGTCGGAGTGTACCGTCTGCGGAGACGACGAACGCCTCGAGTTCGTCTGCAAACTCTGCGGACGGAGTCACTGTCCGGACCACCAGCTTCCGGAAAACCACGGGTGTCCGGGTCTCGAAACGTACGAACGGAACCCGTCGTGGTTCCACACTACCGAGGCCACTGTCGAGGGGGGAACCGAGCGAGCACGCCGGTTTCAGCGACGGGCTCCGGAAGCCCTGGAGAGACGTGACATCGGCCACCTACCTGGCACGACGGCGGAGCCGAAGTACGATAGCGGCCCCGACGTCGCCACTGATGGGTCCGCGGTTTCTTCACCCGAACCGGTGAACGACCCCGCTTCTGCCAACAACTCCACCGGCCGCCGACTACGCTGGTCGATCGATACGCGTCTGGAACGGTACCGGGACAGACCGAGCGCTCTCCTCGTCGACGTCGCGTATCTAGCCGTTCTGTTCCTCCTCGCGGGGCTCGTTTATCTCGCTGTGACCTCGTTCCTGCTGTGAGTCGCTACCCTGGTTACGGTGTTAGATCATCGAAGCGCCAGGACCAACAGGATGAGTCCGCCGAGGACGGCGACGAGTCCGAGAGCGACCGGGCCGGTTCCGGCCGCACCGACGTCGAACGAGGCGTCCGCGACCAGCACGGCGACGCCCGCACCGAACCCGCCCACCGCGAGCGTCCCGGTCGTGTGGACCAGTTCGGCGCGGCGGGTGTCCGCGCGGCGGCCTATCTCCTCGCCCAGCGTCACGCCGAACTCGCCGGCGTCCCAGACGAGGACGGCGGCGACGAGTCCGCCGAGGACGAGCGCGTTCGAGACGTCGAGGACGCCGGCGAAGGCGGCGGTACTGAAAAGCGCCAGGCTGGCGACGGTGCTGCCGGCGGTGCGCTCGTCGACGTAGCCCGTGGCGAGCACCAGCCAGAGCGCGATGATCGTGCCTACGGCCAGCACGAGCGTGACCGCCACGCCGCCGAGGACGATGGTCCCGGCACCGTAGACGTCGACGACGCCCCCGACAGCGGTCCTGAACTGCGTGGCGAACACGCCGGGGAGCTTCGAGGCGACCCAGTCGACGGCGGCCCGTAGCACGTCGCCGGCGACGAGGAGGGCGAGGCCGACGACGCCCGCGCCGCCGGCGAACGGCGCGAGGACGCTCCCGATGCGGTCGGCGGAGCTCTGGACGAACCGGCGCAACAGCCAGACGACGGCGACGACGCCGACGCCGGCGACCGTCACCCACCAGGCGAGCGTCCGGAGTCCGGGGTTGGCCGTCACCGCTAGCAGTACCTCGTAGCCGCCCGGTCCGAGCGCGTCGCGCAACTGGCGGGGCGGCAGGGCGACGTGGACCAGTGCGACGACGGGGAACGCCATGAGGGTGAGTGTCGCGGCCCCGAACAGCAACCGCTGGGCCTGTGCGACGGTCTCGCGCGCCTCGTTCCCGTCGGACGTCTCGGCCAGCAGTTCGGTGATCGGTAGCGCGCGGACCGCCCGCTGGGTCGCCATGAGCCCCACGCCGGCCAGCAACACGAACGTCGGCAGGTGGGGGCCGAAGGGCTCCGGCCGCAGGAACGCGCCGGTGAACGACCGGAGGACGGTCCCGACCTGGCTCCCGACGCCCGACCCGCCACCGGTTCGTTCCAGTTCCGCGAGCGCCGCGCTCGCGGCGAGTCCGGCCGCGACGAGGGCCGGGAAGACTGCGGTCCGGACCCCCGTCGTCGCGGCCCGCTCGACCGTCTCCCGGTCGAGGACGCCACGGATCGCCGTCGCTGCACCGAAGACCGTCGCGACGGCACCGGTGACGACCATCGCCCGCGCGGTCAGTCGGACGACCGTCTCGGGGATGTCGGCCGCCGTCGGCACCGGGAAGAGGCTCCCGGCGAGCACCAGGACGGTTCCGACGGTCGTCGTGACGATGCCGACGCCGACGGGGAGGACGAGCAGGCTCGCCAGGACGGTCCCGGCGGTGCGGTGGCGGCTCCACCCGGCGGCCCAGACGACCACCGCCAGCGTCACCGCGCCGGTCGCACCGACCGCGGCCGGCCAGACGACGTTCGCCGCGTCGACGAGCGCCGTCGCGGCGGCGACGCCCGCCAGCACGACGACGATCGTACTCGTCCGGGTCGGGCGCTGTTCGTCGTCGGTGGGTTCCAGAGTCATGATCCGAAGAGGTCCGCGAGCGACGCCCGGAGGGCGACGTCTATCGATCGGTCGAGGTCCCAGTCGATACAGGTCGCGCCGGCCAGTTCGACCGTCTGGCAGCGCAGGTCACGGTCCAGGGCGACGACGGCCTGGCCGAGCCCCTGGCCCCGGGTGACGTCGGGGCTGACGACCGTCGTCGGGTAGCCCCGCGCCGCCAGCCCCTGCGTCAGCGTCACCGGCCACTCGTCGAGCAGCGGCGAGCAGACGACGACCTGCGCCGTCGGCGGCAGGCGCGCGAGCAGTCGCATGACCGGCGGCGTCGCATCCGTAGCGCCACCGTCGGGCGCGGTCTGGACCGCCTCGCGCTCGCCGGAGGCGTCGGCCTCGCTCCCGTCCGATCCGCGTGCCGCGGATCCGTGCCCTTCGCTGTTACGGAGCCGTCCGTCCTCGCCCCACGGGCCGTCCGTCTCGCCGTTGCCCGTCGTGTCCGCTTCCGCCGTCTCGCTGGTCGCCGCCTGCACGCCGTCGAACAGCCTGTCGACGCGCGCTCTCGCGTCGCCGTCCCCGTCCGGGTCGACCCACGCGAGGCCGTCCGGGTCGAGGCCGCCGACGACGTCGTCCTCGTCGAGGCCGACGGCGACGACGCTGGCGACGACGCTCGACCGCGTCAGCGCGTCGAAGAGGCGCTCCGCGGCGTAGGCCGACAGCTCCGCCCCCGTCGGGTAGCCCGTCGCCGGCGTCACCCGGGTCACGGGGCGCGCGTCGACGATCAGCACCGTGCGGACGGCCTGCTCCTCGCGGTACTCGACGGTGGTCAGTTCGTTCGTCTTCGCGAAGCGACGCCAGTCGATGCGGGAGACGGGGTCGCCCGACTGGTAGTCGCGCGTCGCGTGGAACTCGAGGCCGCTCCCGCCGCTGTCGGTCGGCAGGACGCCCGCGCGCGGCAACGTCGCGTCGTCCAGGGGGACGTCGGCGACGGCGTTCGCACAGGTGACGGCCGTGTCGCCGCCGCCGTCGAGCGTCGCCGTGGCGACGGCCGTGGCCGCGAGCGGCCGGATCCGGACGACCGGGTCGTCGAAGGCGTACGTCCCGCGCTTGGCCAGCAGCGAGTACCGGACCGTCGCGGACTCGCCCGGTCGCAGCGACTCGCAGGCCCGCGGCGACGCCTCGACGACGGTCAGTTCGCCGGGGACGCCGTCGACGACGCGGACGTCGGTCAGCGCCGAGTCCCCCTCGTTCGTCACCGTCAGCGCCACTTCGACCGTCTCGCCGGGGGCGGGGTCGGCCGTCTCGACGCGCCGCTCGACGCGGAGGTTCGCTCCGGGCGGGACGCGTGAGAGGACGCCGTACAGTACGTATGCCAGCGGGACGGCGGTCGCGGCCAGCAGGAACGGTTCGGCCGCCAGCAGCCCCACGCTGACGAGCGTCAGCGTCCCGACCAGCGCGACGCCCCACCGGCCGACGCGCTCGCTCATCGGTCACCTCCGTCGGAGTGAGACGCCGGCGACCCTCGCGAACTGGGGGTTCGCTCAGCCCCGTCGGAGTGAGACGCCGACGAACCCGGGAGCGTCGTGGCCGAGAGCGAGGACCGGCCAGCGAGTTCGACGGTCGCACGGACGGTCCTGTCGAAGCGCCGATCGCGCTCGCTCTCGGGGTCGAGCCACAGGCGGAGTCGCGAGGTTAGCGAGTAGGTCGGCCCGTCGTCGCCGGCCAGCGACGCCGCCGCGGTCCGGTCGTCGGTCCAGGTCCCCCGGTCGACGGCCGTCCGGGCCGTGGCCCGCTCGCACTCATTCGCGTGTGCGTAGGCGCGTATCGCCGTCTCGCTCAGCCGGTCGCGAACCCGACCGATCGCCGCCTCGTCCCCGGCTATCGCCGCGTCGAACTCGTCGTCCAGATTGGCCGCGGTCAGTCGGTGCCGGGCGGCGGTCACCGACTCGGGAGGTTCCGCGGTGGCCGCCTCGAACTCGTCTTCGGACGCGCGGGCCGACTGGCTCGCTCGCCACCCGGCGACGGAGAGGGCGGCACCGACGACGCCGCTGGCCACGAGCAGTAGCTGTCGGGTGTCGACCTCGTCGAGCGCGTCGGCGACGCCGGTCACCGGTTCGACGCCGGCGACGACCTCGGGCGCGAACACGATGGCCGCGGCCACCAGCGTGACCAGCGTCCCGAGCGCCCCGAACGCGACGACCCGCGTCCGCATCAGCCCGCCACCTCCGGGTCCGTCCCGGACTGCACCTGGTCGTCGCCGGTCGATCCGTCGTCGGTCGGGCCGTCGTCGGTCGGCCCATCGTCGCTCGACTCGGCCTCGTCCCGGTCGTCCTCGATGGCGGCGACGGCGGACTCGACGTCGGGCGCTCGCTCCGTCGGGTCGCGCCCGCCGTACTCGACGGCGCGGAACGCGTCGCGGAGGCGACCGACCTCCGCCTCCGGCAGGTCGTCGACGGCGACGGCGTGGGCCGCTATCTCGCCCGGCGTCCGGGTGTGCGGGCGGCGGACGGACACCACGCCGAGGAACCGCTCCCACGACTCCCGGACCGTCGCGTGGGCGTCGCTCGCTTCCTCGTGGTCGGTCCCGGTCGGAACGACCGAGGCGGCGGTCACCCCCTCGAACGGTTCGCGGACCTCGTCGGCGCGCTCGCGGACCCATGCCCGGAGCGCGTCGAGGAGTTCGGCCAGCGTCCGCCGGCCGTCGACCACCGCCCGGAGGTGCGCGACGGTCCGCCGGGCCCGGTCCCTGAACCGGTCGAGCGCGCGGTCCGCGGCGCTCCCGACGCCGACGACGGCTGCGACGACCCACTGCGCCAGGAGGCGCGGGACGTGACGCCACTCCCTCGGGTCGACGCCGTACCGTCGCGCCCCGGCGACGAGGCCGCCGGCCAGGAGTCCGGCCAGCAGTGCGACGCCGGCGAGGTTCAGGAAGAGGCCGCCGAGGGACGCCGTCCGTCGCTGGCCGGCCCGCTCGACGCCGACGGTCGCGCCGGACGCGAACGGGAGCGTCACCGTCGCCGTGCCGTCGACTTCGGTCGTCGCGACCTGCTCGCCGCCGACGGTGACGTTCGTCCCGGGGGCCGGTTCGCCGTCGAGGGTCGCCTCGACTTCGACGCCGGTCAGCGGGAGCGCGAGCGGTGCCGTGGTCGTGGTGTCGATACCGAGGCGCGCCAGCCGTACCGTGGCGTTCCCGCTGACGGAGCCCCGTTCGACGGAGAGCGTCACGTTGCCGGGTTCGTCGGGGAGTGTCACCTCGGCCCGGCCCCCGCGGTCCGTGCGGGCGACCTGCTCGCCGTCGAGTCGAACCGGCGCGTCCCGCACGGGGACGTCGTCGACGAAGGCGGTGACGGTCACCGTGCGACCGGTGGCGGCGTCGCCCGTCACGGTCACCGTCGCGCTCGTGTTCATCTCGAACGTCGTCGAGACGTCGGTCAGCGGGCTGTCGACCGCGTAGAGGCGGTCGCGGTCCAGTGTGGAGACTCCCGGTGCGAGGGAGGCGGCGTTCCGTGGGCCGACGACGGTGACGTTCAGCGACTCCGTGTAGGGAATCTCCGCGGTGACGGTCCCCGCCGGGGACGTCCGCCCCACGCTCTCGCCGTCGAACAGGACGATGGCGTCGGTGACCGGACGCGTGTCCTCCGTCACGCTGACCTCGACCGGGGCACCCGGAGCGGCCGTCCGGTTGAGGCTGACTACGTACCCGCCAGAGGTTTGCCGCTGGTCGTCGGCTCCGTCGTCCGCGCTTTCCTCGTCGCCCTCCTCCGAGCCTGTCTCGTTCCCGTCCGTGGTTCCGGTCGGCGTCGCCGTCGACGGGGCGGTCGCCGTTCCGTTGCCGTCGTCACCAGCGGCCGGGGTCGAACCGTTCGGAGTTGCGAACGACTCGCCGGTCCGGTTCTCCAGTGACTCCCGCTCCTGCTGGCGTCGGTCGTCAGCCGGCGTCGGGTCGAACTGTACCCACCCGACTTCCGGGAAGTACACCTCGACCCAGGCGTGGGCGTTCATGCCGCGGACGGTGTAGCTGTCCTCGCCGGTGGGCTGGCCCGTCGAGTAGCCGACGACGTAGCGGGCCGGGACGTCCTGGGTGCGCAACATCGCCGCCATCGACGTGGCGAAGTACTCGCAGTAGCCGGCGTCCATCCCGTGGACGAACTGGCTGGCGACGTCGTCGTCCGGCGGCCGGCTGACGTTCAGCGAGTACTCCTTGTTCGACTCCAGCCACTCCTCGATGGCCCGGGCCTCCTCGTAGGGGTTCGACGCGTCGGCAGTTATCCGGTCCGTGGTCCGGCCCAGGCCGACGTCCGCGTCCGGGGGCAGTCGCGTGTACCGCTCCTCGACGGCGTCGGGGTAGTCGGTCCCGGCCGTCCGGAGCAGCCCCTCGTCCGCCGGCGGTCGGTTGCTCGTCCCACTGTAGGTCGTTCCCGCGGGCAGCGCGCGCTCGGCGCGCACCGCGCGCGTGCTCGTGACGGTCACGTCCTCCCGCGAGACGGTCTCCGGTCGCCAGACGGTCGGCAGCGACCTGGCGGTGCGTTCGAGCCGGACCTCGTAGCTGACCTCGCGGCCGTCCATCCCGCGCGCGTCGATGGACCCGTCGTACGCCTCGCTCTCACCTACCTGCTCCCAGCCGGAGCCGGTGTAGTTCGCGTACGCGCCGGTGCGCCAGTAGGCCGGTTGCGTGCTCTCGACGACGAAGTGGACCTCGGTGCTCTGCGAACTGAGCGCCCCCTGTCCGCCCAGCGAACCGCCGACGTCAGTCTGCTCGCCGGGACTCAGTGCGCCGAGGCTCCCCGCCCCGGGGCCACCGGTCGAGGTGCCGGACCCGCCGCCGCTCCCGCCCGGTATCGGTACCAGCGAGGAGGCGGGACTGCCCGTCCCCTCGGGCGAGAGGACGGGGAGCGCCGACGCGGCGACGACGACGGCCAGGAGGCAGACGCAGACCAGCAACACGCGCGAGTAGTCGCGCGACCCGTCGACGTCGTCGAAGGGGGTGTCGTCCGTAGCCATGTGTCAGGGAGGGAAAGAGAACGGAGAGAGATAGTTGGAGGAGGACACTCGTGTTGCACGTCCTTGGCGCTCGACGGGCAATAAAGATAGCCGTCTGTGGGCGGACTGCGTGGAGACGGGCGAACTGGAACCGACGGGCGGGCACGCGGTCACCCGGACGGTTGACGGGGGCGAGCGCCGCTCACTCCCCCCGACTCGCACTCTCACCGCTCGCGGGAACCGACGCCTCGTCGCCCGATCGCTCCCCCGGCGGCGTCCCGAGACCGGGCGGGTCGGGCCGGGGACGTTCGAGCCACCCCTTCTGGCTGTGGATGACCCGGTAGGCCGCCCGGAGGAGTTCCTGTGAGGGCCGGTCGTCGACGGCGGCGCTCACGCGGCCGTCGCGGACGGCGTCGACGACCGCTTCGGGCGTGGCTTCCGCCGCGTCGACCCGCGTGTACGCGCGGCCCACCTCGACGGGGTAGTGGGCGTCGCTGCCGCCGACGAGCGGGAGGTCGAGTTCGCCGGCGAGTCGCCGGACGTCGGCGTAGTCCTCGGTGCCCTTCCCGTTTATCTCGACGGCGTCGAAGCCCGCGTCGGCCTCGCGCACCGTGCTGTTGCGGAACGGGTGCGGGATGACCGCCGCGCAGTCCCGCGCGTGGGCGAGGTCCACGACCTGTGCCGGGGTGAGTTCCCCGGGTTCGGTGTGCTTCGGAGGCGAGGGACCGATCACGAGCGCGTGGCCGCGCGTGGTCGTGACCTCGATACCGGGGATCAGGACCGGTGCCCCGGGCCCCAGGTCGAACTCGCGGTAGTAGTCGTGGTTCGTGGTGACGACGGCGTCGAGTCCGCGGCGGCGGGCCACCCGGTGGAGTAGCCGGACGCCCAGCGGGTCGAACCCCCGGCCGAGGGCGGGGAACCCGTGGAAGAACCGCGTGTGGGCGTGGAGGTCGACGGCGAGCATGTGGTCCGACTAGGCGTCGCGCGCGGTTGTACGTTGGGCCGTTCGAGCCTGGACCGTTCGTTGAACCGCTCGTCCCGGCGGTCGTCGCCGCCTCGTTCGGCGACGGCCTCGCGCATCCGGACCGTGCTAGTCAGTTCTTCTCGCAGAGAATATTGCCGTAACTGGTGGTTATAGATGCGTGGGGATATATGAGCGACACACATGACCGACGACGACGCCCAGGGGTTCGGGACGCGCTGCGTCCACTCGGGCCAGGAAGACCCGGACGCCTCGACGCGCGCTCGCGCGCCCCCCATCTACCAGACGAGTTCGTACGTGTTCGAGGACGCCCAGCACGCGGCGGACCTGTACTCGCTCGCCGAGGACGGCAACGTCTACTCCCGGTTCGACAACCCGACGGTGGCGATGCTGGAGAACCGCATCGCCGACCTGGAGGGCGGCACCGGGGCCGTCGCGACCGGCGCGGGGATGGCCGCGCTCGACGCGGGTACGTCCATCCTCGCCAGTGCGGGGGACAACATTGTCTCGGCGGCGTCCATCTACGGCGGTACTCATGGGTATATGCGGACCATCGGCGCGCGCCGGGGCGTCGAGGCGCGCTTCGTCGACACGCTCGACCCGGACGCCTACGCCGAGGCCATCGACGACGACACCGCCTACGTCCACTTCGAGACCATCGGCAACCCCTCGCTCGTCGTCCCGCCCGTCGAGGAGATAGTCGAGGTGGCCCACGAGCGCGACGTCCCCGTCTTCGTCGACAACACGTTCGGGACGCCCTACCTCTGTAACCCGCTGGAGTACGGCGTCGACGTCATCTGGGAGTCGACGACGAAGTGGATCCACGGGTCCGGGACGACGGTCGGCGGCGTCCTCGTCGACGGCGGGTCGTTCCCGTGGGGCGACCACCCCGAGAAGTACCCCGAACTCGGCGGCGAGAGCCCGGGCTTCCAGGGCGTCAACTTCTCGGAGCAGTACGGCGACCGGGCCTTCGCGATGGCGGCCAAGCAGCGCTCGGTCCGCAACCTCGGCGACGGCCAGAAGCCCTTCGACGCCTGGGCGACGCTGCAGGGCCTGGAGACGCTCAAACTCCGGATGGACCAGCACTGCTCGAACGCGCTGGCCGTCGCGGAGTTCCTCGACGACCACCCCGACGTCGCCTGGGTCACCTACCCCGGCCTGGGAGACCACGAGACCCACGACGCCGCCGAGAAGTACCTCGACGGCGGCTACGGCGGCATCGTCACGTTCGGCCTCGAAGGGGGGTACGAGGCCAGCAGGGCGTTCTGCGAGGAGGTCGAACTCGCCTCGTTCCTCGCGAACATCGGCGACGCGAAGACGCTCGTCATCCACCCGGCGTCGACGACCCACGCCCAGCAATCGGAGGAAGAACAGCGCGAGAGCGGCGTCACGCCGGACCTGGTCAGGTGTAGCGTCGGCATCGAGGACGCCGAGGACATAATCGCGGACTTCGACCGCGCCATCGGGCGGGTGAGTTGACGTGGAGGTGGACCACGGCACCGTCTCGCTGGGCGAGTTCGAGTTCGAGTGCGGGGAGACCATCCCGGACCTGGAGATAGAGTACGAGTCCTACGGCGAGTTCACGGGCGACAACGCAGTGCTGGTCTGTCACGCCCTGACCGGCAGCGCCCACGTCGCGGGCGCGCACCGCAGCGACACCGGCGGCCAGGCCCGCGCCTGGTGGGACGACATCGTCGGCCCGGGCAAGGCCATCGACACGACGGAGTACTACGTCGTCTGCGCCAACGTCCCCGGGTCCTGCTACGGGTCGACCGGCCCCGCCAGCGAGAACCCCGAGACGGGCGAGCCCTACGGCACCGACTTCCCGCCCGTCACCGTGGGCGACTGGACCGAGGCCCAGCGCGCCCTGCTGGACGAACTCGGCGTCCCGCACCTCCACGCCGTCGTCGGCGGGAGCGTCGGCGGGATGAACGTCCTGGAGTGGGTCAAGCGCCACCCCGACCACGTCGAGCGCATCGTCCCCGTCGCCGCCGCCGCCCGTCTCGACACCCAGTGTCTCGCCATCGACGCCATCGCCCGCCGTTCGATCACCACCGACCCGAACTGGAACGGCGGCGACTACTACGGCGAGGACCGCGCGGACCCCGACGACGGCCTCGCCCTGGCCCGCCAGCTGGGCCACGTCATGTACCTCTCGAAGGCGAGCATGGAGCGCAAGTTCGGCCGCCGTGCCGCGGGCCGGGACGCCGCCCGGTCGTTCCCGGCCGACCCCGCCGCGAGTTTCTTCCCCTACCGCGACGTCGAGAGCTACCTCGACTACCAGGCCGAGAAGTTCGTCGAGCGCTTCGACGCCAACAGCTACCTCTACCTCACGCGCGCGATGGACAACTACGACCTGTCGGCGGGGTTCGAGAGCGACGCCGACGCCCTGGCCGCGTTCGAGGGCGACGCGCTCGTGATGTCGTTCACCGGCGATTGGCACTTCACGACCCGGCAGGCCGAGTCGCTGGCCGACAGCCTCCGCGAGGCCGGTGCCGAGACGGCCCACCACGTCATCGATTCGGACCACGGCCACGACGCCTTCCTCGTCGAACCCGACCACGTCGGCCCGCCGCTGG
>CAZMGU010000044.1:0-17722 GCA_964565905.1 uncultured Halobacteriales archaeon
GACGAGGTTCCCCTGGTCGTACAGCGCGCCGAACACGTCGCTGGCGGCGTGGACCCCGCTGTCGACGGCGTGGGGCTTGCCCGGCCCCGGCGAGATGTACGCGCTCTGGCGGGTGTCGAACAGGATGGTGACGTTGGCGGCCTTCTCCTGGCGGAAGTCGATGGTCGCCATGTCGCCGGTGCTCGCCTTCTTCTTCCAGTTGATCCGGTTCATCGGGTCGCCCGGGCGGTACTCGCGCACGGAGTGGAACTCCAGCCCGGAGCCACCGACCTTCGTGTTGATGTCGCCGGCGTACTGGGTCGTCTGGGCGCGGACGGGCACCTCGTTCGTCACCGTCAGCGACGGGACGATGGTGAGTTCCGCGTCCGGCGTGATCAGCGACGTCCGTTCGACGCCGCCGCTGAAGTCCCGCGCCATGGTCAACAGCGGCCACTGGTACTGGCCGCGCTCGACGCGGACGTGGTACGAGAACGTCGCCTCGGCCCCGGCCTGGAGCGCGGTGTGCAGGCGTGGGACGCCGTCGGTGACGACGAACGCGTCCGGGACGACGTCGACGAACCGGAGGTCGGGGAGCAGGGACCCGCTGTCGTTGCGGACCGTGACGGTGACCTCCATCTCGTCGCCTGGGTTCAGGTCCGTCTCGTCGAACTCGCGCTCGACGGTCAGGTGCTGGACCGGCGGGACGGCGGTGACCCGCGCGTAGACGGTGTAGGCCACGCCGACGCTACCGCCGAGCAACAGCCCGGGCGTCTGCGTGAAGATGCCGACGCCGAGCGCGATGAGCGCGAACGCCGAGACGCCGAGCCACCGGTTCGTCCGCTGGAGGCTCACGTCCTCGAACGGTTCGTCCGCGTCGAACGACGCGACCGACGAGTCCCTGGCGTTCCAGTTCGCCACGACGCCCTCGTCGCCGTCGTCGTCCGACCCGCCGAACAGGCCACCGAGGAAGCCGTCGTCGTCGGCCTCGTCCTCCCGGTCGAGTTCGCGCACGTCGACGTCCGCGATGTCGATGAGCGCCTCGACGGCGGCGCGGAACTGATCCTCGAAGGACTCGGCGTCGTCCGTCTCGCCACGCAGCGCCTGCGAGAGTCCGGAGCGTTCACCCTCCGTCCGCTCGCCCTGGAACAGCGCGGCGGCCGCCTCGTCGTCCGTCCACTTCCCGGACTCGAGTATCTCCCGGGCCTCCGCGGCGGTGCAGTCCTCGCGGTTCCGGATGACGGCGACCGCCAGCCGTTCGAGGCGCTCCTCGAGGTGCTCGCGGTTCTCCGCCATCCCCTGCCGGAGCGTCGTCATCTCGTACAGCATCCGGTCGACCTCCTCGCCCGGCGTCGGGTTGTCGGCCGGTCGCTCCGGGTCGGGCGTCGCCGTCTCCGTTATCTCGCCCTTGAGGCGCTGCCGGACGTTCAGCAGTCCGAGCAGCCCCGCGACGACGCCGACGAGGTAGACGATTTCGACGCCGAACGGGAGTCCGCTACCGGCCCCCGTCGCCATCAGTGCGACGCCGACGAGGACGGAGACGCCGCCCAGAGCGAGCAATACGCGCGTGATCAGTGAGTCAATATCCATCGTTGTCCTCCGTGTCGTCGTCCGCGGTCGCGTCCGCACCGTACTCGGATTCGATACGGCGGAAGACCTCGATAGCCAGTTCCTCCCGGCTCTCGGGGTCGCGTTTGCCGTACCGGACCTCCTCGAACAGCCGCGTGAGCTGTTCGACGTCGTCCCGGTTCACCCCGGCCTCGATGGCCGCCGCGGCGAACTCGCCCGGCGTGCTGCTGTCGGGGTTCGGGACGTTGAGGTGGGCGGTCATCTCGCCCCACGCCCGGTAGACCTCGTTGTCCACGTCGGCGTTGTGTTCCTCGAGTCGGTCGGCGGCGGCACCGGCGGCCGCGGCCAGGTCACCGACGCGTGCCTGGTCGGCGTCGACGTCCTCGCCCGCGCCCGGTTCGACGACGCGCTGGTCGCCCGACGCCCGGATGAGGGCGACGGCCGCCACGGCCAGCACGATGCCGAACACCCCGACGACGGCTATCGGCGGGATGTCGAGCGCGGTGATGAGCGGATTGCTCGGGTTCTCGGCCGTCCCCGGCGTGCCCATCTGGGTGCCGGCCCCGGCCCCCAGCGTCGCACAGGCCGTTGAGAGGAAGTACGCGACGAGCGCGACCGGCGCGATGGCGTACATCGCCATGAACGCCGCACCGAGCGAGTAGCGGCGCTTGATGGCGCCGAGCAGGAGGCCGAACGCGCCGAAGTAGGCTAACGCCCCGTACCACTCGGAGAGTGGCCTGACGCAGCGCTGGATCTGTGGTATCGGACTTTCGTTTTCGTCGTTGTCCCTGTCGATGATGCCACTGCCGCCGCCACCGCCGCCGTTCGATCCCTGGCTCTCCGTGCTCTCGTCTCCCCAGTCGGGCGGGGTACCGCCACCGGCCTGCCCCGGATCGACCGTCGTGGTGATCGTCGCGGCACCCATCCCGATCGCCGCGATGACCACCACGCCGAGGGCGGCGAGCCGAATGGTATCCCGTGACAAATAGCCATCCATACCCCGCCTTTTCCCTCGCCCATTATATGATTTTTCGGTTTGCTTCCGACAGTTCACCCGGAACTGACGAGTCGTTGACGGGGTTCGCCGGTCGGAGCGGGCGACTGTACGAGCGGAACGGGCGAACGTACCGGCCACACCCCATCTATAACGGAAAATCCTGACTGAAAGCAAAAGCCCTTTGTGGGGCGATGTGAACGACTAGCGAGGGCAACGATACCAATGAAACGACGAGACTTTCTGGTGGTAGCCGCGACCGCGTCGACGAGCGCACTGGCCGGATGCGGCGGCGGCGGCAGCGGCGGCGGCAGTAGCGGTGCACAGGCACAGGGCGACGTCGGTGCGGAGGTGGCGATAACCGACGACGACGCGTTCGACCCGATAAAGGTACACGTCGAGGAGGGCGAGGCCGTCAGGTGGAACAACGAGACGGACTCGGCCCACACCATCGCGTCGAACACGGCACCGGACAATGCCGCGGAGTGGGAGTTCGAGCAGGAGGTGCCGGCGAACGGTGCCGCCACGTTCACGTTCCAGAGCGGGGGCGTGTACTCGTATCACCAGACGTCCCAGACTCGTTTCATGATGTGCGGTGCGGTCGCCGTCGGCGACACGTCCGTCGAGGACATCCCGACGCTCGACTGCGAGTGAGGCGGCGAATTTTCGGACGGAGTCCTTAAACCGCGGGCCGCCGAACGGCTCTCCGAATGGTTACAGGCGACGACGAGCGACCGGACGGCGAGGGGCGCGGACCGACTCGCCGGCAGTTACTCGCGGCCATGGGGGGCGTTCCGGCGCTGGGTTCGCTCGCCGGCTGTGGCGGCCCCGGTAGCGTCGTCGACTCCCCCGACGTGTTCGGCCACGAGTTCCCGTACGCCCCCGGCCGGGCGCAACTCAACCCCTGGGCCCCGGCGTACCCCGAGAACTTCTACGCGATGCTGTTCGAGGTGCCGTCGCTCCAGCGCCCGAACGGGGAGCGACGGCTCACCGACCTGGTCGAGCGGGTCACCGTGGACGGACCGACGGTCACCGTCGAGTACAGCGACGCGTTCGAGTGGTGGAATGGCGAACCGGTGACCGCGCGCGACCAGTGGGTCGCCGAACGGATCCAGGCGCAGGTGGAAACGGCGACCGCGCCGTCCGTCGAACTGCTCGACGACTACCGGCTCAGGTACGAGTTCGCCGAACCGCTGAACCGCGAACTCGCGCTCTCCAGGGTCGCCGGCGACGCCCACAACGTCCCGGCGTGGCACTTCGAGTCGTGGGCCGAGCGCCTCGAGTCGGCGACGACGGACGACGAACGGAGCGACGTCGTCGACCGGCTCCACGCCCACCGCGTCGGTCTCGATGAGGCGATGGAGATGGGGTTCGGCTGTGGCCCCTACGAACTCACCGAGGTGTCGATAAACCGGCTGATGCTCGAACGGCGGGCGGACCACCCGCGGGCCGACGACGTCGCCATCCCGCGCCTCTGGTTCCCGGTCGTCGAGTCGCTGTCGACCGCCAGCCTGATCCGGAAGGGGCAACTCGACGGCGGCCGGGGTCGACTCCGGAACGTCCAGGGAAGCGCGCCCGGGTACATCGAGCAGTTCGCCGAGTACCAGATGGCCGGCGGGACGAAGCTCTCGCTCAACTGGCGCAACCCCCACCTCGCACGCCGCGGCGTCCGGCGGGCGATACTGTCGGTGCTGCCCCTCGAGGCCATCGTCGACAACACCGACTGGGGCGACGTGACGGCCGTCCAGACCGGGATGACCGGCCCGCCCGCGCGCCGCTGGCTCGACGGATCCGTCCGCGACCGACTCCACGAGTATCCCGTCGGGGCGGACCGCGAACTGGCCGCGGAGTACATGCGCGGGGCCGGCTACGCCCGCGACGGCAGCGACAAGTGGCGCGACGACGGGGACGTGGAGGCCGACCTCCGAATCCGGGCACCGACGTGGTCCGACTGGGCGGCGAGCGGCGAGTTGATCGCGTCGACGCTCAACCAGTTCGGGTTCGACGTGGACTTCTCGACCGTCCCGAACACGAGACTCTACACCGACGCGACCGGCCCCGACTACGATGTCTTCCTCTGGTGGATGGCCGGCCGGCCCTCCCGGAGCTACGACGTCACGGCCACGTCGCCGGCCACGGTCGGACTCGGCCTGTCCGGCCCGGACCCGGCGGCGTCCGACCACGGGAAGCCGGTCGAACCGGCCGTCCCGACGGAACCGGGTGCCGTCGACGCGGGGGACGGCGGCCGGGAGCGAGTGAACCTCGTCGAGCAGTGGGAACGGATCCGCGGCCCCGCCGACGAGGCCGGAACCGCGGACGCCGTCGCGACGTTCGCCCGCTGGTGGAACGACGCGCTCCCCGACGTCTGCCTCGCGACCCAGGTGACCGGCGTGTGGGGGAACACGCGCGACTTCACGTGGCCGGCCGCCGAGGAGACGCCGGCGTACCGGTGGTCCGGGCCGTCGAACCAGCCCGAGTACCACCTCCTGAAGTACGGAGCGATCGGTCGGACGGACGACGGCGCGTGACCGGCGCGGGCGCTGTTCGGATTCTCGACGTCGGCGTTCCGTGTCCGCGGAGTCGTCGCGCAGTCGCGCCGCTCGCGCGGTGAAAAAGAGGAGAAGTCGGTTCGACGACCGGGCGATTCCCGGCCGCGGTCGGCGTCGCGGTCCGAACGGTTCGGTCCGTTACGGCGCCTCGTAGTCCGTGTCGTAGCTCGCCTGTGCGATACCGCCCAGGATGAGCACGTCGGTGGAGTCGAAGCTGCGTTCCAGGTCGAGGCCCTCGTGGTCGCGCGGGGGCCAGTCGAAGTCCCGGACGTTGCCAGTCTGTCCCCACGTGTACTGGTGGAACGTGTAGTGGGGCAGGTAGAAGTTGTAGAACCGGGCGAACTTCCGGAGGATCTCCTGGTACTCCTCGTCGCTCACGTCCGGCTCGCGGAGTCGGTGCGCCGCGGTGATGGCGTCGAACTCCTCGCCGTCCTCGAGGCTCGGCTTGCGACCGGCCTCGTCGGGGGCCTCGATGGAGCCGACTTCCGACGGGAGGTCCACCTGCAGCGGCATGTTCTTCGTGTCGACGGTGTCGTAGTCGTCGCCGGCGCTCTTCGGGTCCGCCTCGACCATCGACTCGGAGTTCGGGTCGCCGGCGATGATCGGCTCGTCCCACCACGCGCCGCGCGTGCGGTAGGAGTTGAAGGCGTAGTTGTCGCCGTGCCACATGAGCGTCGTGTCGAAGTTCATGTTCTCCGGCTTGAGGCTGTTCTGCCAGGTCGAGTTGGGGACGTTGTTGAACTCGACGGGGACGCCGATCTCGTCGAGGTGCGCCTTGATGGTCTGTGCACCACCGAGACAGTCACCACACGGCGAGCGGTTCGAGAGCGCGAAGGAGGCCTCGTTGCCGTCGGGGCCGACCCACGTGCCGCCCTGCTTGGTGTAGCCGCCGCGTTCGAGGTACTCCTCGGCCAGTTCGTAGTCGGCCTCGGACGGGTACTTGTGGAGGCTATCCAGGAACTCCTCGGAGAACGTCTGCTCGTTGAGCGTGTTCTGGAGGAAGGTGTCGTACTCCTGCGGGATGGAGCGCTCCGGGCCCCACCCGTTCTGGCCGACGGCGTTCCAGTCGACCGCGGTGACGATGGCGCGCCGGAACCAGAGGTTCTGGATGTGCTGGTTGTGCCAGTTGAACTGCCAGATGTCGCTGCCGGTGTGCCGGAGGTAGCGGGTCAGCTCCTGGACGTGATCCGGGAGCGAGTCGCGGTTCCAGCGACCGTTCGGGGAGACGGCGTTCCGGGTGAGGTCGACCTGCCCGTTGTTGACGAGCACGGTCTCGCGGTCGTCGTTCGCCCAGCGGACCTCGAACTTCGGGATGTTGGCGTGTTCCGAGTTGGGGTGAACGTAGTCCGAACCCGGCTGGTTGCCGTCGCGGATGGTGAGCGTCGTCCGCGAGGAACTGATGTCGTCCGTGGACGAGATCTCGTACAGCCCGGAGCCCCAGCCTTCCTCGGCCATCCGCTCGAGGGAGATGCGGTCGCCCTCGAGTTTGCTGTGGACTTCGGACTGGGCCTCCTCGGTGGAGGCATTCTCGTAGTCCTCGATGTACGGCTGCGTGAACGCCGACGGAAGGTGGCGCTCGCCGTCCGCGTTGGCGGCGTCCGCGCGGAGGATGTTCGCGTTCTGGGGGTTAGCTTCCTGGTTCTCGACGTTCCCCTTCGCGTTCCAGCGGTGGATGCGGAAGTCCTCCTCCACTTCCCAGTTGAACGTCGCGCCCTCCTCGAACTTGTTCCCGTCGTGGAACCAGAGGACGTGCTGGTGGTCGACGACGGCCTGCGCGTCGTAGGGGTCGCCGTTCCAGAACTTCATCCGGTCGTCGATGGACTCCCAGATGTCGTACGGGGCTTCGACCTCGTAGTCCTCCCACAGGGTCGCGATCGATATCTCGTCGTGGCCGTGGACCCACGGCGCGTCGATCGTGTGACCGCTGTAGAGGGTTTCGCGGGTGTTGACGTTGCTGAGCGCGTGGAGCTCCGACATGTAGTAGTCGCCGGTGGTCGACCCACCCGGCGTCCACGGGTTCTTGTCGAACTCCGAGGGGTTGTTGTTGATGACGAACCGGATGGTGTCGGTCACCGGGTCGCCTTCGGGCGTGCCACTGTCCGACGTCTCGGTCGAGGACCCCTCGGTCCCGTCGTCGGTGGCCGTCCCCGTGCCGGAGCCGCCCTGTTCGGGACACCCGGCGAGGCTCCCCGCCCCTGCCATTGCAGCCAGCTGTGCGTACTGGCGTCTCGATAACTTGTCACGGATGCTGTCATGCTTCCGCATGCATGCCACGTTCCACCAATGGAATATAAAGCTAGCCCTTTCTCAATGATTTTTGATGTGAACTGGGGGCCGAAACGGCCGTCTGGACCGGGCGACGGCCACCTCGTCCAACGTGCGGGGGGACGGCGCTCGTCCCGAACTCGGGAGTTCCCGGGCGAGACGGCCGCGAGAGTGCTCGCGCGTTCGACCCGGCGGGTTCGCCCGCTCCGTCGCGCACGGCACGGGTCGTCGGCGGGCGTCGGGCCGACCACAAAATACAAATAGCGCTGCTTGGGAGTATCTACCGATGAGTCAGGCATTCGAGCGGGCCGACCACGAAGCGGATGGGACGAAGAAGTACCTGCTCGCCGGCTACTACGCGTTCGCGGGGAACTTCTCGCTCGTCATCATCCTCTTCGGCCTCTTTGTCTTCGGGTTCGGAGCGACCGTCCTGAACGGGATGTTCGGCGTACTGGAGCACAAGATTCTCGCCGGGATGTTCGGCGTCTGGGGCACGTCCATCGTCCTCCTCGGGGTCCTCGCCTACGTCGGCTTCTGGCTGAACGACCTCTACGCCCGCATCGAGTCCGAGTCCGAGGACTAGGCCGGGCGGCGATTACAGAACCAGAGGATCCCGCCGCTCAACGCGGCGAACCCGGTCGCACCGACGACGTTCAGGACGCTGACGACGAACAGCGTCGACTCCCGGTCCACCACGAACAGGTAGGGCACCTGCAGGAGGAGGAAGAGGACGGCGAAGGAGAACACCATCACGAAGGGGAAGCGACGCGCACACAGTTCCTCGTACAGTCGCTCCCTGCTCTCGCCCATCTACGCTCCCTCCCCTCGCGGATCTGCCGACGCCGTTTCGGTCATGGTCCCCGCTTCCGACGCGACGGCAAAAAGGTTTCCACGTCCCGGTCAGTCGGACGCCCCGTCCTCGACGCCACAGTTACAGGAGCCGACGACGGTCGGTGTCGTATTGCTCCGGATCCGACAGGTCGCGCTGGCTGCTCCGCCCGTAGCCGACCCGTTCTCGTCGCGACCGCACCGTTCTCCCGCCGTGAACCGAGGCTGCCGGCGAAGTTCAGTATCGATCGTAATAATTCTAGGGCGGTATGGGATGCCACGATCGGACCTGGCTCGCCACGCCTCGGCCAGAACGTCGATCCGTTCCCCAGTCGTTTTCGGATCTGGTAGCCGGTCCGGGAGCCGTCGCCCCGGTCGACCGGCGGTCGTCCGGATCCGTCACGACCGGCGAGCGACGACGTTCTCGCCGTGGGACGACGTGTAAGGTTCGGCTCATTACGGACGCTGCGGGTCGAACGCCGGCGTTTCACGCGCGGCGTTTCCTCCGATCCGAGTAAAGGTTTATCGACGCGCGTGCGCACGCGTTGCCGTGTGACGCCACCCACCTGTCCACGGCGGGTCGAATCGACCCGGAACGAACCCATCCGATACGTATCGGACGACCAGGTGACTCGCGGCTGAGACGGAGACAGTACGAGAGACAGTATCACGACTCCCACTGGCCGCGGACTCGCGGCGTACGTGGTCGTCCCCGGTCGGATCGCGAAAAAGTGAAGCGCTGGTCGTCGGCCGGGCGTTACTCGTCGTCGTCGGGCCGTGACAGCGCGTACCCGCTCAGACCGGCGACGCCCGCCAGGGCGGAGAGGACGCCGAGCCCCGGCCCTTCCGCGTCCGTCGGGGTGTCGGTCTCCGTCGCCGTCGGGCTTGCCGTCGGCGTGTCCTGCTCCACGTCGAGCGATATCTCGATCGACGCCCCGCCGTCCGAGAGGGTCACCTCCTCCGTCGTGGTCTGGTCCCCGGAACTCACTCGGACCTCGTACTCGCCCTTGAATCCCTCGATGGTGTAGCGGCCCTCGTCGTCCGTGCCGCCGGCGTCGCTGGTCCACCACTCGTCGAGCACCAGGTCCTCGTAGTGCTCGAGGGGGGCCTTCGCGTTCCAGTCCTCGTCGAAGAAGGGCGCGTCGCTCTTCCAGTGGATCGTGTCGATCAGCCCCCAGGCGACGAAGTCGTCGACCGCGGGGTGGCTGAACGTGGTCTTGAGGAACTCGTAGAAGAACTCGCCCTTGTCGTCCTCGTCCCAGGTCTCGTCGGCCATTTCGAACTCGGTGATCCGGAGACCGACGTCGTGTTCGGCGTAGCGGTCGTACACGTCCATGAGGTCACCGGACCTGAGCGTCTCGCTCTGGGAGAAGTGACCCTGGAGTCCCGCGGCGTCCAGGCCGGCGTCCTGGCCCGCGAGGAACTCGATTGACGTCTCGTAGTCGTCCCTGGTCCCCCCGTACGGGCCGACGAGCGTGTTGTATTCGTTGAGCGCCAGCGTCGTCCCCTCGGGTGCGACGTCGCGGGCCGTCTGGTACCACTCGGCCAGTACGGGCGCCTGGAGCGGGTCGACGCCGTCGAACGACCCGCCGTTGATCGCCTCGACGAAGCCCTGCTCGTTGGTGACCTCGTTGACGACCTCCCACTCGTCGATCTTGTCGCCGTAGTGGGAGATTATCTCCTCGACGTGTTCGAACGTCCGCTCGCGGACGTGGTCGGCGTCGAGGTCGGGGTCGTTGATGTTCTGCTCCTCCCAGGTCTTCCCCATCGCCCTGACGACGTCGTTCGGGACGGCCCAGGAGTCGATGGCCGACCAGAGACAGGTGTGGCCGCGAACGTCCATCCCCTGATCGATGAGCCAGTCGGTCGCGTCGTCGGCGAGTTGCCTGTCGTTCTCCCAGAAGCGCCACTTGTGCTGGTTGGCGAGGACGCCCGTGTTGAACAGGCGGTCGATCTCCTCGCGGTACCGGTCGCCCTCCTCGGTCCCGTTGATCAGGTGCTGGGCGTCGACGGCGACGCCCCAGCCGAACTCGTGTTCCTGCATCGAGACGGTGACGCCAGCCCCCTCGACGGGGTCGCCGTTGACGTCGGTCACCGTGACCTCGAGTTCGTCCTTCCGGTGGTTCTCGATCCGCCCGTCGGCGGCCTCCTCCCAGTCGGTGTTCGACCCAGAGTCTTCCACCACGCCGGACGGGAGCGTGTCGACGGAGACGCCGCCGCCGAAGTCCATCACCGCCATCCCGCCGATCTCGACGGACTGCTCGCCGAAGCCGAGGAACAGTTCGGTCCACCAGTCGCCCGCCGAGGCGTCGTACTCGAACTCCATCGGGAAGTAGTACCGCTGCCACTCCGTCGTGGGCGACACCTCGTTTTTCCCGCTGACCATGTTCGACGACTCGTTGGCACTGGACTTGGCGGTGTACCGGACCGTCGGCGTGTTCGCGCTGTTCTCGTGGGCGCGCAGGTAGACGACGCCGAGCAACACGTCACCGTCCGAGACGTCCCGGTCTTCGACGATGCCACGCATCGTGACGCCCCACGGGTTCTCGACGCCCTGGCTGGTGATGACCCTGGTGGCGGTCGTGAACGGGAGTTCGTACCCGACGTCTATCTCGGTACTCTCCCCGGCGCTCCCCTGGACCTGATACGCGTCCAGCGCGGCCGCCTCGGTGTTCCCGTAGACGAACTGTCCCGGCGTGAGCCCGTTTATCTCCCTGAAGTCGCGCACCAGGGACGTGTAGTAGGGGTCACCGCCGTCCGGCCACCCGCTCTGTGCCCCTGCGACCCCACCGAAGGTCCCCCCGGCGATACCGAGTGTCGCCAGCGACCCGAGGAAGGGTCGACGGCCGATCGATCGCCGCTCGCTCCCACTCCACTCCCGATCTGATTCCTTCTCTTGCACGGATACGTTTCGATCGGTATTCAGCCACTTATTCATTGTGTATTCATTCACCAGAAGAGGGCCGTACGCATCCGAAATCGATTGATCATTATCATTCAAATTCGTGTGATACACCCTTCACAATCTTTTACTATCATCGTTCTGAAGAACCAGTGGCAGAGATCATGCCAGAAGATAACGACAGCGATGGCAGTAGACGCCGGACGTTCCTCTCCGGGCTCGCGACGGCGGGCGCGGTGGGTGCGTTGCCGGCCACTGCCAGGGTGAGTGGTGCACAGGAAGGGGAATCTCTCGACGGGTATCATCGGTCGCTTCGCGACCTCCTCACGATCGAGGAGGGACTTCCCGAGGGCGAGTTCGTCTACGGGACCACCGAGGAGGAGACGGTCGAGACGTTCGCACTCAGCGGGGCTGGGAGCGGGACGGAGACGGAGTTCGACGTGTCCGCCGACGTGCCGTTCACGACGGCGGACCGCCTCGAGATAGCGGAGAGTCCGGAGAACGGGTACGACTACACGTACTCGGCGGACGTCCCGGACCGGTCGTTCAGCGAGGGCGACGTGCTCCTCGCGGTCGCCTACATCCGCGGCGACGCCGCCGCGGCCGGGTCGCCGGTCGAGGCCCAGGCCGGGTTCAAGTACCGGTACACGAACGCCGACGGGAGCACCGGCTACTCGTCGACGTACGTCCAGGGGACGGCGAACGTCTCGCCGACCAGTAGCTGGCAGCGCTACTACTTCCCGATAGAGGTCGGGGAGAAACCGGACGGGACGGACCACGTCCCGTACCTGGAGTTCTGGACCGGGTTCAGCGAACAGACTATCGAGTTCGGCGGCGTCGCGCTCGTCGACTACAGCGCGACGGACGTCACCGTCGACCAGTTGCCGACCACGGCGTTCGACTACGACTACGCCGGCCGCGCGGAGGACGCCGAGTGGCGCGCCGCCGCCGAGGACCGGATCGACGAACTCCGCAAGACCGACTTCGACGTCACCGTCGTCGACGCCGAGGGCAACCCCGTCGAGGGCGCGGCGGTCGACGTCGCGATGCGGGAACACGACTGGGACTTCGGGACGGCCGTCGCGGTCAACCAGATCCCGGACGGGAACGAGACCTACATGGAGAAGGTCCGGGAGGAGTACAACAAGGCCGTCCCCGAGAACGGCCTGAAGGTGCCGGCCTGGGAGGGGCGCTACGGCGAGTCCATGAACGAGGAGAGCACCCGCGCCGCGATGAACTGGCTCCAGGACCACGACATCCCGACCCGTGGCCACGCGCTCGTCTGGTCGACCTACGAGTGGATGGGCGTCGACTCCGAACGCTCCGCGCCGGAGATAAACGAGGAGGTCCAGCGCCTGATCACGGAGCGCGCCACCGAGTACAGCCACCTGCCGGAGTGGGACATGCACAACCACCCGCTGTTCTACCCCGAGATATGGCAGGACATCGGCAGGGAGTACATCCTCGACTGGTGGGCGGCAGCGGAGGAGGCCGCCCCCGACTCCGAGATGTACCTCAACGAGATGAACATCGTCGCCGGCAACTCGCTGCGCCAGGACTACCACGACATGGCCGGCTGGCTGCTCGACGAGGGCGTCGACCTCGGCGGCATCGGCTTCATGGGCCACTTCAGCCTCGGGAGCCTCACGCCGCCCGAGGAACTGCTCTCGGTGTTCGACGACTACGTCGAACACGGCGTCCCGCTCCAGCTCACGGAGTTCGACATCCAGATCAACGACCGGAGCAACGAGAACGAGGTCGCCGCACAGACGGACTTCCTCCGTGACGTGCTCACGGCGGCGTTCAGCCACGAGGCCGTCGAGGGCGTCATGTCCTGGGGCTTCTGGCCCGACGAGCACTGGCGGCCGACCGCCGCCTACTACGACTCCGACTGGTCGATCCGCCCGCACGGCGAGGAGTACAAGCGCCTCGTCTTCGACGAGTGGTGGACCGAGGTCAGCGGCGAAACCGGCGACGCCGGCACCTTCAGCGCCCGCGGATTCAAGGGCGAGTACGAGGTGACGGCGCGCGCGGACGGCCTCGCTGGAGCCGAGACCGTCGAGTTCACCGACGACGGTGCCTCCGTGGAGGTCGCGATCAGCGAACCGTCCGTCGCCGACGTCGACGTCGACGTCGCCCAGCACACGGTGGTCGCGGACGACACCGTCGACCTCGACGTGACGCTCACCTCCGAGGACGGGATCGAACTGTCGGTCCCCGACGGCGCGCTCTCCTTCGAGAGCAGCGACCTGGAGGTCCTGACGGTCGACGAGGACGGCGTCGTCTCCCGGACCGGCGAGGGCACGGCGACCGTCTCCGTCACGGTCTCGGCCTACGGCGACACCGCGGCGACGAGCGCTCTCTTCGCCGCCCGCGAGGACGCCGAACTCGGCGACCCGGCGCTCTCGGACGACGCGAGCGACACGTCGGTCGTCGAGTCGAACGACAACACCTTCGCCGCCGGCTACACCTCGCGCCAGGGCGACGACAGCTTCTTCCAGAAGTCCGACGGCGGGAGCGCGGGCTCGATCACCTATCGCGTCCCGGACGGCGTCAGCGGCTTCGAGGTCGACGCCTACGTCAACAACAACGCCACGGACTCGAACATCCAGTTCGAGGTTTCGGCCGACGGCGACTCCTTCGAGTCGGTGTCGGTCGACCCGGAGGTTCTCGAATCGCCGAGCGAGTCGAACGGCTACTTCGCGTTCTGGCGCTACTCGCAGATAGGCTCCCTCCCGGACGACGCGACGTATCTCCGGGTGACAATCCCGGAGGGACCGGCCGGCTACGCGATGGCCATCGGCGCGGTCAGTATCTGGTCCGAGACCGTCGCGCTGGACTCGGCCGACCCGACCGGACCCGCAATCGTCGTGGACGGCCTCCAGAACGGCGACACCTACGAGGCCCCGCACCCGGCGGACGTCTCCGTCCTCGACGACCAGTCCGACGTGACCGAGCAGTCGGTCACGCTCAACGGCGAGGACTGGACCGGCGGCGACGTGACTGCCCGCGGTCGCAACGCGCTCTCCGCGAGCGCGACCAGCGAGGGCGGGGTCACCACTGCAGTCGACCTCGACTTCCAGGTCGTCGACGAGGACCTGGGCTCGCTCAACGCCCGCCTGAACCCGAGCGCGACCCAGGCGACGGTCGGTGACCGGCTCACCTTCCAGGTCGAGGACACCACCGACGGCGACTGGATCGAGAGCCTCGAGTGGGAGTTCGGTGACGGCACCACGGCCTCCGGCTGGTGGAACGAACACCGGTTCGACTCGCCGGGCGCGTACACGGTGGCCCTGCACGCCACCGACAGCGACGGCAACACCACGACCGACGAAGTGGTCGTCTGGGTGGCCGAACTGGAGAGCCAGCTCGCGACCGTCCGCCCGAGCACTACCGAGGCGGCGGTCGACGAGCGCGTCGAGTTCCGCGTCGAGGACACCACCGGCCAGGGCCGATGGATCGACGAGCTCGAGTGGGAACTCGGTGACGACGCCACGGCCTCCGGCTGGTTCGCCGCCCACGAGTTCGCGTCGTCGGGCACCTACACGGTGACCCTGACGGCGACGGACAACCTCGGCTACTCGACCACCGACGAGGTCGAGATTACCGTCTCCTGACGGAGGCGGTTCGACGCGGTCCGCTGCTATCGGTATCGGTTCCGGAAACGACCTGGCGCTATTTTTTCGCGGACGACGACGCCCCGGGAGTTACGGATCCAGCCATCGTACTCGATACGGGAGCGCGAGCGACCCGCAGGTGAGCCGACCATCGCCGTCGCGACGAGTGCGCCGGGCTGGGACGCTGGCGCTATCGACGGCGAGTTCGGACGGCGAAGAAAAACTGGGCGTGGTTTCCGCGACGATGCGTCGGCAGCGAGGCCGGGGTCGGGGGGATCCGGCGTCGGAGCCCTCCGGCCGCGACCGTCCGTCCGCGATCAGGAGATGTTGACCGTCACCTCGTCGGTGGTCGTCGTGCCCTCGTTGTTGGTCGCAGTGAGCGTGACGGTGTAGGAGCCCGCCGACTGGTAGCGCTCGTCGGTGTACCAGCCGGTTCCCGTCGAGCCGTTACCCAGGTCCCACTCCAGCGAGGTGAGCCAGGTGCCAGACGGCGACTGGTTCGTCAGGTGGAACTGGACCAGGTCGCCGACGCCGGCCGACGTCGTGCTCGGGTCGATAGCCGCGATGACGTCGCCGCTGCTCCCGCCGTCGTTGTTTCCACCGTCGTTGTTTCCACCGTCGTTGTTTCCACCGTCGTTGTTGCCGCCGTCGTCGTTCCCGCCGCTGGAACTACCGATCGTGACGTCGGAGCTCCCGCTGGACTGGTAGGCTTCGGTGGCCATGATCTGGTAGTCGTGGCTGCCCATGTCCATGCCGTTGCTCTGCCACGCGTCGAAGTGGTTACCCGTCGTGATGGTCCCGCTCCGCCGGCCGTTCTGCCGAATGGACCAGTACTGCGGGAACGTCGCCGTCCCCTCGATAGAGGGCTGTTCGACCCGCTCGGACGTGTAGATGTCGTACGTCCCGCCGTCGCTCTGGACGGTGCCCTGGAACGAGTCCCCGGGCTGATAGGGGCCGTGGTCCTCGATGATGTAGTACTCGACGAGCGGGTCCGTCGTCCACCCGTAGAGGCATAGATAGCCGTTGCTGCCCGGGTTGAACGTCGAGGCGTTGTACTCGACGTTCCGTCGCGAACCGGTCTGCCAGCCCAGGCCACAGACCATGCTGTTCGTGTTCGACCAGTCCATGCTGTACTCGCCGGCCTCCCCGAGCGTCATGTCGACCGTCCCTTCCTCGTCGGTCCAGAACGAGTAGAAGTACCCGTCGTGGGTGCCGGTCTGGTTGGACGTGATCGTCTCGCCGTGGGCGGCCGCCGGGCCCGCCGCGGCGCCGACGCCGAGGCCGGTCGCCGCGGTGGCGACCGCCGACTTCATGTACGCGCGCCGGTCCATCGACGCGAAGCCGTCCCGTTCTTCCCGGTCCGGCGCGACCTCGGTCGCTCGAAGTTCCTCCCCGTCGGTGCTGTCGTTCGGTTCCCCTCGTGCCGATCGCTTGTCGTGGTCTGTCATGGTGTCAATACACCAGCACCTTCCTATTTGGTTGGCTCATTGATAAAACTAGGTCATTCTCCAATCAATTATAACTATATTAGTTAAGTACTATAGCCGGCAGTCCGGTAACGAACTCCCAGCACCGCACCGTGGTGGACACCGACGGCACCGCCCGATCGCGGCCCCCGCCGCGGATTCGGACGGCGACGGCGACCGGGCGGGAACATTCGTTCCGACGACGCCCCGGAGCGGGTCGTCGGCGTCGGCCCACTACCGTCGGCGTGAGTGCCGTCGCCCGTGCCCCGTCCCGTGTTCGATCAGGAGACCGTTATCTCCACCTCGTGGGCCGTGGAGTCGCCCTCGTTGTTGGTCGCGGTGAGCGTGACGGTGTAGGTGCCCGCCGAGTCGTAGGTGTGTTCGGCCCACCAGCCGGTCGCCGAGGAACCGTCGCCGAAGTCGAACGACAGCGAGTCGATCCAGTTGCCCGAACCGGTCGTGTCTGTGACGCTGAACGTGACGCGCTCGCCGACGCTCGCGGACGTCGTGCTCGGACTCATCTCGGCGATCAGGTCATCCGGGGTTCCGCCGCCGGTGTCACCGCCGTCGCCGGTGTCACCGCCGTCGTCGGTACCGCCGTCGCCGGTGTCACCGCCGTCGTCTGTACTACCGTCGTCGCCGCTGCTCCCGTCGAGCGAGAGGTCGACGTAGTTGAGGTCCCACCAGCTTTCGTCCATGGAGACGCGGACTACCTGCTGGCCCGCCGAGAGCGAGACGCCGGAGGTGGAGACCGTCTCCCAGGCGTCCCAGCCGCCGGTCGCACCGAACTCCACGGTGCCGGAGACGTCCTGGCCGTCCACTTCGAGGTGGAACGAACCCCCGCCGGAGTCGGAGGCGACGAGCGCTTCGAGGGAGTACTCTCCTGACTGGGCGACGTCGACGGTGTACTCGACCCACTCGCCGGACTCGATGTAGCCGATAGAGTAGCCGCTACCCGCCGAGTTCGAGGAGATGTCGACCGCTTCGTCGGTCCGCATCGCGCCGCCCTCGTTCTCCGCGGTGTTGTCGCTGTAGGCGACGCCGGAACCGCCCTCGTCGTACTCCTCGGCCTGGATGGTTCCCGGGACGGCGTGGGGCGAACCATTGTAGGGCTGCTGACTGCCGCTACTGCCGTCGTCGTCCCCGTCGTCACCGCCGTCCTGGTCGCCGTCGTCCTGACCGCCGTCGCCGGTTCCCTGGCCGTCGACGGTGACGGTGACGGACGTGCCGCCGGTGCTCGTCACCGACACCGTCTGCGTCGTCGAGTCGCTGTCCGTCGAGACGGTTATCTCGTGTTCCCCGAGGAAGGCGTTCGTGGAGTACGTCCCGCCGGAATCCGTCGTCCCGCTCTCGTCGTTCCACCACTCGCCGTAGACGAGGTTCCGCCAGACGTCGAGACTGGGCTTTTCGGACCAGTCCTCGTAGAAGAACGGCGCGTCGTCCTCCCAGTGGCGACCGTCCCAGAAGCCCCAGACGAGGAACGACTCGACGCCGGGGTGGCTGAACGTCAGCCGGAGGAAGCGTTCGAACCAGTCGGCCTTGGCCGACTCGTCCCA
>CAZMGU010000045.1:0-17635 GCA_964565905.1 uncultured Halobacteriales archaeon
TCGACTACCTCGACCTGGTCCACGACTACCGGGCGACGGCGGACCGGTCGTTCCTCGTCCAGGAGTTCCTGCCCGGGGCGCGCGACGTCCGGGCGATGGTCGTCGACGGCGAGGTGGTCGGCGCGGTGGAGCGGCGACTGCCCGAGGCAGCGACCGGCGAGGGGCAGTGGAAGCACAACGTCCACCGCGGCGCGGAGGCGTCGGGCGTCACGCTCGACGGGGAGTTGCGCGACCTCGCCGAGCGCGCGGCCGACGTCCTGGGAATCGACTACCTCGGCGTGGACCTGCTGGTGACCGACGACCGGGCGGTGGTCAACGAGACGAACGCCCGGCCGACAATCGACGCGGCGACGAAGTACGAGGACGGGTTCTGGGACAGGCTGGTGGGGCTGATCCGGCAGACGGCGGCGTCGGCGTGACCGGCGGTCTTTTTGGTCCAGATTTTTCGACGAGGCCCGAGCGGGCGCATCGCGCCCGCGAGAACCGAGGAAGAAAAAGGTGGTCTCGGGACAGGCTGGTAGCGTTGATCCGGGAGACGGCGACGGCGTGACCGGCGGTCTATCTGATCCGGTTTTTTCGACCGATCACTCGCCGGAGTCGTTCGCCGTCCCCGGGTCGTCCCCCGCTCGGTCCTCGCGTTCGTCGGCCGTCGACTCCTCGGGCGTGACGACCACGCGAGCGACCCGCGCCCCGTCGACCGAATCGACGTCGAGGTGGTGGCCGTCGACGGTCACGCGGTCACCGACCTCGGGTGCCCGGCCGAGGCGGTCGAGCACGAGTCCGCCGACGGTGCCGAACTCGTCCGTCTCGAAGGCGACCCCGAGTTCGTCATTCACGTCCGAGACGGCGACGCCGCCGTCGACGACGTACGTGCCGTCGCCCCGGGTTTCGACGGAGGGTTCGCGCGCGTCCACGTCGAACTGGTCCCGGATGTCGCCGACGACCACCTCGACCAGGTCCTCGACGGTGACGATACCCTCGAAGGATCCCCACTCGTCGATGACGGCGGCCATCTGGCTCTGTTCGTCCTGGAACTGGCCCAGGAGGTCGTCGGCCCGGCCGGTCTCGGGGATGACGGGCAGGTCCCGGGCCAGGTCCGCAGCGGTGGCGGTCGGTTCGCCGTCGCTGGACTCGCTCACCCGGATCAGGTCCTTGACGTCGACGAACCCGACGACCTGGTCGCCGTCGTCGGCGTCGAGGACTGGATAGCGGGTGTGGCCCTCCTCGACGACGAGCGCGCGGAGGTCGGCCACCGTGGCGTCCGCGGGCACGCTCACGACGTCGGGGCGGGGGACCATGACCTCCCGGACGCTGATGTCGTCGAGGTCGAAGACCTGCTCGATCATCTCGACTTCGCGCTTGTCGACGTGACCCTCGGTGCCGGAGCGGGTCAGCACCATCAGTATCTCCTCCTCGGAGAGGGTCTCCTCCGTCTCGGACGCTGGCGGGATACCGATCAGGCGCGTGAAGGCGTTCGCGGTCCCGTTCAGGACGACGAGGCCGGGGTAGAAGACGTAGTAGAAGAGCTTCATCGGCGGCGCGACGAACAGCGCGATCCGTTCGGCCTGGGCGATGGCGATGGTCTTCGGGGCGAGTTCCCCGAAGACGACGTGGAGGAACGTGATAACGGAGAAGCCGATACCGACCGCGATCAGGTGGACGAGGTCCTGCGGGAGGACGTTGCCCAGCACCGGTTCGACGAGCGTGGCGACGGCCGGTTCGCCGACCACACCCAGCCCGAGCGACGCGAGCGTTATCCCCAGCTGGGTGACGGCGAGATAGTCGTCGAGGTGCTGGAGCGTCCCCTGTAAGGTCTCCGCGCCGGCCTTCCCCTCCTCGACCATCTGGTCGACCGCCGTCGAGCGGATGCGCACGTACGCGAACTCCGAGGCGACGAAGAAGCCGTTCAGGAAGACGAGGAAGAAGGCGGCGAGGAGCCGACCGATCGAGAGAGCGACGTCTACCATACCTCTCCGTACGAAAGCAGGTCAGTAAACCCTGGCGTCTGCCCGGTTCGCCCGCCATGTCGTCGGAACCGCACGACGGCGACCGGACATTCAACTGGCCGCCGCCCGTAGCCGGCCCATGGTCGACGCCGACAGCGGCCCCGCCGTGAGCGACGAACAGATCCTGACCGCCTTCGTCGAACTGGACGAGTCGCCCCTGTACGCGTGGGAGGTGGCCGAGGAGTTGCCGGTCGGGACCGAAGAGGTCGACGACGAGTTGCTCGACCTGGAGGAGCGCGGCCTGCTGGAGAGCGACGAGGACTACGCGCCGGGGACGGTGTGGCGACTGCCGGACGACGTCGACCCGGCGGACGCGGGCGGGGAGAGCGCGGAGGGGACGGCGACCGACCTGGAGGCCCAGGCGACGGACACGGGGACGCAGGGGCCGCCGCTGGACCAGGAGACGCCGGAGTCGCCGCCGGCCGAACCGGGCGAGGAGCCGTCGAACCCGCCCTACGAGTTGCCGACCGACGTCATCGAGACGTTCGACCCGCCGGGGATGCCCGAGCAGCAGGACCGGCGGCGCGAGGCGCTCCGGCACGCCTACGGCTACCTCCGCGAGGCGGGCGAGGCCGACCGCGAGGAACTCGTCGACGAGGTGTATCCGTCGTATCGAGGCGCATACGAGGAGCCCGACGACGGCTGGTGGACGGAGGTGGTCGAACCTGGGTTCGAACGGTTGCCCGGCGCGGAGCGGTCCGGCGACGACGAAACGTGGGCATTCGTCGGTACCGGAGAAGGGGTCGCACTTCGAGAATAACTGCGGACCGGAACCCGACTACGGCAGGTCGGTCACTCCAGGCTGATGTCGCTGGCGTCCTCGCTCCGCTGGAAGCTGACTTCGAGGATGCCGTTGTTGTACGTCGCGCTGGCGGAGTGTTCGTCAACGTGGGCGGGGAGACGAACGCGCTGGCCGACGTCGCGTCGGTCGGTCGCGGCCTGTATCGTGAGCACCTTCCCGTCGCACTTCAGGTCGATGGCGTCCTTGTCGATGCCGGGGACGTCCGCGACGACGCGGACGTTGTCGTCCGTCTCGTACACGTCGAGGTGGAGGTCGCTCTCGGTGTCGGGTCCGGTCTGGTCGATAGTGACGTCACCGCCGGGACCCATCACGTCGTTCATCATCCGCTCGAGCTCCCGGAAGAACTCGTCGAAGGGGTCGTCGCGGTCGTCGCGTCTCATCCTGTGAACGGTTATGACGACCCACGGAATAAAGCTTCGGCCCGGTACCTGTGGGCGAATCGACGGGTCGTTGGAGTCCGGTCGGGCGGGAACGAAGTGAGTGACACGCGAGCCGGTCGGGGCCGACCGAAGGGAGGGACCGACGCACGAGCGAACGGCGACCAGTGGGAGCCGCGAGCCGCCCGGATCGGAATCCTCGATCCGCAATACGACGGCGCTCTCGACCGATTCCGACGGGAAGGTACTCGAATGCGAAAACATTTTACTCGGCGTTCTCGTATTTAAATGTCATGAGCAACGAGCCTGTCCGCGTCGGCCTCAACGGCTTCGGACGCATCGGTCGGAACGTCTTCCGCGCGTCGCTCGGGAGCGACGCCGTCGAAGTCGTCGGCATCAACGACGTGATGGAGGACGAGGAACTCGAGTACCTCGCGAAGTACGACACCGTGATGGGTCGGCTGGAGGGCGCGTCGCTCGACGACGGGACGCTGTCGGTGGCCGGCACCGACGTCGCGGCGGGCGTGTTCCACGAGACGGACCCCACGAAGCTCCCCTGGGCGGAACTCGACGTCGACGTCGCCTTCGAGGCGACGGGCATCTTCCGCTCCCACGAGGACGCCAGCCAGCACCTCGAGGCCGGCGCGGACAAGGTGGTCATCTCCGCGCCGCCGAAGGGGGACACGCCGGTCAAACAGCTCGTCTACGGCGTCAACGAGGACGAGTACGACGGCGAGGACGTCGTCTCCAACGCCTCCTGTACCACGAACTCCGTCACCCCCGTCGCCAAGGTGCTCCACGACGAGTTCGGCATCCGGTCGGGACAGCTCACCACCGTCCACGCCTACACCGGCACCCAGAACCTCGTCGACGGGCCGAACAGCAAGCCCCGCCGTCGCCGCGCCGCCGCGGAGAACATCATCCCCACGACGACCGGTGCCGCCCAGGCGGCCACCGAAGTCCTGCCCGAACTGGAGGGGAAACTCGACGGCATGGCCATGCGCGTCCCCGTCCCCAACGGCTCCATCACCGAGTTCGTCGTCTCGCTGGAGTCGGACGTCACCGCCGGCGACGTCAACGCCGCCTTCGAGGACGCCGCGCAGGGCGAGATGGAGGGCGTGCTGGGCGTCTCGAACGACGAAATCGTCTCCTCCGACGTCCTCCAGCAGCCCTACTCCACGCTCGTCGACCTGCCAAACACGAACGTCGTCGGCGACCTGACGAAGGTGCTCACCTGGTACGACAACGAGTACGGCTTCTCCAGCCGCATGCTCGACGTCGCCCAGTACGTCCACGAGCACTGATCGGCGAGTCGGTCCGAGCACCGTCGTTCTACAAGAATCTATCGACGGGTTGCAGGTACCTGCGAGTCGCCCGTCCGTATGATACCGGATAGCTGCGTAGTCCGTGCCACGACGATGGGAACACCACAGCAACGGACCCCGCGAGAACGGACTCGTCGGCGGTTCCTGAAGACCGGCGTCGCGACGCTCGCGACGGGACTCGCGGCCAGTACGGCGGGCTGTTCGACCGCCCTCCCCCCGCTCGGAACGAGACAGTCCTACGGCCGCGTCGACGCGCCGCCGGCGGACGCGCCGACGTATCGCCGCTGGCTCCCGGCCCCGACGGGCGAGTCCGGGGGCGATGCCGGGTACTCCTTCCACTACGCGGAACCCGGCCCGGTCGACGGGGGCGAACCGGAGGAGTTCCTCGTCCGGCGAGCGTTGACCGAAATCGACCTCGACTACGTCGGCGTCGGGTTCGAGAACTACGAGTTCCTCCTCGGCTGTGAGTTCGGAACCGTCGTCGGGGCCGAGTTCGACGCCGCGTCCGTCGTAGAGACGGTCACTGCGAGCGGGTACGGACCAGACGGTTCGTACCGGGGATACGACCTGTTCGCGCGGTCGGACGTGCCGCGTCGCGTCGCCGTCGGCGACGAAGTGATCCTCTCGTCGAGCCAGTCGGCCGACCCCGACCCCGACCTCGAGGCGCTGATCGACGCAGGAGCGGGCGAACGGGAACGGTACCACGAGGCCAGCGACGCGGTCGAACGCGTCACCGACGCCATCGGTGCCAGTCGGCTGGTAATCGGGGGTCCCGAGTTCGGCGACCCGACCGACCGGGCGGCGTTCGCCGCGGACGGGTTCCGGTTCGACGACGACGCCGCGTACCAGGTGTTCAAACTCTGGTTCCCGGCCGACCGCGTCCCGACGACCGACGTCCTGGAGCGGGCGTTCCGGGACGAGTACGGACTGACGGAGGAGGCGGACACCTTCGACGTCAGCGTCGACGGTCAGATCGGCACGCTCGAAACGCGCGTCCCGCGGGGAGAACCCCGCGACCTGGGTCCGATGCTCGACCCGCCCCAGGTCACCTGGGGCGCCGCCTACGACGCCGACGCGCGGACCGTGACGCTCCGCCACGAGGCGGGCGACCCGGTCGACGCGGACCTGCTCTACTACGACGTCGACACGGAGACCTCGCCGGGGGAGGTCGAGAAACGGCCACTCTGGCAGGGAGCCCGCCGCGTCGGACCCGGAGACGCCGCCGAGATCGACCTGAGCGACCGGCCCGATGTCACGGACGTGAACCTGGTCCTCTCGCCCGTGTCCGGTTGCTGTGAGTATCGAATGCTGTTCCAGTACGAACTACCGGAGGGCGACCGATGACGGTCCTCGCGGGAGCCGGCCCGGCTCGCCGGTCCGGTGCCGACCGCCGACTGCCGATGCAGCAAAACGTATGCGTACGTAGCATGACCGAACCGACCGTGACGGACCAGCCCGACCTGGCGGACGTCGTCGACCTCCTCGACGACGAACTCGCCAGGTCCATCCTGGTCGCGACCAGCGCGGAACCGCTCTCGGCGAACGAACTCAGCGACCGCTGCGAGGTCTCGGCCTCGACCGTCTACCGCCGGATCGACCGGCTGACGGCGGCCGACCTCGTCCGCGAGCAGACCCGCCCGCGACGGGACGGCCACCACGAGACGGTGTACGTCTCCGCGCTCGACCGGTTCGAACTCACCGTCCGCGACGGCGACCTCGACTGGACGCTCGAACGCCGCGGCGCGGACCCCGCCGACGAACTCTCGCGAATGTGGGGTGAGCTCTGATGGTCGGGTTCGGCTCCCCCGTCGGCCTCGCCGCGGGCGCGGCGGCGACCGTCTCGGCCGTCATCGGTCTCTACATCGGCTACCAGGCCTACCGGGGCCTGCGCCGGAACGACGACCCGTCGATGCGCTACCTCTCCGTCGGCATGATCCTCCTGTTCGGCTTCACCTACGCGTTCGCCCTCGCCGGCCAGGGCCTCGTCGCGTTCCGCGTCGTCCCGATCCACCTCCAGAACGTCGTCCGCCTCGCCGTCAGACTCGTCCAGGTCGTCGGCCTGGCCTTCATCGCCTACTCCCTCCGCATCGCGACCCGCCGCGGCGTCGAGCACTGACGAGTCCGACCGGTCCCCGCTGACGCCCCTCCACCGCGTACATTGCCCACTTCGCCCCTCGCGTACCTGCGACAGTTCCTCGACGTTCTTCCTTTCCACCTCGGCGCACGCTGTCGAGCGCCTGAACGAGAGTGAGGGCGCGAGACGAACCCGTGCGAGGGATGACGGAGCGAACGGAGTGAGCGACGGAATCGGCTGGGGAGGGTCGTGGTTGCGGTCCGGGTGGGACTGAAAGGGGCCGGTCGCTGGAGGAAGACCGGTGACGCAAGCACCGCAGAGAGCGGAGCGAACGAGGAGCGCAGCGAGCCGCTCAACTCCAGCGACCGGGGGCTTTCTATTTCTCCTCGACGTGAACAACTCGAAAGCCCCGAGACGTTCGCCGGCTACGACTCGCTGCGGTCCTCGGCTTCGCCTGCGGTCCTTACGTCGTCTCGCTCGCCGAACGTCTTGCCCCTTTCATTCCCGCCCGAGTCGTACAGTACAGCCACGAACCTCCCCAGCCGATTGCGGTGCTCACTCCGTTGCGCTCCTCATCCCTCGCACGGTTCCGTCTCACGGCCTCGCGATTGCTCGGCCGTTCGACAGCGTGCGCCGACCGTTTATCGGAAAATCGTCTCAGGGCGTGACGTCGAGCGGGTCCCGGAGCGCCCACGTATCGGTTTCGGGGTCCAGTTCGTTCGGCTCCGACCCGCGCTCGGTCAGGACGCCGGCGTGGTACAGCATGGCCTTCAGCTGGAACACCGTCGGGGAGTGATACACGTTCCCGTCCCGGAGTTCGTCGACCCGAAGCGCTCCCTCGGCGTCCAGTACCCTAGCGCGAACGTCGTCGGTGCCCCGGAGGAACAGTTCGACGGTGAAGGTCGGGTGCTGGCCGTGGAGTCGGCGGACGAACGCGACGAGCGACGGGGACGACTCGTCGTCCTCGTGGAGCGTCTGGAGTTCCTCGACGATCAACTTCGTCGCCGGGTAGTCCCAGACGACTCGCCGGGTGAGCAGGCCCCACTCGGGAGCCAGGTCGCAGAACCGCTTCCGGGAGCCCTGCCAGCCCTCGAACTCGGCCAGCGCCGCGTCGACCGACCCGTAGCGACCGGTGGCGAAGCGAACCACCTCCCGGCCGAGCGGCGTCAGCGCGACGCGGTGGGGTTGCTCCTCGATCAGGCCGAGGAACGCCGCGCCCGTCCGGGCCGAATCGACGGCCCCGACGACGCGCTCGGCCAGGATAGATTCCGTCTCGTCGGGATGGTACGCGGCCAGCGGGTAGGCGAGGTAGTTCTTCGGGTGGTTCAGGCCAAACGACCGGTCGGCGACGCCGCGGACGGTTGCCTGGAACCGGATGGCCGTCGCGTCGTCCGAGGTGTGGTTCCCGACGACGCGGGGGACCTCGACGGGGCGGACTTCCCCACCGCTCTCGACGCCGAGGACCCCGACGTTCAGTTCACGGGCGAGGGTCCGCGCCGACTGGGATATCGACGCTCCCGGCGCGGCGACGTAGACTGCGTTGGCCTCGTTCAGGCGGTCGTGGGCCTGGACGACGCCGCGCTCGACGTCGACGGCGTCGTTCCCCCGGTACCCCTTCGCCTCGACGGCGACCAGAGGCGGGCGGTCGCCGACGCGGTCGACGGCCAGCAGGTCGTCCTCCAGGTTCCTGACCCCGACGAGGTCCGGGTAGCCCGACCCCACCCGGACGTGGTTGAACGGCGCGAGGCGGTCGCGGACGGCATCGGGGATCCGCCGGTCGGCAAGCCACTCGTCCGTCGCGAACTGCGTGTCGACGACCGCGTAGGCGTCGGCCTCGTCGGGGTCCGGGAACAGCCGCCGCTTCGCGTGGGCGAGGACCTGCGGTTCCGAGAGCGACGCCGCGCTTGCCATGGACGCCGATCTCCGTCGGAGGACAAGAAGGTTCTGCCGTTCGGCGTTCGCGGGCCGGGATCGAAAACGGCCGCGACGGCGCTACTGGCCGGCGATCCAGTCGCGGGCCTCTGCCATGTCGTCGGTGACCAGCGCGTCGTAGTCGCCGTCGGCCGGGTCTGGCAGGTCCTCGCTCATCTCGCCCATCAGTTCGTCCATCTCCATCTCGGAGATGACGCTGTCCGAGCGGACCATCGCCGTGGCCTCGACGCCCGCCTCGATGGTCTTCGGGGTCCACTCCTCCTGGAGCCACTGCTTGTCGTCCCCGTCGTGGGCCTGGACGTTGCTGGTGTCGACTATCAGCTTCGAGGCGTCGCGCTCCTCGACGGCCGCGAGCAGTTCGTGACAGCCATCGCGAAACGCCTCCCCGGACGCGAAACCGGTCCAGGTGTGGACCAGCGCGCCGACGTCGTCGTCCCATTCGATCCTGTACTTCTCCCCTTCCGCGTGGACTTCTCGGGCCATACCCGGAATCTCAGATACCTTCGCATAAGTACTGGCCCGCGGTTATCACGGCTGGTAACATCTGGCCGGGACGGGGAGAACGGACGGTGGTTCCCGGACGAGGTGACGGCGGAACGCCCCGATCAGCCGGTTTTTTCTCGCCCACGCTCGACCGTTCGAACACCCACTATGCCCTCGTTCAACACGCTCGACGACCTGGCGGACGGCCAGCGCGTCCTCGTCCGCCTCGACCTGAACAGTCCGGTGGAGGACGGCGAGGTCCAGGACAACCGCCGGTTCGACCGCCACGCCGAGACGGTCGCGGAACTCGCGGACCGCGGCTTCGAGGTCGCCCTGCTGGCCCACCAGGGTCGGCCCGGCCGGGACACGTTCGTCTCGCTGGACCAGCACGCCGACATCCTCGCGGACCACGCGGACGTGGACGTCGACTTCGTCCCCGACACCTTCGGCGAGGAGGCCCTGGACGCGATCCGCACCCTCGAACCGGGCGACGTCCTCCTGCTGGAGAACACCCGGATGTGCGACGAGGAGTTGCCGGAGGAGGACCCCGAGGTCAAGGCCGAGACGGAGTTCGTGCAGACGCTCGCTCCGGAGTTCGACGCCTACGTCAACGACGCCTACTCCGCGGCCCACCGCTCGCACGCCTCGCTCGTCGGCTTCCCGCTCGTCCTCCCCTCGTACGCCGGCCGCGTCATGGAGACCGAGTACGAGGCCAACAGCGCCATCGCCGAGAAGGAGTTCGACGGCAACGTCACGATGGTCGTCGGCGGCACCAAGGCGACGGACGTCGTCGACGTGATGAGCGCACTGGACGAGAAAGTCGACGACTTCCTCCTTGGTGGGATCGCCGGCGAACTGTTCCTCCGTGCCGACGGCTACCCCGTCGGTCACGACGTCGGCGACATGGACCTGTTCGACGAGCAGTGGGAGGCGAACGAGGAGACGATCCGGTCGATGCTCGACGAGCACCGCGACCAGATCACGCTGGCCGTGGACCTGGCCTACGAGAACGACGACGGCGCGCGGATGGAAGTCGCCGTCGACGACATCGAGGAGAAGACCCAGGGGTTCCTCGACGTCGGCAGCGAGACCGTGATGACCTACTCGCCAGTCATCCGCGACTCCGAGGCGGTGTTCGTCAAGGGCGCGCTCGGCCTGTTCGAGGACGAGCGCTTCTCCGTCGGCACCGTCGGCGCGCTGGAGGCCATCGCCGCCACGGACTGCTTCTCCGTCGTCGGGGGTGGCGACACGTCGCGCGCCATCGAGATGTACGGGCTGAGCGAGGAGGAGTTCTCCCACGTCTCCATCGCCGGCGGCGCCTACATCCGGGCGCTGACGGGCCAGGAACTGGTCGGCGTCGAGGTACTGAAGCGGGAGTAGTACGCGACGTCATCGCAGACGGCCGGACAGCCGGTCGAGGACGATCCAGAGGAGCCGTGAGGGGACCCGCGTCGGTAACGAGACGGCCTCGTACTCGTAGTCGTCGTCGGGGTGACGTCGCTCCTGATAGTGAGTCTTACCCTCGACGTGGGGGTTCGGCTCGCGGTGCCAGCCACAGTCGAACCCGGTACTCTCGCTGTAGTGGAACGCGAACTCCGGGTCCGCGGGTGCTGGCCACCAGGACACCTGGAAGAAGACGCTCTCGGCCTCGCGATCGAACGCAGACGGGTCGAGGTCGGCACGGAGTTCGCGGAACGTTCCGTCCGGAACGCCGCGCACCACTTCGACGGCGGGGTGACGTTCGAGTTCGTGTCGCAACTCGCGCAGGATCCGGTGACGCTCCCGCCCGAGATCACGCGACGGATCGCGGCCGCCGTCCGCGAGGGCCGTGGCGAGACCCCCGCCCACCCGAATGGTCATGCCGGCGCAGGTCGGTCGGTGTACTCACTGTATCGCTCCAGCGCGTCCTCGACGAGCGACAGTCGATAGCGAGCGTGGTCCCAGTCGCTCGCGACCCGCCGTCGCTCGCGTGCGCCGTCGGCGGAGACGGCGTCGTCGGTGGCCCCCATCCGGACCTCGTCCGGATCGCTGGCGTCGTACTCGTCGGCCCACTCCTCCACGTCGGCCTTGAGCGACGCGGCGAGCGACGCGAGTCCGTCACGGTCGTGTTCCTCGACGAGTGCGCGTAGTTCCCGGGTACGCACGTACACCGGGTCCGGATGGTACGTCACGGCGTCTCCGCTGGAGTCCGTCGCCAGGACGTTCAACTCCGCGAGTCGCTGTAGGTGGCGGCGGGCGGTGTTCTCCGCGACGTGGGCCTCGTCGGCGATCCAGGCAGCGGTACGCGGCGAAGACGTCGTGAGGGCGACGCTCTGGACGCGGTCGAACCCGCTGGTGTGTCGTATCCACGCCTCGTCGCCCGGGGTCGCTTCGGTCCGGTCGTCCGACTCCATACGTCACCGTAACTCATCCACGACCATAGTTCTATCTCCGGCTCAACTATTTGATTTCGAATCGGTCTCTAGCTCGCCATCCGACCCAGGTACAGCCCCACACCGGACGCCACGGCCGCGAATCCGGCGAGCGTCAGGAACAGCGCGGTGGCGTCCGCGAACGCGAGGACGGCACCGGCGACGGTGCCCCCGAGCGCGCCGACGCCGAACACGCCGAGGTAGGTGAAGCCGTAGGAGAGCCCGCGGGTGCCGGCCGGGGTGTACTCGGCGACGGTCGCCTGGTACATCGGCTGGACGACGAAGAGGAAGACGCCGAGGACGGCACCGAGCGCTATCAGCGGGGCGAGGCCGAGTCGCGAGACGGGGACGAACAGGAGCGCGAGGGCGGCGAGGACGGCGAACGCGCCGGCGATGCCGTACTCGACGGGGAACCGGTCGGTGAGTTTCCCGCCGACGTACTGGCCGACGACGCCGATCAGGAGCAGTCCCGCGTAGAAGTAGTCCTGCGGGTTGAGCGTCTGGCTGCCACCCGCTTCGACGCCCAGCGCGGACTCGACGCCGGCCGGCAACAGCGTCGCGACCGGTATCGGTTCGAACCCCGGCAGGTCGCGGAGCAGTTCCGGCAGGAAGGTGAGGACGCCCCGGTAGTAGAGGCCGGAGCACATCACGACGACGAACACGAGGACGAAACCGCCGGCGAACAGTCGCCGCGACTCGGTGACGAACTCCGCGAACGAGTCGACGCCAGTCGTCGCCTTCGACCGGCCACCGTCCGCCGCCGCTCCGGCACCGCCCTCCACGGCCGCCGTCTCGTCGAAACTCGCCCGGGCGGCGTAGACGGCGGCGAGAACGGCCGGCGCGCCGAGGGCCAGCGCCACGGTCCGCCACTCGACGAACAGGAGCAAAACTGCAGCGAGGAGCGGCCCCAGTCCGATGCCGAGGTTGCCCGCCATACCGTGGTACGCCAGGCCGGTCCCGCGTTCCTCGACGCCCTTGCTTATCAGGGAGAGGCCGGCCGGGTGGTAGACGCTGGCGGCCACGCCCCAGAGGACCAGCGCGAGGGCGACGACGAGCATGCTCGACGCGAGGCCGAGCAGGACGTAGGACAGCCCCATCCCGAGCAGGCAGGCGCCGATGAGCCGCCGTGACCCGATCCGGTCGACCAGGACCCCGCCCGGGAGCGCACCGAGGCCGAACAGGCCGTAGCCGAGCGTCACGACGACGCCGACCGTCGCCGTCGTCACGTCGAACTGGACGACGCCGAGCGAGATGGCCTCGAACTCGGTCAGCCAGACGACCACGAACAGCGGGACGGTCATCTCGTAGGTGTGGACCGCGGCGTGGGCGAGGCACACCAGCGCGGTGATCGAACGGTCGTTTGCGTTCACTGTCTCGGCGTTCGACCAGCGGGCCCTTATGTGGTCGGGCGGCGGCGAACTGGCCGCGGGGACGCCGGCCGCGGTGACGCCGGCCAGCCCCGCGCTCAGGCGGAGTCGATGGCGTCCGCGCGCCGCTCGACTCGCTCGACGAACTCCGGCGGCAGGGACTGGACGTCGCCGACCTGGACGTGCCAGAGCGAGGCGTACAGGCCGTCGGCGGCCAGCAGTTCGTCGTGCATCCCCGTCTCGACGACTTCGCCGTCGTCGAGGACGACGATGCGGTCGGTGTCCCGGACCGTCGACAGGCGGTGGGCGACGACGAGCGTGGTGCGCTCGGCGACGAGCGACTCGATGCCGCGCTGGATCAGCGCCTCCGTCTCGTTGTCGACGTGGCTGGTCGCCTCGTCGAGGACGAGCACGTCGGGGTCGTGGAGCAGCGCCCGGGCGATGCAGAGGCGCTGGCGCTGGCCGCCGGAGAGTTTGACGCCGCGCTCGCCGATGGTCGTGTCGAGGCCGTCGGGCAGGTCCGCGACGAACGCGTCGGCCTCCGCGCGTTCCAGCGCCTCCCAGACGGCGTCCTCGTCCGCGCCGGGGGTGCCGTAGAGGACGTTCGCCCGGACCGTCCCGGAGAACAGGAACGGGTCCTGGGAGATGTAGCCGACGGCGTCCCGGACGCTGTCGACCGTCAGGTCGCGGACGTCGTGGCCGTCGACACGGACCGCGCCCTCGTCCACGTCGTAGAACCGCAGCAGTAGCTTCAGCAGCGTCGACTTGCCGGCCCCCGTCGGTCCGACGATGCCGACGGTCTCCCCGGGTTCGACGTCGAAGCTCACGTCGGTGAGGACGGGGTCCCCGCCGTCCCTCTCTTCCGACCCGCCCGCGTCGTCCCGCTCGCTCTCCGGGTAGGCGAAGGTGACGTCGTCGTACGCGACGCCGCCGTCGACGGCGTCGAGTTCGGTCGCGTCGGGGCGTTCGGTCACCGTCTCCGCCGCCCGCTGGACGCCGAGGACGCGGTTCGCCGACGCCTTCGCGCTCTGGTAGCTCTCGATGACGCCGGCCACCTCCATCAGCGGCCAGGAGAGCCGCTGGGTGTACAGCAGGAAGGTGAGCAGCGTCCCGGCCGTCAGCGCGAGCGTGAACGGGCCGGGCGGGCCGTCGAGCACCCAGAAGACCCCGACGCCGAAGGTGGCCACCACTCCGAGGCCGGTGAGCGCGCGCATCGACGGGTAGTGTTTGGACCTGACGTCGACGGCGTCGACGCCCGCGTCGACGACGTCCGCCGAGGCCGCCTCGACGCGGTCGTACTCGAACGGTTCGGCGGTGTAGGCCTTGACGACGGCGACGCCGCTGATGGAGTTCTGTAGCTGGGCGTTCAGCTTGCCGGTCGTCTCGCGTATCCGCTCGTAAGCGGCACCGATGACGTCCGAGAACCAGTAGTTCACCAGCACGATGACCGGTGCGACGGCCAGCGCGACGAGCGTGAACTGCCAGTTCAACAGAGCCATGAAGAAGCCGACGCCGAGGAGGAAGGAGACGGCGGACATCGCGGAGTCGATGGTGTCGGTGAAGAAGCCCTCCATCTCGTTGACGTCGTTGTTGAGGATGGACATGATCTCCCCCGTCTGGTGGTCGTCGAAGAAGCCCATCTCCAGGCGCTGGACCGTGTCGTAGGTGTCGGTGCGTACGTCGTGTTGCAGGTTGTACGCGAACGCGCCCCACGAGAGGGTCCGGAGTACCTGGAAGGCCTTGCCGAGCACCGTGAGCGACAGCAGGACGGCGGCGACCAGCCACAGCTGATCGACCTGGGCCCCGGGCACCAGGGCCTCGGGGACGAACGGCGGATCGAACGCACGCTCGTCGGTGAACACCGTGTCGTACGTGTACCCGAGTATCGCCGTGCTGGCCTGTCCAGGGACGATCCACACCAGCCGGATCAGCAGGCCGGCGACGGCGAGGTAGAGGTACGGACGGCCGTGATCCCGCATCAGGGCGAGGACGGGCCAGTCCGTGTCGGCCCGGTAGCTCGACCCCTCGCTCTCGTCGCTCACGCCGCGTCACCTCCGCGCACGCGTTCGAGGAACGAGTCGGGCAACGCCGCGACGTCACCCACCTGCACGCGCCACAGGTCGGCGTAGAGGCCGTCGGCGTCAAGCAGGTCCTCGTGGGTGCCCGCCTCGACGAGTTTCCCCTCGTCGAGGACGAGGATCCGGTCGGCGTCCCGGACCGTCGAGAGGCGATGGGCGACGAGGAACGTCGTCCGGTCGGCGGCCAGGCGGTCGAGGGTCCGCTGGATCAGCACCTCGGTCTCGTTGTCGACGTGGCTGGTCGCCTCGTCGAATATCAGGATGGCCGGGTCGCGGACGATGGCCCGGGCGATGGCGAGACGCTGGCGCTGCCCGCCGGAGAGTTTGACGCCGCGCTCGCCCACCTCGGTGTCGTACCCGTCGGGCAGGTCGGTGACGAACTCGTGGGCGCCGGCGAGCCTGGCCGCCTCGACGACCGCGTCGTCGGAGACGTCCGCCCCGGCGTAGGCGACGTTCTCCCGGACGGTGCCGGAGAAGAGGAACGGGTCCTGCGAGACGTAGCCGACGGCGTCGCGCAGGCTCTCGACGGTCAGGTCGCGGACGTCGTGGCCGTCGACGCGTATCGTCCCCTCGTCGGGGTCGTAGAAGCGCAGGAGGAAGGAGAGCAGCGTCGACTTGCCCGCGCCGGTGGGGCCGACGACGCCGACCGTCTCGCCCGGGTCGACGTCGAAGCTCACGTCGTCGATGGTCGGTTCGTCGCGGCCCGGATACCGGAAGGTGACGTCCGCGTAGCGCACCGCGCCGTCGGGGTCGTAGAGGTCGTGAGCGCCCTCGCGTTCGGCGACGCTGTCGTTTTCGACGGCGTCACGGAGTCGCGTGGCGGCGGCCTTGCTGTTCTGGTAGGCGTCGACCACCTCGGCTATCCCCTGCATCGGCGTGACGAGCGCGCCGACGTACATGAGGAAGGAGACGAGCGTTCCAACGGCCAGGTCGCCCGTGAAGAAGAGGGGCGGACCGACGAGCACCCAGTAGCCACCGATGGCGAGCGTGAGCACCCGTCCCGTCTCGGAGACGACGCGCATCACCGGGTCGACGGTGGCCTGCGCCCGGTGGGCGTCCCACTGGGCGTCGAGGTGGTCGCGGGAGGCGCTCTCCACGCGCTCGCGCTCGGCGCGCTCGGTGCCGAAGGACTTGATCACGGAGACGCCCTCGACGTTGTTGTTGAGTCGGCTGTTCAGGTCCCCGACGCGCTCGCGTATCGCCGCGTGTTTCGGCTCGATGAAGTTCGAGAACCAGTAGCTCAGGGCGAACAGTATCGACGGGACGACCAGCAACGTGATGGCCAGTTGCCAGTGGAGCCACAGCATGTACGCGAACGCCGCGACGGCCAGCGTCCCCATCGACGCGGCCCGGATGAGCGTCCCGAAGACGAACGCGTTCAGTTCGTCGACGTCGTCGTTGAGGACGCTCATCACGTCGCCGGTGTCCCGGTCGTCGAAGAACCCCATCTCCAGGCGCTGGACGGTGTCGAAGACGGCCATCCGGACGTCGTGCTGGAACTGCATGGAGAATCGGCCCATCTGGTGGCGGGAGAGGAAGTCGAACGTAGACTCCAGTCCGTAGGCCGCCACCAGTAGACCGACCGTGAGGAGCAACTGGTCCCGTTGCCCCGGGGGCCAGCCGGCGGGGAGGAGCGGCAGCCGAAACGCCTCCGTCGCCAGGAGGGAGTTAATCGCCATCCCGAACAGCAGGGGCGGCGCTCGCTGTGGAAAGCGCCCCAGCGCGGTCAGCGCCATGCCCACCGTGAACCGTCGCCAGTGGGGAAGCCCGTGTCGCCGGAACAGCCACACCAGCGGGTTCCCACCCTCCGCACCCCGTGCCGCGTCGGCGGATGACATCGATGTTTCTTCTCGTACCGACGTATCTGGCAAATATCATTCGGTTCCGTGCGGATCGGTTCCACGGACCACGCTCGACCGGTATATCGCGGCAATTCGCTGGAGACGCCCCGCCGCTACGACGGACACCTTCTTCGACCTGGCCCGAGTAGCGCCGTCCATGCTCGTGGGCATCGTCTCGGACACGCACGACAATCTGGACCTGGTCGATGTGGCGGTCGAAACGTTCGACGAACGCGGCGTCGACGCCGTCGTCCACTGCGGCGACGTCGTCGCGCCGTTCGCCGCGACTGCCTTCGACCACGGGTGGGAGTTCCACGCGGTCCGCGGCAACAACGACGGCGAATGGGCGCTCGCGTCGACTATCGAGGCGTTCGGTACGTACCACGGCGAGATGGCCGAACTCTCCCTCGACGGAGCGGAGGTGGCCGTCTACCACGGGACGAGCGGACCGATAGTCGACGCGCTCGTCGACTGCGGGCGCTACGACTACGTGTTCCACGGGCACACGCACGAGCGAGCACACGAGGAACGGGACGGTACCGTCCGGATCAACCCCGGAGGTATCGCCTTCGAGGGCGCGCCCGACCCGTTCTCGGTAGCGACGCTGGACACGGAGACTGGCGACGTCGAGTTCGAAGAACAGGGGTGAGTCCGGCGCGGGCCGGTCGGCGCGGCCGGTTCGGTCGGCCTGATCGGATCGGTCAGCGCGGGTCAGTCGCGGATCGGTCCTCGCGCGTCAGTCGTCGCCAGTCGCGTCCTGCAGCGGTTCGGACGACCCGGGGGCGTGGTCGACGAGGCCGGACCCGACGCCGAGCGACTCGTTCGTCCGGCGGACGCTGGTGTCGCGGTCGGCGGTATCGGCGATGGCGCGCACGGCGTCGACGTTCTCCGGGACGACGTCGGCCTCCTGGTGGATGGCCTGGAACAGGTAGAGGTCGG
>CAZMGU010000046.1:0-17529 GCA_964565905.1 uncultured Halobacteriales archaeon
CCGTGCTTCGCTACGCTCAGCAGGACACCAGCCTGCCCCGCAGCCTCCCCGGCCCTTCCCCGCCCACGCTACCGGAGTGAGCGTGGGCTCGGAAGACGCCGTGCGTCTTCCGGCGGGTCGCGAGGGCGCGGCAATTGCCGCGCCACTCGCTCCCGGCCGACCGTGGAATGGCGGGGAGAGCGCCCAGTGGCCGATGTGAGAGCCCGTGTCCCGACCTCAAACCGGCAGGTTCGGAACGAACGCACTCGCGACGAACGAGTCGGCCACGAAGAGGACGAACGCGAACCCGCCGCGGAAATCGTGGCCTTCGGTTCGTATCGACGCGTGGACGTACGCCGCCAGGCTCAGGACCATATCCTTCCGCGTCTCCGGGAGCATACAAATAAAGGGGTGGTCGATCGGTCGCGACGGACCCCTCGACTCACTCCCGCCGGCCGGCGTGGCCGGGGTAGTCGCGCTCGAAGCGGTCCTCCAGTTCCCCACGGTCGAGTTCGATGACCACGGGGCGGCCGTGCGGGCAGGCGTAGGGGTTCTCGCAGTCGTCCAGCGCGGCGAGCAGGTCGCGTATCGATCCCTCCGTGAGCGAGGTGTTGCCCGTGATGGAGGGGTAGCAGGCCAGGTCGCTGAGCAGTTCGTCGGCGGCGGCCTCGACGGTGTCCGCGGCGGCCCCGTCGCCCGAGACGAACGCCGAGAGGGCGTCGCGGACGAGTTCCGGGCCGGCCGCCTCGGCCACGATACCGGGGAGCGTCGTCACCTCGACGGTCCGGTCGCCCGTCCGGTTCGCCCGGAACCCGAGGCTTGAGAGTGCCTCGCCGCGGTCCGCGAACAGTTCCGCCTCGCGGGCGGTGAGTTCGAGTTCGACGGGTTCGGCAAGCGCCTGCGTCGTCGTCTCGCCGCGGAATTCCTCGCGGAGGCGCTCGTAGTTGATCCGCTCGTCGGCGGCGTGCTGGTCGACCAGGACGAGGCCGTCGTCCGTCTCGGCGACGACGTACGTCTCGTGTAGCTGACCGAGGACGCGCATCGACGGCAGCGCGTCGAACGAGTCGGTCGGTTCCTCGCCGCCGAGACGGGCCTGTTCGCGACCGCCGCCGAACTTCCGGTCCGGGTCGCTCGGTCGGACGGGGTCGTCGGATCGGCCTGGCTCGGCGGCGGTGGAGCCGTCGGCGTCGCTGGAACGTTCGACGTCGCTATCGTCGGCCGTCGTCGGCTGTGAGGGCCCGTCTCCGGCAGCCCGTCCGCCGTCGGCTCCGGTGGACCCGGACGCGCGGCGACTGGCAGCGCCTCCCGCGTTCTGTCCCGGCTTGACGTCGGACGAGTCGATGGAGAGGCGGCGGGATTCGGTGCCGTCGGCCGAGTCCCGGCCGTCGGTCCCGTCACTGGCTGCGTTCGAACCGGTCTCGTTCCCGCCCTCGCCCCGTTCCGGCGCTATCTCCGTCTGCTCGGGCGCGGATCGGCCCCGGGGCGCGCCGCTGCGGACGAGTCCCTCGCGGAGCAGCGCGCCCTCGATGGCGGCACCAACCTGCTCGCGCATCCCCTCCTCGTCCGCGAACCTGATCTCCATCTTTCGCGGGTGGACGTTGACGTCTATCGTCCCCGGGTCGACGTCGAGGAAGAGGACGGCGAAGGGGTACCGGTCCGGCGCTAGCTGCGTGCCGTAGGCGTCGACGACGGCCTCCCTGACCGCGTTGGCGCGGACGTAGCGTCCGTTGACGTACGTCGAGAGGTACTCCCGGCCGGCGCGGTTCGTCTCCGGGTGGCTCACGAGGCCGCTGACCCCGTCGAGCGGGCCGTCGGGGAGGTCCGAGTCGTTGACCTCTATCATCGATCGCGCCACCTCGCGGCCGTAGACGGACATCACCGTCTCCCGGAGGTCGCCCTGGCCGGTCGTGGCGAACGTCTCGCGGCCGTCGTGTTCCAGGGAGACGGCGACGTCCGGGTTCGCGAGCGCGTAGCTGGTGACCACGGTGTTGACGTGGGCGAACTCCGTGCTGGCCTGCTTGAGGTACTTCCGCCGGGCGGGGACGTTGTAGAACAGGTCGTCCACCGCGATGGTCGTCCCCTCGGGACAGCCCGCGGGGCCGACGCCCGTCACCTCGCCGCCCTCCAGGGTGAGTTCGGTGCCGGTGTCGCCCCCGCGCGGGCGCGTCGTTATCGTCAGCCGGGAGACGGCGCCGACCGCGTGGAGCGCCTCGCCGCGGAAGCCGAGCGTCGCGACGCCTGACTCCAGGTCGTCGATGTCGCTGATCTTCGAGGTGGTGTGTTTCTCGACGGCCCGTTCGACCTCGTCGCGGGTCATCCCGACGCCGTCGTCGGTGACGCGGATCCCCTCGACGCCGCCGGCCTCGACGGCGACCGAGACGCGCGAGGCGTCGGCGTCCAGCGCGTTCTCCACGAGTTCCTTCACGACCGAGGCGGGGCGTTCGACCACCTCTCCCGCCGCGATGCGCTCGACGGTCTGGGGGTCGAGCCGACGGATCGCGCCGCCCTCCCCGGTCATCGTCTCCACCGCGCGTTCATGTCTCCCGGGTACAGCGCCGACGGACTTGAGGGTACGGACTCGCGGCGTCACGGGGGCGGAGAGTCGTTTCCTCATTTCGCCGTCACGCGGGTCGGCGATACCGGTACGAAGTTACTGCCGTCCCTGTCAGTCGTCGCCGGACCGGTCGGCCTCGGCGACGAAGGCCGTCCCCTCGAACGCGAACCGGCGGCTGGTCGACTCGTAGCCGGTGACGTTCTCGACGAGGTGTTCGTCGGCGCGGACGACGGCGGCGTCGCGGTCCCCGATGGCGGCCAGGGCGGACTCGAGCGCGCGCATTCGCGAGCGAGCGAGCACTTCGCGGATCATCGTTCCGTCGGTGGCGCCGTCGGCCCGGCGAACGGTCAGCGTCGCGTCCGGCGGGTGGTCGCCGTCGCCCCACGAGGGGAAGGTGACGACGGCGCGGCCCCCGTCCTCGTCGACGACAGCCTCGTCCGCCACGGAGAGCGGGACGGCGGGTGCCTCGAGGTCGAACGCCGCGGCGGGCGTCGGACCGTCGTCGGGGCGGAAGCCGCCGACGAAGGCGTAGCGGCCGCCGCCGAGCCGCCCGACGCTATTCGAGAGGTCGGCGTTCACGTCGTCCGCGTCGAAGCCGTCCCCGTGGAACACCGCGAGGGCGTAGCCGTAGGTGCTGCCGGGCGGGACCCGGGACGCTGGCATCGGGATCATGTGCGGCGCGACCTTGTACCAGGACCCGCCTGCGAGCTTGTACAGCCCCCACTCGTAGGGGTTCCCGCCGACGGCCGACGCCGAGTGGTTCACCAGCCGGAAGGCGAGTTCGCCCGGCGCCGCGACGCGCTCGCGGTCGGGTTCGAGGTACACCCGCGTCGACGCGTCGGCCTCGTGGTACCAGCCCGCCTCCCGGTCGCCGGGGAGCGACGGCACCGGCCCCGAAAACCGGGAGTCCGTCGCGGGCCCCGGCGCCTCCGCGTCCCACGCGGCGAGCGCCAGGCCGGACTCGCGGCCGCCGAAGCGGTAGGTGCCCGTCGGGAACCCGGCCCGGTCCCAGTGGCCGAGCACGTGGTACTCGCCGGTCAGCACCTCGCCCGGCGCCAGCGTCACCGTGGACGGGGGCTCCGCCGGGACGTCCGGTGTCTGCCAGTAGCCGTCGGGGCCGCGGCGGGTATCCGGTTCCTCGTCGACCAGGTCGTGGTTCGCCGTCGGCGCGAGGTAGAGCCCAGTCTCGCGGTCGGTCGACACCCGGTCCTCGAAGTGCCTGCCGAATCCGGACCGGCGGAGCCGCGCGTGAGCGACCCCGCCGAACGGCGGGAACTCCCGGAGCCGGAACGTGTTCCGCCAGTCGTTACCGTTGACGAGCAGCGCCCGGAGGACGGCGGGCCGGTCGGCCGTCGCCGTCGCGGTGAAGCCCACGAGGCGGTTCCCTCCGTCCGGGCCGCCGAGGCCGACCGGACCCCGGTCGTCGCCCCAGTTGCTCCCCTGGACGGCGAGCGTTCGCGGCCCCGTACCGAGGTCGACGACCTGGCGGCCGTCGAACGTCGGCCGGTCGTCGCCGTTGTCCGTTCCGCCGTCCGTGGCCGATACCGTCGTCTCGTCGGCGGGGACGGGGGTGACCGTCTCCGTGGACCGGTCGCTCGCCGCGGGGACCAGGCCCGAACAGCCGGCGGCAAGGGTCGTCCCGGCCAGCGCGAGGAGGGAGCGTCGTCGCATGACCGACGCGTGACACCTCGCCGTAATAGGTCTTCAGGTCGGTCAGGCGGCGATCGAAGCGACCGGCAGTCCGCGGCCTGCAGATACAGGCTCCGCGTTTAGGACCGGTCGACTCCCACTAGTCCCGTATGGCGAACGAGTTGCTGATCTACGGGGCGTACGGCTACACCGGTCGACTCGTCGCGCGCCGGGCGGTCAGGGAGGGGCTGTCGCCGGTCCTGGCCGGTCGGCGGGCGGAACCGACCGAGGCGCTGGCGACCGACCTGGGCCTCGACCACCGGGTGTTCAGCCTCGAACACCGGCCCGTGGTCGACCGCGAGGTGCGCGAGTTCGACGTCGTCCTGAACTGCGCCGGTCCGTTCACGGAGACGGCGATACCCCTGCTGTCGGCGTGTATCGACCAGGGCACCGACTATCTGGACCTCGCCGGTGCCGTCGAGGTGCTGGAGGATGTCGCCGCGCGCGACGCGGAGGCCGACGGGGCCGAGGTCACCGCGCTCCCGGCGGTCGGGTTTGACGTCGTCGCGACGGACTGCCTGGCCGCGCAGTTACACGACGAGGCGCTCGACGCGACGCACCTGACGCTGGCCATCGACGGCCTCGGGACCTTCTCCCCGGGGACGCTCAAGTCGATAGTCCGGGGGATGGAACGGCCCGGCATCGTCCGGCAGGACGGCCGACTGCGTGAGGTCCCCCCGGCGTGGAAGACGCGCCAGTTCGAGTTCGGCGGGGAGACGAAGACCGCGGTGACGGTCCCGTGGGGCGACGTCTCCACGGCCTACTACACCACCGGCATCCCGGACATCGAGACGTACGCCGCGGTGCCGTCGTACGCCGCCGACGCGATGCGGCGGACCCGCTCGGTCGCGCCGCTGCTCGCTCTCGGCCCGGTCCAGAACGCGCTGAACCGGCTGATCGACCTGACGGTCTCCGGCCCGTCCGCGGCCGAACGAAGCCGGAGCGAGAGCCACGTCTACGGCGAGGTCGTCGGCGAGGACGGCGAGCGGGTGGCGGCGCGCCTCCGGACGCCGGACACCTACGACCTCACCGCGGCGACGGCCGTCGAGGCGGCGCGGCGGACGCTCGACGGCGACGTGGAGGCGGGCTTCCAGACCCCGGCGTCGGCGTTCGGCCCCGAGTTCGTCCTCGACTTCGAGGGCGTCCACCGGGAGACGGTCGACGCGCGGCTACGCGTCGAGGCCTGAGTCCGCTCGGCCGACCGTTCAATCGCTCGCCCCGGACCCCGACTTCGTTCTGGCCCGTTCGTGACGGGTCGCCGCGTCGTCGACGGCGGTCGGGTCGTGGGCCCGGAGGCGGTCAACGGCGTCGTCCACGCGGTGGTCCGGGACGGCGACCGCGACCCGAGGTCCCTCGGGTTCGGGGACGTCCCGCGTCGTCCCCCAGACGCCGCCGACGAACCCGCCGACCGCGACGCCGACGCCGAAGCCGAAGGTGACCAGCGCGACTCTGCCAGCGGTCAGGAGCGGACTCAGCCGCGGGAACCAGATCAGGTCCAGCGCCATCGCCAGCAGTATCGCCGCGCCGACGACGCCGCCGACCAGGCCGCCCCACAGCAGGCCGCGCGCCTCGGGCGGTCGCGCCGACGGGTCGAAGAAGGGGTTCTCGAACGCGGGACGCTCCGGGTCGAGGTCGGCCTCGCGCAGGTCGGCCTCGGCGGCGCTGGCGCCCTCCTCGTCGTCGTAGCGGGCGACGACGCGCCTCACGACGGCCCACCCCCTTCGAGCAGTCCGTGGACCTGCGCCTGGACGTCGCGACCGACGTTCGACGGCGGCCCGACTATCCAGCCGTGGTTGTACTTCCGGTCGTAGGGGGCCGCCTCGGTCGGCTGGAGGAACTTCCGCAGGTAGTTCCGGACCGGCGTCGGCAGTTCGTCCGGCCTGACGGCGAGCATCGGGCCGTGCTTGCCCCGGTGACTCTCCACGCAGGCGGGCAGCGCCGTCTGCCACTCCTCCGGGTTCGCGAAGACGAAGTTGTGTCCCGGTTCCGCGATGCCCCAGCCGATGTTCCGGGCCCACTCGCCGAACCACCAGCCCTGGTTGCGGCCGAGGTCCTTGAAGCCGGCCCAGGCCGCGCTGAGGCTGTAGGGGTCGGTGGCGTCGGGGACGCGCGTGACGTGGCCGAACTCGCCCAGGTCGCGGGCGACGCCGGGACCGATCGCGTCCTCGTCGCCGAGCAGGTAGGTGTAGGCGTAGTCGTACCGCGCCTCCAGTTGCTCGGCGGTCTCCTCCGGGATCGAGTCGGACTCGACGAAGAGGAAGCCGTCGCCGCCGTGGGCGTTCCAGGACTGGGCGGGGACGGCGTTCGTCGGCGCGTCGAGGCTCGCGACGAGCACCTCGTCCTGGTGGTTACCGTGCATCGAACTGACGTACTGGTCGACGCTGGCGGCGACGGAGACGGGGTCGTCCCCGGGGATGCGCCTGACGCGCATCCCCATCGACTCGACCTCGCGGCGGACGCCGTCGCCGATGTACCGCTCGCCCCCGATCAGGTACACCTGGACGTTGTCGTCCATCCCGACGCCTTCCGGGTGGGCGCGCTGTATCTCGTCGCGAGTCGCCTGCGGCAGCGAGTCCCGGCCGGTGAGCAGCACGGCGCCGTCGATGGGGTGGTGGATCAGTCCGACGCCGGGGAGCGCCGCCTCCAGCACCTCGTCGTTGACGAGGATGACCGCACCGGGGCGCGTGTGTTCGTTGATCGCGGTGTAGACGCTCTGGCAGATGGCCGCGGCCGTCTCGTACACTGTCTCGCCGGCGAGACGAGTCGTCATCGTCGTCGCCGTCCACTCGTCGAAGTCGGCCGTCGCGGGACCGGTCGGTTCGTCGCCGTCGTCCTGGGCGAGTGCCGCGCCGCCGAGACCGGCGGCGGCCGGTATCGCGGCGAGGTCCCGGAGGAACTTCCGGCGACTGCGGTCGCGGTCGGTCACAGCGCACCACCCGGCTTGACGTTCCTGCGAACGAGCAGTCCATTCACCGGCCAGGCGACGAGGAACCCGACCAGGGTCGAGAACGTCATCACGCCGAACCAGAGGATCGCGTCGTCTCCGGGCATCATGGGCAGGTTGAGCATCATCAGGACGTACATCATCGTCATCATCCCGACCGAGACGCTCGTCATGCTCACCGCGACGGCGAACAGCCCTCGCTTCGCGGCCGCCCGCTCGTCGAGGCCCATCGAGTCCTGGAACATGGGGACGTGGAAGACGAGCCACGAGACGAGGAACGCGACGACGTAGACGGTCGCGATGGTGAGGACCATCGAACTCCCGAGCATGAACAGGGGGCCCTCGAAGACGACCAGCGGCATGCCGAAGTAGGTCAGCCCGAACGCCGTCGCGATCATCGCGCTCGCGGCGAAGGCCACGCCCATCGCCGTCGCCGTCGCCGCCCGGAGCCAGTACGGCCGGACCACCTGCTTCTTCCCGTCGCGCTCGACCACCTCCCGGCCCCGGTAGGAGAGCCAGTAGAAGGCGAGGCCGATCGGTCCGAGCAGCAGGGTGAACAGCGGCCACACCATCTTCGTCCAGCGGTTCATCTCCGGGAGCCGGTGCCGGGAGTGCGCGTAGACGAACGTCGCGCCGAGCAGGCTAAACGCCGCCCACGTCGCCGAGAGCGCGTCGAGCGGGCTCATCCCGGCGCCCTGGAGGCGGTAGGGGGTGATCTCGACGGCGTAGTCGCTGCGCGCCTGCGACACCCAGGACACCTGGTCGAGCGACCCCATCACGAACACGTGGTTGAACGGCCCCTCGGCCGGCGTCGAGAACCAGCTGGACTGCGTCCGCCAGAGGTAGTTCTCCGTGACCGCCGGGAGGTCGCCGTCCCCGTGGACGAGCAACAGGGGGCCCGCTTTCCCCCACTGGAGGTTCGCACTCGCGACGGCGTGGCCGGGCCGGTCCGGGTTGACGAGCATCGTGTTCGTGTACCCTACCTTGTCGCGCTCGTCGATGCCCCACCCGAAGTCGCGGGACTCGTCGCGGAACTTCGCCACCTCGACGGCGTGGTCCTGCGGCGTCGACCCGGCGACCCGCGTCCACTCGACGTCGAGTTCCGAGAGGGCGTCCTCGCCGACCAGTTCGGGCGGTGCGAGGACGTACGCGTGCGAGGCGTTCAGTTCGTCGATGGCCTGTCGGGTGGCGTCGGGCACGCCGTCCTCGTTCGCGTAGAGGATTGGGTCGCCGCTGTAGGCGCTCCACGCGGCGGCCGGCAGCGCCCACTCGGGGGCCTCGCTACCGACGACGATCACGTTGTCCGGGCTGACGCCGTCGCTCGCGTTCCCCCGCGTCGCTATCCGGGCGGCCGTCTGAGCCGGATCGCCACCCGACAACTGTACCGTCGACGCGTTCGAAGCGGCGGCGCTTCCGTTCCCATCGCCCGGAACCGGCGCGTCACCGTAGAGGACGAGGGCGTCCGACGCGGCCCGCAACCGCGAGGCCGCGAGCGCCGTCCGCCAGTCCCCTGCTGGCACGCGGACGACCGCGTCGTACGACGCGTTCGACCCGGGCGGTCTGGCGGCCTGTGCGGTGTCACCGCTCAGTTGCGCCGGGTCGGTCGCCGGGAACCGGGTGGTGTCCTTCGTCTGCATCGTCGCGTACGTCCCCTCCGGCGTCTCCCCGTAGTCGAACAGCGTCAGAGCGACGACGTAGAGGGGCTGTGCGGCGACGACGATCACGAGCAGCGCGGCGACGACGACGGCGAAGGCTCTCCAGGCGTCCATCGAGGATCACACTCGCGGTTCTCCGTTCCGGCGAACGCGCGACGGTGAGGGAGTCACGTTCGGAGAGCGTTACGCGGAGGCCATGGTCCGACAGCTCTCCGCGCACTCGCGGAGGACGTCGGCACAGACCTGGCAGTGCTCGGCGTCGTGCTGGTCGCACTCGTCGGCGCAGGCCTCGCAGGCCTCCGCACACGTCTCGGCGAGGTGGCCGCTGTAGGCCGAGTCGCGCGCCATGAACCGGGCGTGGAGCGTCGCGACGTCGGCCACGTCACGACAGAGGCGGAGGCACTCGGCCATCTCCTCGCCCTCGCCGGCGCACTCGTCGGCGCACCACTCGCACACCTCGGCGGCCTCGAAGCAGTTCTCCAGACAGTCCCGCTCCTCGTCACTGAGGTGGTCGATGCTGGACGCAGTTTCGGTGAGAGACATGCACTGGTACTTGGGGGACAACCTTTTTCTCAGTTGTCACTAGCGATCCTAGATGGGAGCGGGGGGAGAACCCGCAACTTCGTCCCCTTTTCGAGAGCGCATCTAGCGAACCCTGCGTTTGCCAGTCAAAGGCTGTTGTCGCTCGAACACCTCTCTCCCAGTGATGGTAGAACTCGACGAGACGGACGCTGAGATACTCCGACTGCTCCTCGACGACGGTCGGCGGTCGTACACGGACATCGGCGAGAAGGTCGGACTCTCGTCACCGACGGTCTCGAACCGGGTCGACCGGCTCGAAGAGATGGGCGTCATTCGAGGGTTCACCGTCGACGTCGACCGCTCGAAACTGACGTCGGGCGACTCGGTGCTCCTCGACATCGAGACGCGCCCCGGCGAGAGCGACGCAGTGGTCGAATCGCTCGCCGGCGTCGATTCGGTCGAGTGGGTTCTCGAGGGGTTCGAACCGCGCGTCACCGTCCACGCGACGCTCGACGACCGGGAACTCGGGACGCTCCTCGACGAGGTTCTCGACAGCGAGCGACTCCGGGACTACGAGGTCCGGAAGGTCGCCAACGCGACGCGGAGTCCGCGCGTCGACGATGCGGATCTCGCGCTCGAGTGCGCCGAGTGCGGGAAACCGCTTCACGGGGACGGCGTGTCGGTGACCGTGGAGGAACGCCGGTACTACCTCTGCTGTACCTCCTGTGAGTCGCTCTTCCGCGAGGAGTACGAGTCGCTCCGGACCGCCGCCGACGGCGGGTGAGTCGCGGACGGGCCTCTCCACGCGAGGGGCGTCGGCGGGCACTCCCGACGATCCATTGCCGGATACTTTCCGGATCGAGGACTAGTTCGAGACGTGAACAGCAACGTTCCGCCGCCGGTCACGTCGAACCGTCCGTCGGGCGACACCGCCGCCGAGAACCCGGCTATCGTCGTGGAGTCCGGACCGACAGCCAGTGCGTAGCATGAACGCCGTCTACATCCTCCTCGGCCTGTCCCTCCTCGCCCTGGTCGTCGTCGACCTGCTGTGGACGACGCTCTGGGTCGAGGGCGGGGCCGGCCCGCTCACGACGCGGCTGATGAGTTGGTCGTGGAAACTGTTTCGGCGGGTTGCGGGTCACCGCCCGCGAGCGCTCTCCCTGTCCGGCCCGGTGATCCTCCTCGCTAGCCTCACGGCGTGGATCGCGCTCCTCTGGCTCGGCTGGACGTTCCTCTTCGCCGGCGGGGAGAACGCGCTCATGGACACGCGCGATCCGGGGCCCATCTCCTGGACGGAGCGCCTCTACTTCGTCGCCTATTCGGTGTTCACGATGGGGAACGGGGACTTCACCCCGCGAGACGGGCTCTGGCAGATCGTCACGTCGCTCACGACGGCCAGCGGGATGTTCTTCGTGACGCTGAGCGTCACGTACGTCCTCAACGTCCTCGGCGCGGTCACGCAGAAACGCTCCCTCGCGAGCAGTATCCGTGGACTCGGCGCGCGGAGTACCGGGATACTCGAGACGAGCTGGGACGACGATTCGTTCCGGGGCCTGGAACTCCCGCTCGACTCGATTTCTACGCGCCTCGACACACTCACGTCGAATCACAAGGCGTACCCCATCCTCCACTACTTCTACACGCCGCAGGCGGAGCAGGCGCCGGTGCCGAACGTCGCCGTCTTCGACGAAGCGCTCACGCTCCTCGCGTTCGGCGTCGCCGACCGGCATCGCCCGAGCGAGCTAGCGATCGCTCAGGCTCGTTCGAGCGTCCAGAGCTACCTGGACACGCTCGACGCCGCGTTCGTCGAACCGGCAGACGAACCCCCACCGGCCCCGGCACTCGACGCTCTTCGCGACGGCGACGTCCCGACGGTGTCCGACCGGGAGTTCGAGGACGCTCTCGACTCGATAGCCGACCGCCGACGGAAACTGCTGGGACTCGTGAACGCCGACGAACGGCGCTGGCCGGGCTCCGACGGTCAGTGAGGGACCACGAACGGACCACAGATCCGTCGCTCCCGGGACCGGACCCCGACCCGCCGAACCGGCCAGGGAGGACCGCTACCGCGCTACTGCTCCTCGACGGCGCTCCCGCCGAGCAGCGAGTCGAACACCTTCCGCTCCGCCTTCCGGAGGTGCTGGTGGAACGTCGGCGACGAGACGCCGAGCGAGGCGGCGACCTCGCTCGCCGTCAGCGGGGTCCGCGGCGTCGCCGTCGTCTCGAAGACGGCCAGCGTCTCCGCGAGCGCGTCCCGGTTCCTGCCCGTCATACAGACGGACGAGTCGTTCGAGTGTCATGAACGCTCCGTTAACGGAGGTTCCGGTGAGGTACGCCGCGTGCAGGTGGCGTCCAGTCGGCAGGCAGGTCGGTCGGACCTCCGGGCCACGTCACAGCGAGTCAGCCACGCGCCGCGACCGCCTCGCGCGGGCCCGCCTAATCGTTTAGTAGTTGCCCTTACCGGTACCCGGGCGTTCTCTCCGGGTACGCTTCCACCGAAGCACCTACCCATGAGCGACATAGCACTCCGGACGGAACTCGAGGGACTCTCCGCGAGCGCGACGCTGGACGTGAGCGACCTCCACGCGGCGCTCGCGGACGAACGACGCCGGGCGGCGGTGGCGGACCTCGCGGACCGGTCCACGCCGGTCGACGCCGAGGCGCTGGCGCGGCGCGTCGCCGGACGCGAGTCGGATCGGTCGCCCGGGTCGGTCCCGTCGGAACAGGTCGAGCAAGTACACGTCACGCTGCACCACGTGCACCTGCCCAAACTGGCCGACGTCGGCCTGATAGCGTACGACCCCGCGGCGTGCGTCGTCACCGACGCCGCCGACGGACTCGGGCCGCTGTCGGTCTGACCCGCCACGCCGGCCGCGGTCCGGGACCCCCGGTCGCACGCCACCCCGCCACCACCTAATACTCCCTTATACAAGAATAACAATTAATATTTAGTGTCCCGGCCCATACGTCCGTTCGTATGCCTCACAACCAGGACGTGGCCGACGACCCGTCGACGCCGTCGAAGTACGAGTGCCTCCAGTGCGGCCGCATCGTCGAGTCCGACCACAACCCGGGCCTGTGTTCGGAGTGCGGCGGCGACTTCCAGAACAGGGCGAACTCCCTGGAGTAACGACGGCTCTTTTCCATGTCCTCCGACGCTTCACCGACAGACGCGAGTACAGGTACCGACGAATCGACCGGCGAGGGACCGGCGACCGCACTGGAGACGGCCCGCCGCCAGTTGAACAGGGCGGCGTCGTTCGTCGACGTCGACCCCAACATCATCGAACGGCTCGGGGAACCCGCCGCCGTCCACGAGGTCACCGTCCCCGTCGAACGCGACGACGGGTCGGTCGAGATGTTCACCGGCTACCGCGCCCAGCACGACAGCGTGCGCGGCCCCTACAAGGGCGGCCTCCGGTACCACCCGGGGGTGACGCGCGAGGAGTGCATCGGGCTGGGGATGTGGATGACCTGGAAGTGCGCGGTGATGGACCTCCCGTTCGGCGGCGCCAAGGGCGGCGTCGTCGTCGACCCGAAGGAACTGAGCGAGGCGGAGACGGAACGCCTGACGCGCCGGTTCGCCAACGAGATGCGCAACGTCATCGGGCCGATGCGGGACATCCCCGCACCCGACATGGGCACCGGCGCACAGACGATGGCGTGGATCATGGACGCCTACAGCGTCCAGGAGGCCGAGACGATTCCCGGCGTCGTGACGGGCAAACCCCCCGTCATCGGCGGGAGCGAGGGCCGCCAGGAGGCCCCCGGCCGGAGCGTCGCCATCGTCACGCGCGAGACGGTCGAGTACGAGGGTCGGCCGCTGGACGAGACGACCGTCGCCGTCCAGGGCTTCGGGAGCGTCGGGGCGAACGCCGCCCGACTGCTCGACGAGTGGGGCGCGACGGTCGTCGCCGTCAGCGACGTGAACGGCGCCGCCCACGACCCGTCGGGGCTCGACGTCGCCGCCATCCCGACCCACGATGAGGAACCGGAGGCGGTCACGAGACACGCCGACGAGACGATATCGAACGAGGCGTTGCTCGAACTCGACGTGGACGTGCTTATCCCCGCAGCCGTCGGGAACGTCATCACCGACGAGAACGCGGGAGCCATTCAGGCGGATATCGTCGTCGAGGGTGCGAACGGGCCGACGACGTTCGCGGCGGACTCCATCCTGACCGAACGCGGCGTGACGGTCGTCCCCGACATCCTCGCCAACGCGGGCGGCGTCACCGTCAGCTACTTCGAGTGGCTCCAGGACATCAACCGGCGCGCCTGGAGCCTCGAACGGGTCAACGAGGAACTCGAAGGGGAGATGCTCTCCGCCTGGAACGATGTCCGGGCGGCCGTCGAGGAACGCGACCTCACCTGGCGCGACGGCGCGTACGTCGTGGCCCTCTCCCGCCTCGGCGAGGCCCACCAGGCCCGCGGTCTCTGGCCCTAGCACGGGGTCAGTCCACGCCCAGTCCGTCCTGCCCCTCCTGAACCTTCGCCACCGGTCCGACCGGCAGCGTCCCGTTCACGTCGGGGTCGTCGCTCCCGTCCCGTCGCTGACCCGACCGCGTGCATCCGGTCTGCCGTGGACGAGTCGGGGAGGGGCGAGCGTTTGAACGACGCCCGAACGTGTTCGCGCCAACCGACTTTTAGCCTGGCCTAAAAATATCGGACGAGCGAGCGCGACTCGATTCAGCCACTCGCAGGCAGGCGCTGGAATCGACCGATGCTCGGAGCGAATCATGCCCCACGCAAAACTACGGATCACGGTCCCGCCGGTCGTCTGGATCAGCGACGTCTCGCGAAAGTACCCCGACGTTCGGTTTCGAGTGCTCGCGGCGACGGCCAACGACGCCACCGGCGTGGCGGAGATGGAACTCCTCGGCCCGGACGCCGACGCGGTGTACGAGGAGGTTCGGGAATGTGAGACGGTCACTGACGTGACGCTGTTCGATTCCACGCCGGACCGGTGTCACGTCGAGATAGAGACGACCGTCCCGCTGTTGCTGTCGTCCATCCAGTCCTCCGGCGTCCCGCTCTCGACCCCCTTCGAGGTCCGGAACGGGGAGATGGTGCTCGAAGAGCGAGTCCCCCAGCGGCGGCTGTCGGAACTCGGAGAGACGTTCGACGAACTCGGTATCAGCTACTCCGTCGAGCACGTCCGACAGGAGGCGGCGTCCGAGACGGTACTGACCGAACGGCAGCGATGGCTCACGCGGGAGGCCATCGACGGCGGGTACTACGACACGCCCCGGCGGACCACGCTCACCGACCTGGCCGACGGCCTCGGGATGGCCGCGTCGACGTGCAGCGAGGTGCTCCACCGGGCCGAGGAACGGGTGATGAAGCGGTTCTTCGAGGACGAGCGAACGGCTCACCGAGAAACGCCAGCCACCGCGGACTGACCGATCCCTCCGCCGGGACGTGACCGGCCTCGCGACGGGAATCGGTCGGCCGGGACCCGTTTTCTGGGTCGGAAGTTCGGCACGTCGTTATATAGTCGTCCCGTTCGTCGCTCCGCCTGCAGCGGATTCGATGGGTCCCTGCCCCCGCGATCGGTCCTCTCCGTCCCGCTGCACGGCCCGCCGAGACGGGCCGTTCCCCGCTGTCGCCACCCTGGCAACCCTCGGACTCCGCTTTTGTACGTCCCGCATGCGAACCCCGTACGCGAACCCCGTACGCGAGCCCCGTCCCGCCACCGCCCCGTGAAACCCCGTCACCGCGGCCGCCGGCCCGACGCGTCGACCGTTCGAGGACGCCAGCGACCGGACCGCACCGGGTGCGAACGCGACTTCTGGACCGGAAACTGGCGGTACCTTTTATTTCGGTACCCCCCATTGTGTGACGATGTGAGTGAGGACGCGGCGCTGGGCGACCTCCTGGACCTGCTCAGTGACGACTACGCCCGGTCCATCCTCGCGGCAACGAGCGTGAAACCGATGTCCGCAAAACAGATAGCCGACGAGTGTGACATGTCACAGCCGACCGTCTACCGCCGGGTCGAGTGGTTGCAGGAACACGGCCTCGTCGAAGAGCAGACCCAGGTCAGGACAGGCGGGAACGACTACAGCGTCTACGCGGCCACGCTGTCGGAGTTCTCGCTGGAACTCGACGACGGCGACTACGAGTCGACCGTCGAGCGAGTGGCGCCGCTCGAGTTCCCCGGGCAACGCGAGGAGAGCACCGCGGACCGGATGACGAAGATGTGGGAGAACCTCTGACATGGTGGGAGCATCGACGTTCGTCGGGTGGTCCGTCGTCGCGCTCGCGTTCGGATCGACCGTCGTCGGCGGCTACGTCGGCTACCAGGCCTACCGCGGCTACCGGCGACACCACAGCAGGACGATGCAGTACCTCTCGGTGGGCCTGTTCTGCCTGACGACCGTCTCCTTCGGCGTGGCCTTCGTCGGGTCGGTGCTCCTCCGGCAGGGCTTGTTACCGGCGCCGTACCAGCAACCGCTCACGCTCGTCACCAGGACGTTCCAGTTCCTGGGCGTGCTGTTCATCGCGTACTCGCTCCACCGGCGCTGAGCGGTCGCTCCGCGAGATCTGGTCGAAAAGCGAAATGAGACGGATACCGGGACGACCCCGGCCGTCTCGTCGCCCTGTAACGGTCCCCGCTGACGCTCCGGCCCTCCAAGACGGAGCGTCACGTAGACACGGGGCGGCTACCGGCATAATAGTTCCGGCACCGGTCGACTCTGAAACGTCGCTGATACGAAGGCCACCGGGCGGTTCAGGACCGCGATATCGGGGTCGTCAGTTGCTCCGTCGAGGACAGCGACGACGATCACTCGCGGAAGTTCACGTAGTCGAGACCGTCGACGCGCTCGAAGTGTTCGTCTGCGGCGACTAGCGTCGCGTCGCGCTGGCGGGCGGCGGCGGCTATCATCGCGTCCGGGACCGGAATCGGCCGACCCGACGCGGCCAGTTCGCTCTCCAGCGTCGCCGTCTCGTGCGCGTCTTCGACCGAGAAGTCGACGAACGTCACCCAGTCGAGGTCGTGGCGCAGTTCGTTGAGCGCGTCCGACGCCCCCTGGTCGACGAGGCCGGCGAAGAGTTCGTACGCCACGACGGTGCTGGTGGCGAACTCCGACGAGCGGTTGGCCTCGTAGAAGGAGACGGCGGCGTCGGTTCCGCGGCCGAGTCCGGCGAGGAAGCTACTGTCGACGAACATCTCGCTCCTCCCGGAACTCCCCGTCGATCCGATCCCTCGCGTTCTCGACGCCGGCGAGGAGGTCGACGTCGGCGTACTTCCCGACGAACCGTTCGGCGTCGTCGTCGCGGTCCAGGAGCCGCTCGACGACGTCGGTGAAACTCTCGTCTCCCCGCTTTCGCGACTCCAGTCGACGCTTAACCTCCTCGGAGACGCGGATGTGGTCGGTGGCCATCGTTCCCGTTAACGTACGTGTTAACTCCACTTCATCGTTCGGGTGCTCCATCTCGTCGGGGCTGGTCCGCGTTCGGTCAAAAAGGTTCGTCGAATCGGCGCCCGCCGAAACCGGCTCAGGACCGCGATATCAGGGCCTTCAGTTGCTCTGCCGAGAACAGCGAGGTCGGTCGGTCCATGTGGACGCCAATCTCGCCCTGGAGGGCCGTCATCCCGGCGCGCTGGAGGAGTTCGGGGAACGAGTAGCCGGCGCGGACGACGTGGCCGAGTCGGATCTCGTTCAGGAGGTCGTCGCGCCAGGCGCGCTCGTAGTCGTCCAGCGTCCCCGGGTCGTCGGGGTCGATCTCCCGGGCGGCGTGGTCGGCGGCGGTCATCCCGTAGAGGATGCCGCCGCCGGTGAACGGCTTGGTCTGGGCCGCGGCGTCCCCGATCAGGAAGGAGCGCCACCCGGTGACCCGGTCGGGCGGGCCGATGGGGATGAGGCCGGAGCAGCGGCGGTCGGTCTCGGCGCCGTAGTCGTCGGTGAGCGCCTCGAAGCGGTCGCCGACGTCGGCGTTCGGCCCCATCGCGAGGCCGTACTCCACCCCGGCCTCGCCCCGGGGGATCCGCCAGGCGAAGAACTCGGGGACGGTGAGGTGGACGTCGACGAACTCGCCGTGGTCCGGGTCGGGGTCGAACCCGAGGACGCCGTGGAGCAGTTCGTCGGGTTCCGGGAGGTCCAGTTCGCGCCGGACGCGGGAGTTGGGGCCGTCACAGCCAGCGACCATCCGGGCCTCGTGCGTCTCGACGCCGTCCGGGC
>CAZMGU010000047.1:0-17436 GCA_964565905.1 uncultured Halobacteriales archaeon
CCGCCTGCGCGTCCAGGTCGATGTCGAACTCGTAGTCCGCGTCGAGGTCCGGGTTCTCCTCGCGGAACGTCCGCGCCTTCTCGGCGACGGCCTCGCGGACCGGGTCCTGCACGACGAGGTCGCGGTCCAGCGCGTCCGCGACGGCCTCGACGGTGACGTCGTCCGGCGTCCCGCCGAGGCCGCCGGTGACGACGACGGCGTCGAACGCCTCGCGCCACTCCCGGACGTAGTCGGCGATGACGGCCCGGTCGTCGGGGACGGTGAGGACGCGCGCGACGGTCGCGCCCCGGTCGGTTAGCTGGCGGGCGAGCCACGTCGCGTTGGTGTTCTCCGTCTCCCCGGAGAGCAACTCGTCGCCGACGGTGAGGATGGCGACTCTCATTCGTTGTCGGAACGTCGGGCGCGCATGGAGTAAGGTCGTTCGGCCGAGGGCAAGGTGAAATTGATGCGATCGAAATGAGAGGGACGAAGGAAAGCCCCGGGTGGCTCGACGCCTGCGACTCGCTGTGCGCCTCGTCACTCGCTTCGCTCGTTCCCCGGTGCTCGCGTCGTCTCGGCTGCCGAGCCACCCGCCCCTTTCAGTCCACCCCGGGCGTCTCACAGCACCGCACCACGAACCTCCCCAGCCGACTCGCTCGCCGCTGGCTCGCTCGTCCCTCGCACGGTTTCGTCTCGCGCTCCGCGCGAGACAGCGCGCGCCCGATTGCGGACGGAGCGAGCGCGGTGTTCGGGGGAGAACGAATCGAGTCCTGGCGGATCGGAAGGAAATCGGCGGGTAGCGGCCGCTCTCCGGCGTCGTTCGTTCACTGTCGGTCCGTTCCCGACAGATACTTGTCCGTCCGTCGCAACTCTAGTTGTCCATGGACGAGAAGACGGAGGAACTCCGCGACATCTTCGTGGACGTCGCCGGGGACGGGACCGTGACGGAGTCCCAGGAGGAGTCGCCGGGGTCGATACGGACGGACGAGGAGGGGGTCGACGAGCGCATCGCCGCCGTTATCGAGCGGATGCGCGACCGGTTCGGCTTCGCGACCGACCTCGACGACGCGGCCCTGGTCGCCGTCGTCCGCGCGTTCTACGACGACGAGGACGACGGGTCCGTCGCCGCGGAACTGGGAGTCCCGGTCGACGACGTCCGCCGCGCGCGCCTGGACCTCCACCTCTTTCGCGACGGGGACGTGGACGCCCCGTTCGACCTGACGCCCGTGCGCGAGGCCGAGCGGCGAGCGAGCGGCGAAGCCGCCGAGGACCGGCCCGCGAACGGCGACCCGCCCGACGACGTCGTCGCGGACCTGGCCGCCGAACTCGACGCCGACGCCGGCGAGGTGCGACGGTACTACCGGGTCGTCGCGGCCCAGCGGGAGGCCCGCCAGGTCAGCCAGCGCTTCCAGAGCGAGTTCGAGGAGGCGCTGGCCGACGCCGGCCTCTCGACGATGACCGACGCGATGCCGGAGAATGGACGCAGCGACACGACGGAGGACATCGGCTCCCTCGAAGAGGACGCCGACGTGAGTTTCTGACCGGCCGAGTTCTCGCAGACCGACACGCCCCCGGTCCGACTCTTTATCAACCAGGACGGGACCAGACCGGTCCATGCACGCCTTCCGCGACCTGGAGGTGGACGCGTACTGTCCCCGGAAGCTGTACCACCGGCGTCGGGACGCCGACGTCGACGCGCCCGACGTGAGCGACGTCCGTAACCTCGCCTTCGAGTACGAGCACCTGCTGGACGTCGACGCCGCCCTGCTCGCCGCGCCCATCGAGGTGTCGCCGGCGACCTTCAGGGAGCGACTCGCGGACGCCAGGGCGACCCTGGACGCCTGGGACGACCTGGCCGACCCGCCCCAGGAACGAGCCTTCCTGGAGGGCAAGGACTGCCGCGGCGTCGCGCACAAGGTCCTCGACGATCCGGTCGCGCCGTCGCTCGCGTTCACCGGCGAACCGCCCGAGAACGGCGTCTGGGAGCCCCAGTCCGTCCGTCTCGTCGCCGCGGCGAAGGCACTCGCCTGGGAGCGCGAACGGCCGATAGAACGCGCGTACGCCGAGTACCCCGCACACGGCGTGATCCGCGAGGTGGAACTGACGACGCGCCGGACCGGCGCCTACCGGCGCGCCCTCCGGACGGCGGACTCCATCGACGGACCGCCGCCGCGCGTCTCCAACCGGGCCAAGTGCGAGCCCTGCGAGTACCGCGAGTCGTGCGCGCCGAAGCGGCGGTCGCTCAGGAGCATGCTCGGGCCGTAGCGGTCCCGGACCGCCGCCCGACGGCTCACTCCCGTTCGAGCCAGGCCCTGATCTCCGCGGCCAGCGCCCCCTCCCGGATGACCTCGTCCGCGCCGACGTCGACGACGGTGCTCTCGGTTCCGGGCGTCTCGCCGTCGTCGAGGACCGCGGCCGCCGCCTCCCGGATCCGGTCGTCGAGGTCCGCGACCCGGCGGACGCTCCCCTCGCCGCTGACGTTCGCGCTCGTCGCCGTGAGCGGGCCGGCCTCGGCCAGCAGTTCCCGGGCCAGTTCGTGGTCGGGGATCCGGACCCCGACCCGGTCGCGACCGCCGGTGAGTTCGTCCGGGACGCGCTCGCCCCGTTCGACGACGACCGTGACGGGGCCGGGCAGGAACTCCCGCATGAACCGCTCCTCGCGCTCGGTCGGTTCCGCGTACGCCAGCGCGGCGTCGACGTCGGGGACGCCGAGCGAGAGCGGGTCGTCGCGGTCCCGGCCCTTCGCCGCGAACACCCGCTCGACGGCCGCCGGGTCGAGCGCGTCGGCACCAAGTCCGTACACCGTCTCCGTCGGGTAGACGACCGCCTCGCCGTCGTCGATAGCGCGCACCGCTCGCTCGAACTCCGTCATCGCTCTGGAGTCGGTGACCGGCGGGAAAAAACGTGACGGGCCGCGCCGCGCGACCACCGCCGGCCCGTTTCGTCGCGTTCCCACAGCCGTATGGTGGGGACGCCCGTTCACCCGGTAATGGATCTGGAAGACCTGATGAACGAGATGCCGTTCGTCGAGGAACTCGGCATCGAGGTGACCGAGGCGGTCGACGGGCACGCCGAGGGCGTCCTCCCGCTCCGGCCGGAGCACACGTCGAACCCCCACGGCGGCGTCGCCCACGGCGGCGTCACCTACTCGCTCGCCGACACCGTCGGCGGCGCGGCGGTCATCTCGGTGATAGAGGACGTCGCGCCGACGGTCGACATGCGCATCGACTACCTCGCGCCGGCGACGGGCGACCTGACCGCCGAGGCCGACGTGGTGCGCCACGGGGGGAGCGTCGCCGTCGTGAACGTCGAGGTTGGCGCGGACGGCCAGCACGTCGCCACGGCTCGCGGGGTGTACAAGACCGGCGGCGGCGACGGCGAGTCGCCGTGGACCGAGGGGTTCGACCGCGAAGGCAGCGACGGCGACGCCGCCGGCGAGGAGGAGGAGGACGACCAGCGCTAGCCGGAGTCCGGGTTCACGAACTGCATCCCCTCGCGGACCGAGTCGGTCCGGCCAAGGAGCGTCAGCTTGTCGCCGGCCTCGACGACGAAGTCCGCGGTCGGCACGTCCGTCTCGCCGTCGCGGGTGACGAGCGCGACGAGGCAGGCCTCGGGGAGCATCGGCCCGATCTCGCTGACCGGCTTGCCGATTAGCTCGTCGTTCGTCACCTCGATCTCCTGGACGTCGCCGACGCGGCCGACGTCGGTCATCCAGTGGGACATGGCCGGGCGTTCGATCTGGTTGTCGATGGCCCAGGCCGTCGCCATGGACGCGGAGATGGTGCTGACGCCCAGGTCCTCGAAGGCGTCGACGTTGTCGGGGTTGTTCGCCCGCGCGATGACGCGGTCGACGTCGAACTTCGACTTGGCCAGCTGGGCGACCAGCAGGTTGGCGTCGTCGTCCCCGGTGGCGGCGACGACGGTCTTCGCGTTCTCGGCACCGGCGGAGCGCAGTTCCTCGGTGTCGGTCCCGTCACCCCGGTGGACCGTGTAGCCGGCGTTCCGGGCGGTCTCTATCACTCCTTCCCTCTGTTCGACGATGACGACGTTCTCGCCACGGTCTTCGAGGCGTTCGGCGAGCGCTCGGCCCACCTTCCCGCCTCCGACGATGATGACTCGCATTGGTATCACATCCAGTTTCTCGGCGATGTAGCGCGCGAGGCCGCCCTGGAAGACGGCCGTCAGCAGGATGGCCAGGAAGACGGTGCCGAGCAGGACGTCCGCCTGCGTGTCCAGCCCGGCGCCTCTGAGTTCGACGGCGAACAGCGTCGCGACGGAGGCCGGAATTATCCCCCGGGGGCCGACGAAGGACATGAACAGCCGTTCGCCGGTCGAGAACCGGTCCCCGACCGTCGAGAGCAGGACGAGCGCGGGGAGGACGACCAGCGCGATGGCGGCGACGACGAGGAGTCCGCCCAGACCCACGACCTCTAGCGTCCGTATCCGGACGAGCGCCGCCAGCGCGATGAAGACGAACGACAGCACGAGCAGCGTCACGTCGCCCTTGAAGCTCTCTATCTCGTGTTCGTAGGGGATGTCCGCGTTCCCGAGGAGGAAGCCGGCCGTCGCGGCCGCCGCGACGCCGGCCTCGGTCGCCTCGTAGTTCGCGGCCGCGAAGGCGACCAGCGCGCCCGCGAGCACGAGCAACCGGGCGTTGCGGGGCGCGTCGCCCGGCGACAGGTCGACGTACCGGAGCAGGTAGTAGACGAGGCCGGCGACGATGACGCCGAACAGCAGTCCGATACCGAGGCGGGTCACGAACGCCTGCTCCAGGCTCTCGATGGAGGCCGACGGGTCGACGCGGTTGAAGAACACGACCGCCATGATCGCCGCGGTGACGTCGTTGACTATCCCCTCCGTCTCCAGCGCAGCGGCGACCCGGTTCCGGACCGGGACGACCCGGAGGATCGGTGCGACGACGGTGGGGCCGGTCGCGACCAGCAGCGACCCGATGACCAGCGAGAGGTCCCACGGGACGCCCAGTGCGAACCGGACGGCGGCGGCCGTGCCCGCGAGCGCGATGACGGCACCGATCGTCACGAGCCGGATCGCCGCCGCGGGAGCCTCCCGTATCCGCTCCACCTTGAGGTGGAACGCGCCCTCGAAGACGATGATGGCAACGGCGAACCCGACGATGGTCGGCAGCGCCTGGCCGAAGGTCTCCTCGGTGACGAGGTCGAGTCCCGGTTCGCCGATGGCGAGTCCGACGGCGATGTAGAAGATGATGGCGGGGACCTGGAGCCTGTCGGCCAGTATCTGGGCGACGACGCCGATGGCGATGATCCCGGCCACGAGCAACAACAGACTCGACTCGGCCATGTGCATCGGTGTGTAGTCGGCACTATCGTAAAAAACCAGTTAGATGCGTCCAGGTGTCCGGGGTAGAGACCATGACGGCGTGAACGGGGTGGTCGGGACCCGGTGGAAGCGTTTCCATGCGCTTTTCACGCCACACGCCTTTTCGTGGGGTGTTACAGTGCTCGTTCCCCCATCAGTCACGACGGTGGCGCAGGACCGCACCGTTCGAGCGACGACACCGGCCGGAACGCCGACGTTGTATCCCGCATCGCGGACGGCCCGGCGTCGCTCGACGCGGTCCGCCGTGGGGGTCGCGGCGTCGTGAAGTCGCTCGAACGCGACCTCGGTCTGCCGACGGTGTTCGCGATCAGCATCGGCGCGATGATCGGGAGCGGCATCTTCATCCTGCCGGCCCTGGCGCTCTCGATGGCGGGGCCCGCGGTCGTCCTCGCCTACCTGCTGGCCGGACTGCTCGTCGTCCCCGCCGCCCTCTCGAAGTCCGAGATGGCCACCGCGATGCCGCAGGCCGGCGGGACGTACATCTACATCGAGCGCGGGATGGGGCCGCTGCTCGGCACCGTCGCCGGCGTTGGCACCTGGTTCTCGCTGGCGTTCAAGGGCGGTCTCGCGCTGGTCGGCGGCGTCCCGTACCTCGTCCTGCTGTTCGACCTGCCGGTCAAGCCCGTCGCGGTGGCGCTCGCGCTCGTGTTGATCGCCGTGAACCTGCTCGGGGCGAAACAGACCGGACGGCTCCAGGTCGGCATCGTCGTCGTCATGCTCGCGGCGCTGGCCTGGTTCGTCGTGGGGAGCGCCCCGAGCGTCGCGCAAACGAACTTCCAGCCGTTCTTCGTCGACGGCTGGCAGGGGCTGCTCGCGGCGACGGGTCTGGTGTTCGTCTCCTACGCGGGCGTGACCAAGGTCGCCAGCATCGCGGAGGAGGTGGAGAACCCGGACCGCAACATCCCGCTGGGCATCCTCGGTTCGCTCGGGTTCACGACGCTGCTGTACGTCCTCATCGTCGCCATCATCGTCGGCGTCACCGAGGCCGGCACCGTCGCGGACTCCGTGACGCCCGTCGCGGAGGCCGCCCAGCAGACCCTCGGCGAGGCCGGCGTCGCCGCGGTGGTGCTCGCCGCCATCCTGGCGCTGGTCTCGACGGCAAACGCGGGCATCCTCTCGTCCTCCCGCTACCCGTTCGCGATGGCGAGGGACGGCCTCGTCCCGACGTCGCTGGCGTCCGTCAGCGACCGGTTCGGGACGCCGTCGCTGGCCATCTCGCTCACCGGTATCGTGTTGCTCGCGCTCATCCTGTTCGTCCCCATCCTCGACATCGCGAAACTCGCCAGCGCGTTCCAGATAGTCGTCTTCGTGCTGATCAACCTCGCGATAGTCGCCTTCCGCGAGGGGGAGGGCGAGTACGACCCGTCGTTCGAGTCGCCGCTGTACCCGTGGATGCAGGCCTTCGGGGCGATCAGCGGCGTGGTCCTCCTCACGCAGATGGGGAGAATCGCCATCGGCGGTGCGGCCGTCATCACCGTCGCGAGCGTCGTCTGGTACGTCGCGTACGCCCGCCCCCGCGTCGACCGCGAGGGGGCCGCCACGGACGTGGTCCGCAGGCAGGTCGGCCGGAACGTCCTCGACGACACGGCGTCCGCCATCACGGAGCCGCCGGCGACGGAGCGCGACGGGACGTACGAGGTGCTCGTCGCGTTCACGCGGAAGGCGGACCTCGAACGGGAGCAGTCGCTGCTTCGCCTGGCCGCCGACCTGGCCCGGCCGAACGACGGCCGCGTCGTCGTGGTCTGGTTCGAGGAGGTGCCGGACCAGACGCCCCTCGACGAGGCCGCGGAGGTCCAGTCGCCGGCCGACGTCCAGTTCGAGGAACAGACCGACTCGCTGGCCGCGCAGCTGGACGTGGACGTCGACGTCGCCGAGATAGTCAGTCACGACAGCAAACACGCCATCGTCAACTTCGCCCGCCACCGGGGCGTCGACGCCATCGTCACCGAACACGAGCGCCTCCGCCTGCGCTCGCGACTCCTGGGCGACCCCATCGACTGGGTGGTCCGCCACGCCCCCTGCGACGTCCTGCTGGTCGACAACAAGGGGTACGCCAGCCCCGGAAGCGTCGAACTGTTCGCCGACGGCGGCCCCTACAACCCCGACGCGGTCGCCGTCACGGACGCCATCGCCGCCGAGAACGACGGCACCGTCGTCCTGCGCTACCCGTCCGACGGCGAGACCACCGACCAGCGCCGCCGGACCATCGACGCCTACCAGGACGAGGTGGCCGACCTCATCTCCGGCCCCGTCGACACCGAGTCCGTCGGGGGCGCGGGCCCGGCCGAGTCGCCGGACGTCAGGGTCCGCCGGGGGGCCGACCACCGGCTCAGGGGCGGTCTCTTCGACCGCACGCAGGTGCCGACCGGCGACCACACGGAGATAACCGTTTACGCCCACGAGTCCCGGCAGCCGAGCTTCCTCCGACGGCTGTTCGAGCGCGTGTTCTTCTAGCGGCCGTCCGTTATCGACGGCGGTCGCTCTCGACTGCCGACGGCGGAACGACGTCTCGGGACCAGTGTCAGGACTCCCGCCGGTCGAGGTACGTGAGGACGCCGCGGACGTTCATCGCCACCTCGGCGGTCGCCTTCTCCTCGCCCCAGACCTTGGGCGTCTCGACGGTCTCCAGGAAGTGCTCGACGACGGCCGCGTCGTCACCGAGTTCCGCTCGTTTCGCCGCGACGTCGTCGACCCACGACGACAGCGTCGCGGCGTAGTCGGAGAGGCGGTCCGCTGTCCGCGCCGGGCCGAAGTGGGCGTACAGCAGCCACTCGGGGCCGATTTCGCTGATGGTCTCGACGTCGGCCAGCGCCCGTTCCGGGTCGAAGTTCGGCGGCGGACTGGTCACGTGGACCTCGTCGGTCGAGGGGGTGTAGATGCCCGCCGCGTCGGCCGTGAACACCCCGTCGATCGAGGGGTCGTGGAACACGACCTGGTGGGGGGCGTGCCCGGGCGCGTGGTGGACCCGCAGGACGTGGTCGCCCAGGTCTATCCCGTCGCCGTCGGCGACCTCGACGATCCGGTCCTCGGGGACTGGGCGCGGTTCGACGTACGAATCGATCTGGTCGCCGACGGCCGCCTTCGTCCCCTCCCAGAGGCGTCCGGGGTCGACGAGGTGGGACGCGCCGGCCTCGTGGACGTGGACGGTCGCGTTCGGGAACTCGTCGACCAGGTAGCCCGCACCGCCGGCGTGGTCGAGGTGGACGTGCGTGACCGCCAGGGTCGCGACGTCGGCGCGGTCGATACCGGCCTCGTCGACGGCGGCGGCGACCCGCTCGTAGTTCGTCCCGATGCCGGTGTCGACGAGCGCCGGTCGCTCCGCGTCGAGGACGTACACCGAGCCGTACTCCTCGACGCCGTACATCCCCGTGTCGACGTACCACAGGTCCTCGTGCACGGAACTCGCGCGGGTGACGTCGCCGATGGCCATGTCCGTACTGGGGCGGGGACTCCGGTTAAACGTTCGCCGGTTCACCGCTCGCCCGTCTCGCGGTCGAACGAGGCGCGACCCCGTCGCTCCCGCGAGAGGGGGCCCAGGTAGGTGTCGACTCGTTCCCGGTGCCACCACCGGCCCGTCTCGCGGCGCTCCTCTGGCGTCGTGTAGCGGTACCGATAGAGGTCCGCCGACACGTACCGGGGCGGGTCGTCGGGGAACGGGTCCGTCGCCAGCAGTCGCTTCGCCCCCTCGTCGCCGTCGAGGAGTTTCGTCAGTAGCCGGCGGAACCACGGGTTGCGGCGGGGGCCCGACATCGCGGCGAACCAGAGTTGCCAGCCCAGTCGGTGGTGGTACGGCGCGATCTGTGGCGGCCGTTTTTCGGGGTCGGTCGGCTTCCCCGGGAACTCGTAGGTCTCCCACTTGGCGTCCGGGTCCCGCGGGTCGTCGTCGGTTCCGCGGACCACTATCTCGTGGCGCGTCCGGGTGATGGAGCCGAACGCGCCGTAGGTGTTGACGAGGTGGAGCGGGTCGAAACTGGTGTTCATCGCCTGTCGAGACGAGAGGAGGTTCCGCGCGGGCCAGTAGCTCAGGACGAGGACGACGGCGACGAGGAGAGCGACGGCGACCCAGAGGGCGGGCGGGACGGGGCCGGTCGCTGCGGGCGCCGTCATCACATCGGTCACCGCCGCCATCGGGAGCCACGCCAGCGTCGCGTCGGCAAACGTCGAGACGGCGAGGACGGCGGTGAGCCAGTTCAGCCACGAGAAGTTGCCCGTGAGGATCAGCCACGCCTGGAACGCGACGGTCGCCGCCCCCGCTATCGCGGCGACCGGTTGCGGCGCGAAGTAGAGGAACGGAATCGCCAGTTCGACGACGTGGTTGCTCAGGACTTCGAGCCGGTGGAACCGGTCGGGGAGGTGGTGGACGTACCACGACAGGGGGTTGGGCATCGGCTGCGTCTCGTAGTGGTAGTCCATGCAGGTCAGGTCGCGCCAGCAGTCGTCGCCCCGCCACTTGATCAGCCCGGCCCCGAGCATGTTCCGGAAGAGGAGCCAGCGGAAGAGCCAGACCACCGGTTCCGGCGTGGCGTGGCCGGCGCTCCCCAGAAAGATAGCGAGGAAGCCCGCCTCCAGCAGCATCGACTCCCAGCCGAAGCCGTAGAACGTCTGCCCCGCGTTGACGAACGACTGGTAGAGGAGCCAGAGGACGCCCCAGACGGCAACTGTCGCACCGAGGCCGAGCGCGGAGGGGACTCCCAGCAGCGCGAGGAGCGACAGGGCCACCCCGAGCCATGCCGCCGCGCCGATGACCCGGTCGTCGGGGAAGAAGTAGAACAGGCTCGGCCGGTCGCGGAAGTCGGCGTACTCCACGTAGCGCTCGATGGGGAGCAGGCCGTCCTCGCCGGCCAGCGGCCGGAACTGCCGCGCCGCGACGAGGAAGGCCACGAGGTAGACGAACGCCAGCCCCCGCCGGAGGAGGAACCGGGTCACCTCGTAGGACTCGTTCCCCCAGGGCCACCACGCCGGGAGCGACGGGAGGCCGGGGAGCGCCAGGAGCGGCGCGACGAACGCCTCCATACGCGACGGTCGGGTCGGCCGCCGGAAAAAGTGGTCGGGGACGGCGAGTAGCTGTGTTTGGGTGCACGGCTTTACCGAAAGACGGGCGTAGACGGCTCGAACGTCCCGCCATCGTCGCCTGGTGAACTGGTCCATGCGGGCGGGACTGAAAGGGGCGGCCGGCCGGGGCTTTCGGGGTGTTATTAGCAAATCTGGTTCCGGCTCGATAGTAACGGAACACCGCTCCATCCGAAGCCCGGCACCCACGACGCAACACCACTCCATTCGAGAGCCGACACCTCTTTTCCGGGCCGTCGGAATTGGGTACCATGGACGTTGTACGAGCGGGAGTCCTCGGCTGTGGAACCATCAGCGACGCCTACCTCTCGGCCGGCGACCGCTTCGACGCCTACGAGATAGTCGCCTGCGCGGACCTCGATACGGAGCGCGCGGTCCGGAAAGCGGACGAGTACGGCGTCACCGCGATGGACCCGGAGGAGATGCTCGCCGACCCGGAGATAGAGATAGTGATCAACCTCACGCCGCCGTCGGTCCACGAGGCGACCTGTACCCAGGCGCTGGAGGCGGGCAACCACGTCTACGTCGAGAAACCGCTGGCGGCGACCAGCGAGGGAGCGCGACGGATCCTCGACGTCGCGGAGCGGGAGGGGCTGCTGGTCGGGTCCGCGCCGGACACGTTCCTCGGGGCCGGCCTGCAGACCTGCCGGAGCGTCGTCGACGGGGGCGACATCGGCAGGCCCGTCGGCGCGACGGCCATCTGGACCTCGCCGGGTCACGAACACTGGCACCCGAACCCGGACCTGTACTACCAGGAAGGGGGCGGCCCGCTGTTCGACATGGGGCCGTACTACGTCACCGCGCTCGTGTCGATGCTCGGCCCGGCGACGAGGGTCGCGGGGTCGGTGACCGAGGCGAGCGACGAGCGGACGATCACCAGCCAGCCCCGCGACGGCGAGACGATAGACGTCGAGGTGCCGACCCACGAGGCCGGCGTCGTCGACTTCGCGAACGGCGCGGTCGCCAACCTGCTGATGAGCTTCGACGTCCAGGGGTCGTCGTTCCCGATGCCGGCGTTCGAGATATACGGTACCGAGGGGACGCTGCGACTCTCCGACCCGAACCGCTTCGACGGGCCGGTCCAGGTCCAGCGGCGCGGCGAGGAGGGGTTCAGCGAGGTCGACCTCACCCACGAGTACACCGCCGGTCGCGGGGCCGGCGTCGCGGACCTGGCGTCGGCGGTCCGGACCGACTGGGACCACCGCACGAGCGGCGACCTCGCCGGGCACGTCCTCGACGTGCTCGCCGCCGTCCGGGAGTCGTCGGCCGAGAGCGAGTACGTCGCCCTCGACGCGAACCTGGAGCGGCCCGAACCGCTCCCGGCCGCGTGGCCCGAGGAGTGGTAATCCGGTCGAAGAACAGCGGGCGGGTACGAGAGGTTACGAGAGACTACGCGCCGGCGACCCAGCCGGCGGCGTTGCGCAGTATCGTCCGGTACTCCGGGTGCTCGAACGATTCCTCGGTGTGGCCGAGCGAGGCGTAGCAGACGCGCCCGTCGCCGTACGAGTCGACCCAGACGACGGGGTAGTCCGGCAGGTCCGGGTGGTCCATCCGGGCGAGGACGCGGACCCGGTCCTCGTCGGCCTCGACCTGGTACGGTTCGTCGAACACCTCGAAGTCGGAGACGCCGGCGGTGACTGGGTGGTCGCCGTCGACGACGTCGACGCCGAAGGCCGACTGCTCCGGGTGGTCGAGGAAGTGGCCGCCGACCATCTCCCGGAGTTCCGGGAACGGGTCGTCGCGGGCAGCGATGCCGCCCTCGCCGTCCGACGTGCTCGTCAGGTCCGCGGCGCAGTGGACGCCGAGGTAGCCGCTACCGTTCCGGACGAACGAGAGCAGGCCGTCGCGCTGGTCATCGGTGAGCGTGCTGTCGGTGAGGTAGTCGACGACGAGGTCGTACCCCGAGAGGTCGCGCAGGTCGTCCTTCTCGGTCGTCAGGGTGAGGTCGACGACGTCGCCGAAGGCCGCCGCCATCGCCGGTGCCATCTCGTCGAAGTCGTGGAACGGGAACGCCGTCTCGCCTATCGCGAGCGCGTCGGTTCTGGTCACGCCCGTGGCTGGGACGGCCACGACCAATGAACTGCCGATCGGACGCCGTCGTCCGTCACCGTGAAACCGCGCGGCCCGGTATCACCGGTAATGAGCGACACCGACGACTGGGCCGACCGACTGCGGGCGAACCGGCGGGAGAAGGACGAGTTCCTGGGCGAGCACCGCCAGTCCCCCATCCCGCCGGAGGAGCGGACGGAGTTCGACGGACTGGACTACTACGACCCGGACCCCGACTACCGCGTCGAGGCGACCGTCCGGGTCCACGACGACCCCGAACCCGTCGAGATGGAGACGACCGACGACCGGACGGTCCGGTACCTCCGTCGGGTCACCTTCGAGTTCGACTTGGACGGTGACCGGCGCGAACTCCACGGCTACCGCCAGGAGGGCGACGAGTCGGACGTCCTGTTCGTCCCCTTCAGGGACAAGACGACCGGGCAGCAGACCTACGAGGGCGGGCGGTACATGGAACTGGAACCCGACCGGGACCTGACGGACGGCGACGAGGTGACCGTCGACTTCAACCTCGCGTACACGCCCTTCTGCGCGTTCAGCGAGACGTTCTCCTGTCCGCTGCCGCCCGAGGAGAACTGGCTGGAGACGACCGTCGAGGCGGGCGAGCGGACGCCCTGACCCGGCCGGTCTGCGCGGTACGTCCACGCGTAGCAAGCGTAATGGGGCGCGTCCACGACTGTACGGTACCGCATGTACACGAGTTTCGGTCCGGGCGACCTGGGCATCGACCTGCCGTTCCCCGAGGCGGCAGCGCTGGCGGCCGAGACGGGCTTCGAGGGCATCCAGGTCGACGTGGACTACCTGCGCGAACACGGCCCGGACGACTACCTCGCGGTCCTCTCCGAGCACGACCTGCGGCCCGGGAGCTTCGCGCTCCCCGTCGCGTTCGCCGGCGAGGACGACGAGTACGAGCGCGACGTCGAGGCGCTGGCGGAGACGGCCGAACTGGCCGAGGCGGTCGGCTGTACGCGCTGTAGCACGTACGTGCTGTCCTTCAGCGACGAGCGGGCCTTCGAGGACAACTTCGAGTTCCACCGCCGGCGCCTCGAACGCCCGGCCCGGATACTCGCCGACCACGGCATCGACCTCGGCCTGGAGTACCTGGGTCACCGGACGCTCCGGGACGGCCACGAGTACGAGTTCGTCCACACCGCCGAGGGGATGCTCGAACTGTGTGCGGCCATCGACGCCAAGTCGGTCGGCCTGCTGCTCGACAGCTGGCACTGGTACACGGCCGGCGAGTCCGTCGCGGACCTCCGGGCGCTGACGGGCGACGACGTCGTCGACGTCCACGTCAACGACGCGCCGGACGGGGTCCCCGTCGACGAGCAGGAGGACACCGTCCGGCGGCTCCCGGGCGAGACGGGCGTCGTCGACGTCGAGTCCTTCCTGGGCCACCTGGCCGACGTCGGCTACGACGGGCCGGTGACGGCGGAGCCGTTCAGCGCGCGCGTCGAGGCGCTACCGGCCGACGAGGCAGCCGCGGAGACGATGCGGGCGATGGAGACGGTCTGGGAGCGCGCGGGCGTCTGAGCGGGGCTCCGGGGCACCGCTCGCGGCGACCCGGACGTCCTGAAGAGAGCCGGCAAAATACCGGGGGAGTACAACACCGAACCCGCCGGGCGACATCGTTTCGGACGATATGGAACTGTACGAAGTGCGGGAGCCGACGGCGGAGTACGAGGGCGTGGTGCGGACCGAACGGGACCGGCCGGAACCAGCCGACGACGAGGCGCTCGTCCGAATCCGCGCCTGTTCGCTCAACTACCGCGACCTGGCCATCGCGAGTTCCGACCTGGTCTACCCCGCGACGGACCTCCCCGTCGTCCCGCTCTCCGATGGCGCGGGCGAGGTGGTCGCCGTCGGCGACGACGTCCAGCGACTCTCCGAGGGGGACCGCGTGGCGACGCCGTTCGCGCCGGACTGGGTCGAGGGGGCGGCGACGCCCGCGAAGGTGGCCCGGTCGACCGGCGGGAACGTCGACGGCGCGCTGGCGGAGTACGCGACGTTTCCGGCCGAGAGCCTCCCGGTCCTCCCCGACTACCTCTCCGACGAGGAGGGCGCTAGCCTCTCGTGTGCCGGCCTGACCGCCTGGCGCGCGCTGGCCGAGGACGGGGACCTGGGTGCCGGCGAGAGCGTCCTGGCGCTGGGCACCGGCGGCGTCTCGACGTTCGCCCTCCAGTTCGCGACGATGCACGGCGCGAGCACCGTGGTCACCTCCTCCAGCGACGAGAAACTGGCGCGGGCCCGCGAACTCGGCGCCGACGAGACGATTAACTACGAGGAGACGCCGGAGTGGGGCGATGTCGTTCAGGAGCGGGTCGGCGGCGTGGACCACGTCGTCGAGGTGGGCGGTCCGGGGACGCTGGACCAGTCGCTCCAGGCCGCGGCGTTCGACGGGCACGTCCACCTCATCGGCGTCCTCGCGGGGCAGGGCGGCCAGGTGGACCCGACGCCCGCGCTCGGCAAGGCGCTCACAGTCGAGGGCGTGATGGGCGTCGGTAGCCGCGCGATGTTCGACCGGATGCTCCGGGCGATGGCCGTCGAGGAGATGGAACCGGTGATCGACCGGGTGTTCGGTTTCGACGAGGTGCGGGACGCCTACCGGTACGTCGAGGCCGGCGAGCACCAGGGGAAGGTCGTCGTCTCGGTGGACGCGTAGCGGGAGTCGCGGCCGCGGGGCGGGGTACCGCCGCTGGCCCCGCCGTCGACCGTTTCCACTTCCTAACCATATAGGTACAAACGTTACCAGTTACCATACCGATCGATCGTGGACGATGGCCTTCAAACGGGCGTCGACTATCGTCGGTCCACCGGCCGACGCGCTTGCGGACGCACTCGAATCGGTCGCAGCCGACGAGTTACAGATGATCGCCGAGTACAACGCCCAGTCCCACGAACTGCTGTTCGTCTCCGAACAGGTGGCGGAGCGACACGGTGGTCGGGACGGTATCGAGGACGAGGCGGACGCGCTGTTCGACTACTACCACATCGACTTCCTGGAACGGGACCTGCTGGAGGACATGCTCTGGCTGGGCGAAGTCCAGACGTTCGTCACCTTCCTCGACCACGGCATCGTCGTCCGGGCTCACACGGACTCGGCCGCCGTCTTCGTCGCCCTCGACGTCACTGCCTCGGTCGACGACGTGCAGATCACCATCGAGAACACCCTGCACGAACCGTAGGTCCGGTCACGCCGCCCCGTTCGCTGCCCGTTCGTCTGGCCGGGCCCCGGTTCGGCGCGGCGGCGGACGGCCGCAGTGACCACTCTCGAAAAGTATACCCGTGGCAGGGACCCACAGGCAGCAAAGATGCGCGATACGATCGACGAGGTGACCATCGTGGGTGGTGGTGACTCCGGCCTGCTGGCCGGCCTCTGTCTGCAGAAGCTGAATCCGGGGCTCGATATCTCCGTGGTCGACGACTTCGAGCGCGACGTTCCCCAGGTCGGCAAGAGCACCTACCTCCGGATCTACCACATCCTCCACGACGTGCTCGACGTCGACGAGGAGCAGTTCGTCGCCGACGTGAAACCCGTCTGGAAGGCGTCGGTGTACTTCCGCGACTGGTGTGGCAACCGGCCGTTCCACTACCCCTTCGACGGCGACCGGAAGTTCCCGAGCGTCGGGGCGCCGGACGCCGTCGAGCGCTATTACTACTACTACGACGAGTGCTACGACAGCCCCGACCACCGGACGCGGTGCGAGCAGATGGTCGACCAGCGCAAGTCGCCCTACAACTTCTCGCCCCGGACGGGGGAACTCCAGAAGTACACGAAGTTCGCCTACCACCTGAACACGCGCCGGTTCAACGACTTCCTGCGGGACCTGTGCCGGAAGCGCGGTATCGACCTGGTCGACGACGAGATAGTCGCCGTCGAGACGACCGGCGACCACGTCGATCGGATTCGCAGCGAGAGCGAGACGTACGAAGCGGACCTCTACGTCGACGCCTCCGGGTTCAACCGGGTGATCAAGTCGGAACTCGACGCCGAGTTCCGCGAGTTCGACCTCCCCCTCGACTCCGCGTTCAACGCGAGAGCGGACTACTCGCTCTCGGACGCCGTCCCGGCGACGGTCATCGAGACGGGCGATAACGGCTGGTTCTGGCAAATCGACACCTACGACAACCGGGACCTGGGCTACGTCTTCGCTTCGGAGTTCGTCGACGACGACGCTGCCCTCGCCGAGTTCGTAGAGCACTGCCCCGACTCCGTCTCCGAGGCCGACGTCGCGAAATACGAGTTCACCTCGGGCTACCACGACCGGGCGTGGCAGGGGAACTGCGTGACCATCGGCAACGCCGAGGGGTTCGTCGAACCGCTCCAGTCCACCGGCCTCACCGCCAACGCCCAGGCCGCCGTCAGGCTCTCGAACCTACTGTCGTCCCACGGCCGGGTCGACGACGAGGCGATTCGCGACACGTACAACGCCTGGGTGCGCCAGTGCTGGGAGTCCATCCACGACTTCATCAGCATCCACTACAGGTTCGCCGACGGCGACACCGAGTTCTGGGAGTCCGTCCAGTCGCTGGAGGTAAGCGACCGGGTCGAACACCTCGTCAGCGAGTTCGACCGCAACGGCTTCGACACGAACGTCCACCCGACGTGGAACGACCCCGACGTCGAGGACCCGATCATCTTCCGGCCGAAGGGGTACTACGTGATGCTGCGGAACATGGGCGTCACGTCCGAGTTCTACGAGGACAACGAGTTCGAGGTGAGCGACGACGTCCGGGCGGCGGTCGACGACTACTACCGGACCGTCGAGGAGGAGGTCGCCGGACACCACACGGTCGAGGAGTACTACAGGGGCGTCCTGGACCTGTAGCCGCGCGAGGCGTCCTCGACGGCGAGGGGGCGCTCCCCGGTCGACGGGGGGCCGTCTCGCCCCGCGGGGCGGCAGTGTTCTCGAAAAGTATACCCGTGGCAGGGACCCACAGGCAGCAAAGATGCGCGACACG
>CAZMGU010000048.1:0-17015 GCA_964565905.1 uncultured Halobacteriales archaeon
GCGCCGGCGAGTTCGAGGCGACGACGCCGTACTACTACTCGACGCGCGACCCGGTCTCGGGCATCGACCGCAACGAACTCCAGATCGACCCCGACGTCGAGAGCGTCGTCGTGGTCGGCGGCGGCCCCATCCGCATCGGGCAGGGCGTCGAGTTCGACTACTGCTCGGTCCACGCCGTCCGCGCGCTGGAGGAGGCGGGCATCGACGCCCACGTCGTCAACAACAACCCCGAGACCGTCTCGACGGACTACGACACCTCCGACGGCCTGTTCTTCGAGCCGATCACGGCCGAGGAGGTGGCCGACGTCGTCGAGGCCACCGACGCCGACGGCGTGATGGTCCAGTTCGGCGGCCAGACCTCCGTCGACATCGGCCACCCGCTCGAAGCGGAACTCGACCGCCGCGACCTCGACTGCGAGGTCATGGGCACCTCCGTCGACGCCATGGACCTCGCGGAGGACCGCGATCGCTTCAACAGGCTGATGGACGACCTGGGCATCGCCCAGGCCCAGGGCGGCACCGCGTTCTCCGAGGAGGAGGCCCTGGAACTGGCCCACGACATCGGCTACCCCGTCCTCGTCCGTCCGAGCTACGTGCTCGGCGGGCGCGCGATGGACGTCGTGTACAACGACGAGGACCTGAAGACCTACATCGAGGAGGCGGTCCGCGTCTCCCCCGACAAACCCATCCTCGTGGACGAGTTCCTCTCCGACGCCGTGGAACTGGACGTCGACGCCGTGGCCGACGGCGAGGACGTCCTCATCGGCGGCGTGATGGAACACGTCGAAACTGCAGGTGTGCACTCCGGCGACTCCGCCTGCATGATCCCGCCCCGTTCCGACGAGATAGAGGCGGTCATGCCGCGCATCCGGGAGGTCACCGAGGAGATAGCCACCGCACTGGACACCGAGGGCCTGCTGAACGTCCAGCTAGCCGTCCGCGACGGCGAGGTGTACGTCCTCGAGGCCAATCCGCGCTCCTCCCGCACCGTCCCGTTCGTCTCCAAGGCGACGGGCGTCCCCATCGCGAAGATAGCCGCGAAGGTGATGGCCGGCGCGTCGCTCGACGAACTGGGTTACGAGGAGCAGATCCCCGACCAGGTGTCGGTCAAGGAGGTCGTCCTCCCCTTCGACCGCCTGAAGGGTTCGGACCCGCGCCTCGGGCCGGAGATGAAGTCCACCGGCGAGGTGATGGGCACCGCCGGCTCCTTCGGCAAGGCCTACCAGAAGGCCCAGCAGGCCGTCGGCAAGCCGATCCCCCTCGACGGAACCGCAATCGTCGACCTCCCGGTGCTGGGCTTCGAGGAGCACTTCGACGTGCGCGACTTCGACGACTTCGAGGACACAGAGGCGATTATCCAGGCCATCCAGGACGGCGAGGTCGATTTGGTCCTCTCCCGCGACCGCGAGGTGCTGGAGGCCTGCGTCGAGAACACGGTCACCTACTTCTCGACCCTCGAGTCGGCCGAGGCCGCGCTGGAAGCCATCAACTCCGACGACCAGCCCCTCTCCGTGCAGGACGTGAAGACCCGGCCCAAGACCCAGCGCGAGTGGGGCAAGTAGGGCCACCGCGGCGAGCGACACTTTCTATCGAACGGTTCCGCACCGGCGTCGCGGTTCAGTCGGGCACCGTCCCGGTCAGGACGTAGTAGTCGTGGCGCGGCTCTCGCCCCCACAGCACCGGGTCCTGCAGCGGTTCGTGGTCCAGTTCGCGGAGTCCCGCCCGCCGGAGGAACTCGCGCAGTTCGCCCGGCGGTCGGCCGTCGTACATCGGCAGGTCGTCGTGGATGGCCTCGTACTCGTCCCACGGTTCGTCGTGGTCCCAGTACCCCTCGATCAGCAAGATTCGTCCGCCCGGTTCGACGACGCGCTGCCACTCCCGGACCGCCGCCGCCGGGTCCGGGAGCGTCCAGACGAGGTGCCGGGCGGTGACCAGGTCGAACGCGTCGTCGGGGACCGCGAGTTCCTCCGCGTCCCCGCGCTGGAAGGCGACCGAGTGTTCGTGTGCCGCCGCTTTCTCGCGGGCCCGTTCGAGCATCGCCGGCGCGAAGTCGACGCCGGTCACGTCGTGTCCGATGTCGGCGAGCAGGAGCGAGACGACGCCGGTTCCACAGCCGACGTCGAGGACCCGGAGCGGGTCGTCGCCGGTCCACTCGCGCAGGACCGACGTCCAGCGGTCGTGCTGTTCGGCGGTGTGGATACCGTGCTGGCTCTCGTCGTCGAATCCCGCCGCGCGTCCGTTCCAGTGGCGCTGGACGTGTTCCTTGACGGTGCCCTCGTCGTCCCTCTCGCCCGGATCCGCCCCCGTCATCGAGAAACTCCTCTCATCGACTCGGAGCCAGCACCGGGTCCGGCATAAGCGCCCGGGGTCGACAGGGCCGACGCCGCGCCGAAGTCACGCCCCGTCTCGCACGTAGAAGGTGACCGCGTCGTCGCCCGCGCGCAGGTCGTAGCTCCGCGACTCGTAGCCGTCGAGTCGGGTCGCGAGGGCCGACTCGTTCGCGTCACGGGCGACGACTAGCTGGGGCCATCCGTCGGCCAGCACCCGGTCGAGCGCCGCCGGGTCGGCCGCGCAGGTTGCGCTCAGCCCCCGTCGCTCGAAGTACCACTGGAGGGGTAACAGGTCCCGGTAGTCCGCGCAGGCGGGCGGTATCGGCCCCCGGATACCGTCGTTCGTCAGGGCCTCCCCGTACACCACCATGTCGGGGCCGTCGCTTGGTTCCAGCCGTTCGATGGCGGGCCGGACGTCGTCGCTCGGCTGGGCGTACTGGACGAGTTCGTTGTCGGACCCCGCTGGGTCGGCGTACACCGCCGTGGCGACGGTCAGGCCGGTCTGTGCGGCCACGAGGACGAGCGCGAGCGCCAGGAGCGCGGGGGCGACCCGGTCGCCCGCCCGGAGCGACCGGCGGCCCTGTCGGTAGAGAGCCGCGACGCCGACGGCGGCGGGGACGGCCAGCGGGACGATGGCGTTGACCGTTATCCACGCCCCGTAGATGTCCGTGCCGAGCGGGTAGCCGAGGACGCTCGCGAACCCCCAGTAGGACGCGAACGCGACGAGCGGGCGCGGGCGGGGGTCGACGTAGCGGGCGACGAGGAACCCGCCGACGGCCAGCAGCGTCAGCGCCGTCGCGGCGGTCAGGAGCGTCCCGAGGAACTGCCCGAGGAAGCAGACGTAGGCGGCCGCGAGCGAGTCAGTGTGACAGCCGGGTTCGCTCGACTGGCCGAACCAGTAGTCGTAGCCGGCGACGACGTCCTCCAGCGTGGCGTCCAGCAGCGCCGGGAGCGTCGTCGGGTTCCCCACCGCCGACCAGAGCCCCACGCCGCCCGGGTCCCGCGGCGCGTAGAAGAACAGGGCGACGAGCGCGAAGACGGCCAGCGCGCCGACGGCGTGGCCCGCGTACGCCCGGGCGCGTACCGATTCGAGGAACTCGTCCGGCGGCCACGGTCCGACGCGTCCGCCGCCGAAGTCGAAACCCGCCGTTTCCGAGGAGCGGGGGCCGAAGAGGACGGGGTCGGACAGCAACAGCACCGCGCCGGCCCAGGTGACGACGTAGACGGCGGCGTTCTCCTTCGCCGCGAACGCGAGCGCGAGCGCCACCGCCGCGGCGTAGACGTAGCCGACGCCGCGCCCGTCGACGGCGCGGACGAGCAGGCAGAACGCGACGAACGCCAGTCCCGCGACCAGCAGCGTGCTCCGGAGGAACCGGGAGTAGTAGAGCAGGACGGGGTTGAGAGCGAGGAAGCCGGCGAGCGCGACCACCTCGTCGTCGTCCAGTCTGTCGCGGAGGAGGAGCGCGGCCAGCGGCAGGAGTCCGCCGAAGACGGCGACGGGGAGGCGGGAGACGGCGTCGCTCGTCCCGAATAGGCCGAACAGGTGGGCGTCGACGTGCTGGACGAGCGGCCCGTGGACGACGTGGCGATAGGAGATGGCCCCCGTCTCGTGGTAACGCAGCGTCCAGTAGGCGACCCGGCCCTCGTCGAAGTGGGCGACCCGGTCGCCCAGGAAGACGAGGCGGGCCGCGAGTGCGAGGGCCGCCAGCGCGAGGACGGCGGCGAGCGCCGGGTCGCCGCGGACCCGCCGCCGGAGCCGTCGGGGAACGCCCGTGAACTGCATCAGGAGTTACCAGCGACCTGGAGCACAAAGAGGTGGTGATAGCTCCGGTCGCCGTCGAAGCGCGTCGAAGCGACGGTCGTTCGGACCGCACCGCGCCTCGCGGGCTAGTCGTTCGCCAGTTGCACGCTCTCGGTGGCGGTGGCACCGCCGTCGGTGGTCACCCGGAGCGTCACCGTCGTGAACTCGCACGGTTCGAGCGTGACCGTCGTCTCGGCGCCGGTGCGCTCGTAGCTCCCGTCGTCGTCGACGTCCCACTCGTAGCCGGTGATCGTTCCGTTCCGGACGGACGAGGCGCTCCCGTTCAGCGCGACGGTCATCTCGTCCCCGAACTCGGCGTCCGGATCGGTCCGGGTGACGTCGACGCGGGCGTCCGGGGCGAGGTCTTCCTCGTGGACCCCGTCCGAGGGGACGTTCGTCCCGTCGGGCGCCGACGTCGTCGAGTTCGCGACGAACAGGTAGCCGGTGGCGTCGTCGGGCCACGTGTCCTCGTTCGCGGCGAGGTAGAGGCGGTCACCGACCACCGACGGGGACGCCGGCGCGGCGTACTGCATGCGCTCCCCGTGGTCGAAGACGGACGCCCAGCGCTCGGTGCCGGCGTCGGCGTCGACGGCGACCGTCATCCAGCCGCGGTACGGTCCATTACCGGCCTCGCCTACCTCGCTCGTCTCGCGCAGCGACTCGCCGGCGACGAGGACGGTGTCGTTCGCGACGGTCGGCGCGCTCGACAGGACGCCGTTCGGCCGGTCGTACCGCCAGACCACTGCCCCCGTGGCCGCGTCGAGGCGGACGACGGACTCGTCGCCGCTCGCGCCCTCGACGGCCACGAACACCCCGTCGTCGGCGACGGCCGGGCGGGACGCCCAGTCGGACCCGTTCGCCGCGGTGGCGTTCCAGCGGAGCGACCCGTCGCCGGTCGCGTAGGCACGGACCTCGGCCCGACCGTCCCGGTCGTCCGTGGCGAACAGGGCCGCGTCGGTGACGGCCGCTTCTCCGAAGTCGATAGTCCCGGGGACCTCGACGGTCCACAGGCGCTCGCCGGTGGCGGCGTCGACCGCGTACAGCCGTTTCGGTTCGTCGAACTGCCGGCGTTCGTCCGTCGCGAACACCGTCCCGTTCCCGGCGGCGACGAGGCGCTCTGCCTGCACCGACCAGCGCGTCTCGCCGTTGTCGGCGTCGACCGCGACGAGCGAACTGTCGGCGTGTTCGGGCGTCTCCGGTTGCCGAACGGCGAACAGCAGCCCGCTCGCGTACGCGGGCGCGTCTCGCCAGCTGTCGGTGTCGTTCCGGACCCACTCCGTCTCACCGGTGTCGGCGTCCAGCGCGTAGAGGCCGCCGGCGCCGTCGTCCTCCCGGGCCCACCCGAGTTCGCTCGTGTCCGCGCCGGTCACGACGTACGCGGTGTCGTCGACGACGGTCGGCGAGCCGTGAGGCGCACCGAGGCCGGTTCGGTCCCACTGCAGGTCGCCCGACGCGGCGTCGTACGCGGCGACCGCACCCCTCGGCGTCTCGGCGTCACCGGTCTCGACGGCCAGGTACGCCGTCCCGTCGACGACGGTGGGCGAGGCCGTCGGCGCGCCGGTGAACCTGTCCCGCCACGCGACGGCCGCGTACGGTTCGGGTCCGTCGGCCCCCGTCGCGCCCGTGCGTGCCGAGTCGGCCCGGTAGGTGGCCCAGGAGTCGTTCGTCGCCCGCGCGTCGCCGTCGGAGCCGTTCTCCGCGGTCGGTTCGTCCGCCTGTGCGACTACGTTCGTCGGGACTCCGGCGACGGCAGCCGACGCCAGGAGTAACACTGCGAACGCGACTGCCGTGGAGGTTCGTCTGCGCAGTCTCATGTCTCTCGGCGGCCGGGGTCCGAACGCGACGGGGACCGGTGGCCCGGCCGACGGGCGCGCGTTCACGGGAGTCGGTCTTCCCTATGCAGTCGATAGTCGGCTTAACGCGGCGATAAGAAGGGTCCGAATCGGCGGTTTGCTACTCCTCGGCCAGCGCCAGCACGTCGTCGAAGAAGTCCAGCGAGTCGTTCGGGCCGGGGTTGGCCTCGGGGTGGTACTGGCGCGTGATGATGCCCAGGTCGTCGTTCTCCAGGCCCTCGGGCGTGTCGTCGTTGACGTTGACCTGCGTGACGTCGAGTTTCTCGCCGGGGTCGGCGACGGTGTAGCCGTGGTTCTGCGTGGTCATGACGACGCGGCCGGAGCGCAGGTCGCGGACCGGCTGGTTGACGCCGCGGTGGCCGAACTCCATCTTCTCCGTCTCGCCGCCGAGCGCGTTGGCGACGACCTGCTGGCCGAGACAGATGCCGGCCAGGGGCACCTCGCCGACGGTCTGTTCGACGAGTTCGCCGGCGGCCTCGAAGTTGACGGGGTCGCCGGGGCCGTTCGAGACGAAGAGGACGTCCGGGTCGACCGCGTCGACGTCCTCGCGGGTCGCGTCGTGGGGGAACACGTGGACGACGGCCCCGCGCTCGACGAGCGAGGAGCGGATGGAGCCCTTCGCGCCGCAGTCGATCAGCGCCACCGTCGGCCCGTCGCCCGACTCGTTGTGGACCTCGGGTTCGTCGACGCTGACCTGCGCGCCGATGTCGGTGTGGTCGGACATGTGCTCGCACTGGCGCAACTGTTCGAGGGCCTCCTCCTCGCTGGCGTCGGGACCGGCGGAGATGCCGCACTTCATCGCTCCCTCGTCGCGAATCTCGGTGACGACGTCCCGCGTGTCGACGTGGTCGACGGCGGGGACCCCCTCCGACGCCAGCCACTCGGCGACGTCCTCGGTCAGTTCGCGGGCGACGGCCGCTCGCGGGTGGACCCGGTCGGACTCGAAGCGCTCCTCGCGGACGCCGTAGTTGCCGATCAGCGGGTACGAGAAGGTGAGGACCTGCTCCTCGTAGGACGGGTCGGTCAGGCTCTCCTCGTAGCCGGTGTAGGCGGTGGTGAACACGAGTTCGCCGCGCGTCGCGCCCGGGGCGCGGGCGCGTCCCTCGACGACGCGCTCGCCCTCCAGCGCTACGTATGCGTCAGCCATTACGAGATACGTACAAAGTTCGGGCTGATAAGGGTTGCTTTCGAAGTCGAGTTACGATTTTCGTAATCCTCAAGTGCGGACCTCGACAACTACCGAACCTCGATGGACGACCTCGACCGCGAGATACTCGGCATCCTCCGGCGCGATTCGCGAACGCCCTACACGGAGATAGCCGACCAGGTGGGCACCTCCGAGGGGACCGTCCGCAACCGCGTCGAACGCCTGATGGACGAGGGCGTGATCGAACGCTTCACCGTCGCTACGCGGACGGGGAACGTCAAGGCGATGATCGAGGTCGGCGTCGACGTCAACGTCGACACCCACGCCGTCGCCGACCACATGGCCGAGTGGCCCGAGGTCGACTTCGTCTGGCAGGTCTCGGGCCAGGAGGACGTCGTCCTCGTCGTCGACTGCGCCGACACCGAGGGCGTCAACGAACTGATCACGCAGGCCCGGGAGCGGGAGGAGGTCGTGAGCACCAAGACTCGACTCATTCTGGACGAACGGCTCGGCTGACCAATAGGGAAGCGAGCCGTTGATTCTGAAATCGGTCGAGTCCAGAGGTTGATTCTCGACGAACGGCTCGGCTGACCGACAGGGAGGCGAGCCGCTGACTGGAGAGGCGACCGGGCACCGTCCGATCCTGGACGAGCGAGCGGACGCCGGACGCGGGTTCTTGACGCTGGAACGACAACTACGGGTATGCAGTTCGGCCCCGAGTTCCTGACCGACTTCCTCTCGACGTACGCGACCCTCCTGGAGAACGTCGTCGAGTTCGTGGCCTTCGCGCTCGGACTGTACCTCGTCGGTCGCGTCGTCGTCGAGACGGTCGGTCGCTGGTCGCTGGAGCGCTCGAAGTTCGACGAGACGATGACCGACGGGGTCATGAGTTTCCTCCGGCTGGCCGCGGTGTTGCTCGCCGTCGTCGTCGGCGCGAGCGCCGCCGACTTCCGGGGGGCGTTCGCGGGGTCGGCGCTCGTGGCGGGCGGCGTCACGCTCGCCGTCGGCCTCGGGGCCCAGGACGTCCTCGGCAACTTCGTCGCCGGCGCGTTCCTGGTCCAGGACCCGGACGTGAACATCGGGGACCGCGTCCGCTGGGAGGACGAGGAGGGGATCATCACCGGTATCGACCTGCGGGTGACGCGCGTACGGACGCTCGACAACGAGATGATCGTGGTGCCGAACAAGAAGCTCTCGACGAGCGTCGTCCGGAACCTGACGGCCCACGACCCGGTGGGTTTCTCCTACGAGTTCGCGGTCCAGCACGACGAGGTGGGGGCGGCCGTCGAGACCATCCGGGCGGTGGCCGAGGACCAGGCGGACGTCGTCGACACGCCTGCCCCGTCCGTCCGGGTCACGGGACTGCTCGAATCCGAAGTGGTGGTGACCGCGCGGGCCTTCTTCCCCGCCGAGTTGCGCTCCCAGCGCTACCGGATCCGGACGGCGTTCCTCCGGGACGTCGTCGACCGGTGTCGCGAGGCCGGCGTCGACCTGAACCAGTCCAGCCTGCAGGACCTCTCGGGAACGGTCGGGGTCGAACCGGTCGACGACGGGGACGCGTCCCACGCGGACGTCCCGCCGGGGCGCGACTCGCCACCGGGGCGCGATCCGTCGCCGGAACGGGGCCGACGGGAGGCCGGTCCCGACGACGGGGGCTGACTCAGCCGACGTGGCCCTTCAGGCGGTGGACCGCCCGGTAGACCGGTTTCATCGCCCGGTCGAGCGCGTCCTCGTGAACCACGGGGTCGACGTCCCCCTCGCGGATGGCCGCGACCACGCTTGACGGGGTGAGGTCGGCCACGTCGACGGCGGTCACCGCCCGTCCGACCTCGAAGGGGTAGTGCGCGTCGCTCCCGCCGACGAGCGGCACGCCCAGGTCGTCGGCCAGTTCGCCGGCGCGCGCCTGGTTCTCGGGGTTCTTCCCGTTCACCTCGACGGCGTCCACGTCGGCACCGGACTCGCCCACCGTGCTGTTCCGGAACGGGTGCGCCAGGATCGCCGCACAGCCGCGTTCGTGGGCCAGGTCGACGGCCTCTGCGGGCGAGAGCGCTCCCGGGTCGGTGGTCAGCGGCGGGTCTGGGCCGACGATCAGCAGGTGCCCGCGGGTGGTCGAGACCTCGATTCCCGGAATCACGGCGGGTCCGGCGTCGAACCGGTGCCAGCAGTAGTCGTGGTTCGTGACGGCGAGGCCGTCGAGCCCTCGTCGCCGGGCGAGCGTCCCGAGCACGCGCGCGCCCAGCGGGTCGAACGGCGTCGGGCGGGAGTCGAAGCCGTGGAAGAAGCGGGTGTGGGTGTGGAGGTCGACGACGCGCACGCCTCACCTGACGGCGCAGGAACACTTTTGCGTTCGCATCTCCACTGCCTAGGCGTGAGTTCCTCGGCCGATCCACCGTCGGCGACTGGCGACCGGGTCCTCGTCTACAATCCGGCGTCCGGCGACGCGGACCACGCCGACCGGATCCACGCACTGGCCGGCGACCGGGGCTACGCGGTCCGGGAGACCGAATCGGCCGAGGACGTCGTCGAGAAGGGCGCGGCCGCGGCCGGCGAGGCGGACGTCGTCGCGGCCGCCGGTGGCGACGGGACGCTGTCGCGCGTGGTCCGCGGCATCGACCGCGCGGACGCCTTCGAGGACACGCTGTTCGGCGTCGTTCCGACGGGAACGGGCAACAACTTCGCGGGGAACGTGGGCGTCACCGGCGTGGAACACGGCTTCGACGTGATCGAGTCGGGCGAGCGCCGCCGTATCGACGTCGGACTCGTGAACGACACCCCGTTTCTGAACTCCTGCGTCACCGGGTTGACGGCGGAGGCCAGCGCCGAGACCGACTCCGGGGCCAAGGAGCGGTGGGGGGCGCTGGCCTACGCGATGACGACGGCCGAGACGCTCCGGGAGTTCGACAGCCTCCACCTCACGGTCCGGTCGGACGAGGGGGAGGACCTGACCTGTGACGCGAAGGTCGCGTTCGTCGGTAACGCCCGCGGATTTCCCGGCACGGGACGCTCCCAGGCGAACGTCGAGGACGGCCTGTTCGAGGTGGTCGTCGTCGAGGACGCCTCGACGCTCGCCCTCGTCGAGGAGTCGGTCCAGACGGCACTGGGCGACGAACCGGAGCACGTGACCTGCTTCGAGGCGAGGCGACTCGACGTCGAACTGGGGGCCTCGCCCGACCAGGTCAGCGTCGACGGGGAGATACTCACCGAGTCGAATCTCTCGTTCGACGTCAGGGACCGGACGCTCCGGCTCCCGGTCGGTGAGGCGTACGAACCGGAACCGACCGCGTGAGGCCGGGACGAGTCGAAGACCGTATCACCGACCGCTTCGATGCGGTAGCCATGAGTGACGACGCGGTGGAGCACGACAACGCGCTCCAGGACGTAATAGCGGTCGACGAACGCGACGAACCCCAGGGGACGGTCAACCGACTCGACGCTCACACCGGCGACGGTATTCGACACCGGGCGTTCACCGCGCTCCTGTTCGACGAGGACGACAACGTCCTCCTGGCCCAGCGCGCGTTCGGCAAGCGCCTGTGGGACACCCACTGGGACGGCACGGTCGCCTCGCACCCCGTCGAGGGCCAGAGCCAGGAGGAAGCGACCCGGGAGCGCCTCGAGGAGGAACTCGGCGTCACGCCCGACCAGTACGACGACCTCCGCGTGACCGACCGCTTCGAGTACAAGCGCTACTACGAGAACAGCGGCGTCGAGTGGGAGGTCTGTGCCGTCCTCCAGGCCACGCTGCAGGACACCGCGCTCGACCCGGACCCGGAGGAGGTGGCCGGTCTCATGTGGGTCCCCTACGAGCACTTCCACGAGAACCCGAAGTACTACCGGCAGCTACGGCTCTGCCCCTGGTTCGAGATAGCCGTCCGGCGGGACGTGCGCGAGTGAGTCGGCGACGGAGCGCGGACGTCGCGGACGACCGGGCGAACCGGCCGTCGTAGCCCACGCGCTCCGTGGACGGCGTCCTGCCGCGAAAAACGGTCGAGGTTCGCCGGCGTGCATCCGTTCGCCGGTGTCGGGTCGCTAGAACGTGGTCGTTCCTTCTTCGGTCGTCTCTTCGGCACCGAGGCCGCCTTCCTCCGTTGTTTCGTTGCCGTCGAGGCCGTCCTCCTCCGCGGTCGTCTCGTTCCCGTCGAGGACGCCCTCCTCTTCGGTCGTCTCGTTGCCGTCGAGGACGCCCTCCTCCTCCGTCGTCTCCTCGTCGACTGCGTCTTCCTCGGTGGTCTCTTCGCCGACGCCGTCCTCCTCGGTGCCTTCTTCGGTTCCGGTGTCGTTACCACCGGGTTCGCCACAGCCGGCGATACCGACCGCCGCGGCTACCGTCGCTGTCCGGATCAGTCGCCGTCTGGTGAAGTTATCGTTCGTCACACCGAAGGGAACGGGTCCAACGGACTTTGCAAAAAGGCCCTTACCAGCGTTCCAGCGAGGTTACGATCGAAAAGGACGGCGTTACTCGCCGCCGTCGTCGGCCGACGCTCACGTTTTCCACCGCGGCGGACGCCCCCGGCCGGTAACAGGACTGTACTCCACGGCCGACGGACGTATCCATGAGGGTGAACCACCTGACGGGAGTCCGGCGGGGTGGTTCGAGTCGCTCCGCACCGCTCGCCGTCCGCGCCCACCTGCAACCTGGCCTTGAACGACGGCCGACCGCCGTCGTCGGGGTCCGTTCACGAGGCCCGCGACCGGACGGCGGACCAGACGGCCACGGCGCCCAGCAGGAGCGCCGGCACGAGCGGGAGCGTCAGGTAGGCGTCGCGCAGGGAGAGTCCGAGGGACGCCACCTCCGCCTGCACCGCCGGAAGGACGAGCAGCGCCCCGGGGACGACGAGGAAGGCGAACCCGATGGTTCCGACGAGCACCCAGCCACGCCAGTCGAACTCCCGCTCGTCGGCCGGCCGCGCGGGCCGACCGTCCGGTCGATGGACGTAGCCCGCGTCGTCGCTCCCGTCCGCGGTCATCCCGACCACGCCCGGGGGGAACGCGTCGGCCGACCGACTGCGGTCGCACCCACCGGCGGTCGTCGGGAGAGTCGAACGCCTCGTTCCATACGCACCCGTGGGTGGAGCAACTGGAAAACGCTAGCGGTCCGCGGCGGCGGACCCCCGCAGGCGCTCCGTCGACGCGGGGGCGGACCGGGCCGGCCGACCGTCGTCACTGCCGGGGCTCTGCTTCCGTGATCTGCCGCAGACTCACCCGGTGCCCGGTCCGGTCAACGTGTGTGTCCCGGGCGGTGACCGCCTCGGAGCGGTCGGCGTACACCCCTTCCTCGACGCACTCGTGGCAGACGAAGTGAAACTTCCCTCCCATACCCGTGAGTGAAATACCAGTGTAATATTGCTTTCGGTCTGTTATCACGACTCACTGCCGTCGTCAGCGTCCGAGACGCCGGATGCGGCCAGTAGGCTCCGACAAACGACGACGAGGACGGTAACCTCCGGGCGGGCCGACGGCGCGACGAGCGACCATCGAACCACCGACCGGCCCGTCGTCGACACCGGGTGTTTTTCCGGTCGCCGGTCGACGTGGCTCCATGGTCGACTTCCAGTCCCGGGACACGAACCGGGGACGGACGACGCACGAACCGGACGACGACGGGGACGACGAGGCCGACGAAACGACCGCGTCGACGGACGACCCCTCCTCGACTGACGGGGACGTCTCCCCCGGCGAGGCGGACGGGGCGTCGGTGTCGGCCGCCGTCGTCACCGTGTCGGACACGCGCACTCACGAGGACGACCCGGGCGGCGACGCCGTCGTCGAGGCCCTCGAGTCCGCCGGACACGCCGTCGCGACCCGCGAGGTCCTCCGGACCGCCCACGACTCGGTCCAGCAGACCGTCGACACGCTCACCGGCCGGGAGGACGTCACCGCCGTCGTGACGACCGGCGGCACCGGCGTCGCGCCGCGCGACGTCACCATCGAGGCCGTCCACCCGCTCGTCGACAAGGGCCTTCCGGGGTTCGGCGAGGAGTTCCGCCGGCGCTACGCCGAAGCGGTCGGGACCGACGCCCTCGGCACCCGCGCGACGGCCGGCGTCGTCGACGGGACGCCGGTGTTCTGTCTCCCCGGCGACCCGGAGGCCGCACGGATCGGAACCGCCGAACTCGTCGCCGAGCAGGCGGCCCGTCTCGCCCGCCTCGCCACGGGCGACGAGGCGGCCGACCCGTAGCCCCGTCCGAAGCTACCGACTTTTCACGGTCGCGTCCGAACGACCCGTATGGTCACGCAGGTCGCCGACGACGTCTGGTGGTTCGACTGCCGCGGCACCAGTGCGTACCTCGTCGACGACGGCGGCGCGCCGACGCTGGTCGACGCCGGGATGCCCCGGCAGGGACGCCGGATCCGCGCCCGGCTAGCCGCGGCCGGGTTCGCCCCCGACGACCTCGAACGGATCCTGGTCACGCACTACGACCCCGACCACGTCGGCGGCCTCTCTGCCTTCGACGGCGTCGACGTCCCCATCCACGTCGGTGCCGCCGATGCGCCGCTAGTCACCGGCGAGCGACGGCCGCCGTGGACGGACCGCAAGGGACTGTTCCACCGTCTCGCCGGGCCGTTCCTCACGCCGCCGGCGAATCCAGTGGTCCCCGTCGAGGACGGCGATTCGGTCGGTAGCTTCACCGTCTACGGGACGCCCGGACACACGCGCGGGCACGTCGCCTACGTCAGCGAGGACCCGTCGGTCTGCGTGCTCGGCGACGCCGTCCGGGAGACCGGCGGTCGTCTGGAACCGTCCCCTCGACCCCTCACGTGGGACGTCGACGCCGCCAGGGCGAGCGTCCGCGACCTCTCCCGGCGTGCGCCCGAGTTCGACGTCGCGGCGATGGGTCACGGCGTCCCGTTCGCCCGCGGCGGGTCGGAGCGCCTGGCCGACCTGGCCGCCCGCTGCTAGCGAACGCGAGGCTACAGGCGAGGTCCGTCACATACCGGCGTCGCCGCCGCCGCTGGCCGCGGCACCGGGGCTCGTGGCCCCCTCCTCCGGCTGCGTCGCGGACGACCCGGACGCGACGTTCGCGTCCTTCGGCCGGCCGCCCGAGTAGTTCCCCGACGCGAAGTCGCTGGCGCTGATGAGCGAGTCGCCGGCGTCCGACGCGCCGTCCTCGACGTCGTAGTCGAGCCCGCCGCGCAGGTCGAGGCCGACGCGCTCGTGCAGTTCCGCCGCGTCGACGACCGGCGACGGGGGGAGCGACGCCCCGTCCGGCCACGCCAGCCAGACCGCCCGCGGTTCGCGGAGCAGCAACTCGTCCGAACCGTCGTCCGGTCGCTCGAAGCGTTCGAGCGGGTCCGGGACATGCCGGGCGAGCGCTCGTTCGACGGCTCCCGGGTCGCTCACGTGGTGGAGGACGACGTCTGAGTCGTTCGACCGGAGGAGCCGGACGGTGCCGGTCCCGAGGAGTCGGTCGCCGACGTCGTCCGTGCGAACGGCGAGGTCCACTCCCTCGTACGGGACGGACGTGGGTTCGCGCAGCGCGCCGAGGACGCCGAACCCGTCGTACTCGACTCCCTCGCGGTCGAACCGGACGGTCGACCCGCCCGTCCGGACGGCCGCGAACGCGACCAGTCCGAGCAGGGCGACGGCCGCCGACCCCGCGAGAATCGCGACCAGCGGAACGGTCGCTGCCCCGTTCTGCCGGAGCGTCGAGTAGGCGACGACGCCGGCGGCGACGGCCGCGACGAGGCCGTACGCGTACGATCGCCACGCCGCAACTATCCCCGCGCTGGCCCGGGCGTTCACGCGCTCGATCGCTCCCAGGGACGTCATAGATCGATCGTTTCCCCGCCTCGGGAAATAAATTACCGGGTCGCCGTGTCCGAGCCCTGCTGTCCCGTGCCGGGTTACCCCGGGACGTTCTCCCGAACTGGCGGCGCGTCGGCTACGGCGCGCCGTGGACGCTTCGGTCGAGAAGCGGGTCGCCGTCTCGGCCGGTGAGACGGACCGGGAGGCGTTCCGGGAGCGGTGGCCGCGCTCAGGAGGACTCGTCCTCTCCCCGTTCCTGAGCGGTCTTCTCCTCGAGTTCGTACGCGAGCACGCGCTGGGTGAAGGTCGCGAAGCCGTGGTCGATGCCGTCGCTCCAGGCCGCCGTCTCGTTCGGGACGCCGGGTAGCTGTTCGCCGTGGACGGCGCTGGTCAGCACCGGACCGCGGTCGGCCATCACGATACGCCCGATGCGCGACTGCCCGCTCATCTCGGCGAACCACTCGATCAGGTCCGTGGCGAAGACGGTCGCGTCCATGTCGCTCTCCGCGAACCGGTCCCGGACGTCGTCGCTCTGCGTGCCGACGGAGACGGTAACGCCGCGTTGCTCTGCCTCGGCGAGCTGGTCGAGGAGGTCGTCTTCGAGTACCTTCTCGTCGACCACTACCAACACGAGCTCCTCGACCGCGCCGCGCACGAGGTCGAGCACCCGCTCCGTGACCTGTTCGTGGTTCGAGATGGCCCACACGGCCTGGGTCGTCTCCTTGTACACCGGTTCGACGGTGCGCAGTTGCTGTTCGACCGTGTCGAGATACGTCTCGTAGCGCTTCTCGAGGATCCGGACGGCGGCGTCGACGCTGACGCTCTGGAACGTCCGCGGTTCCCCCTCCTCGACCTCGATCAGTCCCTTGCTCTCGAGGCGTTCCATCGTCTCGTACACGCGCGACCGCGGGATGTCGGCCACCTGTGCGACCTCCTTCGCCGTCCCGTGGGGGATGCGCGTCAGGGCGACGAAGCACTTGGCCTCGTACTCCGTCAAGCCGAGTTGTTCCAGGGCGTCCATTACCTCCCGGAGTCCGTCCATGCGCTGGCGTTAGGGCCTGAGACTGATAGTGCCTTGCGTGGAGTGCGGGAGGAACACCAGCCGTCGTGTTCCCGTCGAAGTGCTGATCCTCTTATATGTCCGGTCGGCCAACGAGTTGTACGGACGAACTGCGGCGGCCCAACTCCCGACGAGACGGTCGCCGCGGATCACTACGAGACGGTATCTCTCCACCCATGAGTCACCACCATACGTCACACCTGACGAACGCACAGCACCGAGAAACGGCCTTCGAACTCCTCAGCAGCGCCCTCCGGCGCGACGTACTCGCCGTCCTGCGCGACCGGCGCTCGCCGATCGGCCTCGACGAGATAGCCGAGGCCGTCCGGGAAGAGGCGGCGTCGGCGTCCGAAACCCCGTCGGATCCCGAGAAAACCAGGGTCGCACTCCACCACGTCCACCTCCCCAAACTCGACGACGCCGGCGTCGTCTCCTACGATCCCGGGACGAAGACCGTCACGCCCGAGCGCCTCGACGCCATCGCGCCGTACGTCACCGGCGACCGCGGCGAGGTGTAATCGACGCCGTTACTCCAGTTCTTCCGCGACGGCCTCGGGCGGGAGGAGGTTCGGATCGACGACCAGGTCGGCCTGCCGGCTGGCGAAGTCGGGGAGCGACCCCTCGGCGTAGACGACCACGCGGAGGTCGTCGTTAAGGTCCTTTGCGACGGCGATAGAGGTCGCCTGCTCCATGTCTGTCAGCAGGTAGACGTCGGCGTCGTGGACGCCCGCCTCCTCCAGGGCGGGGCGATTGCCGATGGACGCGACCGAGACGTCGTGGCCCTCCGCGTCGACGGCGTCGGCGATGGCCCCTTCGTCGGGGCCGGCGATGACGACCTGCATCTCACTCGTACTCGATGGTCGCGGGCGGTTTGTGCGTGACGTCGTACAGCACGCGGGAGACGTTCTCGTTCTCGCCGGTGATGCGGGACTGGATGCGCTGGAGCGTCTCCCAGTCGACCTCCTGGGCGCGGGCGGTCATGCCGTCGCGCGACTCGACGGAGCGGACGGCGACGACCCAGCCGTGGACGCGGTTGTCGCCCTTCACGCCGGTGGCCTTGCCGATGACCGCCGCGAG
>CAZMGU010000049.1:0-16943 GCA_964565905.1 uncultured Halobacteriales archaeon
GCTACACGCTCGTCTCCGAGTTCGGCTACATGGTCGCGCTCGCGTTCTTCCTCGTGGGCGTCTACCTCTTCCTGGAACGCTACGGACTCGTCCGGGACGTCGAACTCTACTACCCGCTGGTCCCGTTCATGCTCCTGGGCGGTGCGTTGCGCGTCGTCGAGGACGCGACCGACGCGGCCGTCGCCAACGGCGTCGAACCGCTCGTCGCCTACCCGCTCAACTCCCTGCTCGTCAGTCCGGTCATCTACTTCGTCCTGTTCGCGCTCACGCTCGGGGCCATCGTCGTCACCGACGCGCTGGCCGAACGCGGGGTCGTCGAGGATAGCTACCGGGCGCTGGGCAACCTCGGCGTCGCCCTGCTCGGCGTCACGCTGCTGTACCTCGCGTTCCTGGGCGTGACCCGCGAGTACGTCTACCTCTTCCCGCAGATACTCGCCGTGACGGTGGTCCTCGCGTCGGCCGTCGCCTACGGCCTCTGGCGTGCGCTGGAGACGCGGTGGCCCGAGACGGTCGGTGCGACGGGTGCCATCGGCCTCTTCGTCCTGTGGGGCCAGGCCATCGACGGCGTGGCGAACGTCATCTCCGCGGACTTCCTCCGCGTCCTGGGCATACCGGACCACTTCAACTACTTCCCGAAGCACCCGGCAAACCGCATCGTCATCGACGTCACGAGTTCGATCCAGCCGGAGTCGCTCTCCGCGTTGATCGGCACCTCGTGGCCGTTCCTTGTCCTCAAGATGGCCGTCGCCTCGCTGGTGCTGTGGCTGTTCACCGACGAGTTCCTCGACGAGAGTCCGCGCTACGCGCTGCTGTTGCTGGTCGCGGTGACCGCGGTCGGTCTCGGTCCGGGAACCAGGGACATGTTGCGAGTAACGTTCGGCATCTAGAGGCGTTCGAGCGCCCCTCGCGGATAGTACCGGCCGCCGCAGTTCGGACAGTCGGCCACCGGCACGGGGTCGTCGGTTCCCAGGTCGTCGGCGCGAGTGCGTACGAGTTCGTGCCCGCATTCGGCACACGGGAGGTCGAATTCTTCGATCACGTTGCTCGGTAGCGACGGGTGTGCTACCAGCCCACACGATCCTTGACCGCCTCGTGTCATAAAAGTATCTGCTACGGGAAGGGGTGGTGGGGCCGGTCCGGCGTCGGTTCGAACCCGAGGTCGGCGGGCACCGTCCGCGCGCGCTCCCCAAAGAACGCGTCGCCGAGGAACAGCGGCTGCGCCTCCGGAACCAGCACGCGAACCGCCTCGAAGCCGACGTCCGCCAGGTCCGGCGTCGTCGTGCGCGTCGCGTACACCGACGCGCCGACGTCGGTGACCCGCTCGACGAGGGCGTCGAGGTGGGCCTCGCCCTCGGGGACGTCCGTCGGACCGACCGACTCGGCGGGGACGGATCCCTCGACGTCGAGGAACTCGCGAGCGGCGTCGGGGAAGTCGGCGTACTCGCCGATAGCGCCGCCGGCGTCGGCGGCCCCCTCCGGCCCCATGCCGCGCAGTTCCATCCAGTTCTGGACGGCCTCCTCCAGGGCGCCGCGGGCCGCCGCCTGCGGGTCGAGGTGGGCCGCGGACCCGACGGCGAACTTCGGCCACTCGTCGCCCTGGACGGCGGCGGCGACCACAGGGACGTCGACGTCCTGGGTGAGCAACAGCGCGGTGACGTCCAGGCCCTCGGACCCGGCGCGGGCCGCGAGCGTCCGGTACCCCTCGTCCTCCACGTCGAGTTCGAGCGGGTCGTACGACGAGTACCAGGCTATCATCGACGCGTCGCGCTCGACCACCTCGTACAGGCCGGAGAGCAGCGCGCCCACGGACGACGAACCGAGCCCCAGCCCCGTGGTCAGCGGCGGCCGGATATCGCGGTTCCGCGGCGGGTGGAACACCAGGTCGGCCGGCGCGTACGTCGGTTCGTCGGTCGCCAGGTCGGTGGCCGGCACCCACTCCGTCTCGGTCGCCTCGTCCCACGGCGGTTCCTCCGGCGTGACGAACGCCGAGGGCGGGAGGTAGCCGTCTAGCTGGTTCGCCCGGGCCGAGACGGTGTCGGCGTCGGTGTAGACGCCGGCGGCGTAGCGCTCGTACGACTCCCCGAGCGCCTTCACGAACGCGGCGTTCCAGTCCGTCGCGACGCCGGCCGCCTGTCGTGAGGCGGTTGCGTCGCTGAACCCCGACGTGTCACAGAGGGTCGCCAGGTAGTACGGGGCCGGGAACGACTCGGCCTCGCCCACCTGCTGGGCGATGCCGACCCGCTCGTCGAGGCCCTGCTCGGCGCGAGCGAGGGCCTCGTCGACGGGAACGTCGGCGTACTCGCGCCGGACCGTCAGGTCGCGGTCGCGGGTACACGAGCAGTTCGGCAGGGCCAGGAGGCGACGCGTCGCGTGCGGGAGTTCGGTGACGTACCCGAGGACGTTCGCGTCCGCGTCGTCGGCGAGCACCTCGACGGCGGACTCGCCGGCGATGGCCCCGACGACCCGCTGGGTCGCCGGTTCGAGGGCGCTCTCGGGTTCGGTGTCCGGGTCGACGTTGGCCTCGACCCGGCCGGCGAGGCAGTCGTAGCACGCGCCGTCGGGGGCGAACCCGGTGACGGCCGCCGTCGTCACCGGATAGCCGCCGATGCCGCCGAGTTCGACGGCGAACCAGGGCGTCCGCGCGTCGCGGGCGGCGTCGTTGGCTGCGTCGAACACCGGTTCGCCCACCCGGCCGACGACGACGCCGAGGGCTACGTCGTCGAACCGGGGCGACTCCGCGCGTTCGACGGTGACGGAGAGACCGTCCCCGGCCGCCGGCCGCCCGGGGTCGTACTCGCCCAGTGTTTCGACGACGGCTTCGGCGGCGGGTCCACTCCCAACGACGGCGACGGCCGGGCACATGGACTGTGGAACGACGACGGGGACAAAAAAGGCCTAGGCAGCCAGGAGCGACTGGGCCACGCTGGCGAGTTCGTCCGTCTCGGCGTCCTCGAGACGCTCGTCGCCGAGCATCAGGCGGAGACGGGGACGGCCGACGTCGATGGGCACCTTCTCCGTGTCGATGAGTCCCATGTCCTCGAGGGTGGTCTTCGTGCGCGAGAACGTCGCCTTGCTGGCGAGGCCGACGTCCTCGCCCCACTTGCTGATGTCGTAGAGGAGTTCGCCGTTCCGGGCCGCGACGAGGAGGCTGATGGTCACCTCGTCGAGTCCCTCGCCGTCGCCGCGGGCGGTCTGCAGCGAGGCGAGGACGTCGTCGAAGTCGCTGGCCGCTCCCTCGCCGATGTCTGATTCGAGCGTCTCGCGAACGCGGGCCAGCGGGGGCGTCCGGAGCGAGTAGTCCTCCGCGCGCTCCCACTCGTCCGCGTAGTACTCCGCGACGTCGTCGACGAACGCCGCCTCGTCGGTGGCGAGGCCGGCGACGCTGTCCCCGGCCGCGACGATGGAAATGGTCGACTCGTCGGTGACGACGAGGGAGTGGTTCGGCGCGTGGTCGAGCACCTTCAGCAGGAGGTGCCCCTGGTCAACCAGGTCCGCCGCCTTGCTGGCGACGATGAAGTCGCCCATCACTTCCTTCAGGAGCGAATCGTCGGCGAGCAGGCGGACCTCGGGCGCGTCCGACAGCCCCGAGAGCGTCTCGACGAGTTCCGAGATCGACTCGCGCGACGGGTTGACTACGTACAGCGTTCCGGTGGCCTCTGACAGTATCGACGACAACACGGAACCGATGTCGTCTTCGAGCAGGTTCGAACGTAACATCGTACGATCGTACCGGATTGGCGTATTTAATTTTACTGGCCGAAAACGGTTTAATTTGTCAATTAACGAAAGTAGGGACTCGGTACCCGACTAAATATTGCTCCGGACGGCGAAAACCACAACGCCGAACGGCCGTCGACGGTGGCGAGCGGACACGGTTCGTCCGCCCGGCGGGTCACCTGACCCGGAGGGCGAAGGTCAGAACTCGTCGGCTATCCCCTCCGACCAGTGGACGTCGCCCTCGTAGACGACCGGAACCGAGGTGTCGGCCAGCGCCGCCCGTATCTCGTCGCCCGAGAGGTCGAACCGCGAGGTGTCGCCATTCAGGACCGGACGGTCCGTGAACGGGAGGCGGTACCGCGCGCCGTTCGACCGTGCGTCGACCACCTCGCAGCGGACGTCGTAGCCGCCGTCCGGGCGGTCCTCTATCCACACGACAGCGGGCTGTTTCGGGCTCGGCAGGAGCGCGTACGTGCCGTCGCCGACGACGGCGTAGTCCTTCCCCATCAGTATCCGTCGCCTGGCGAGCGAGAGCGCGCGCTCGAAGCTGAACCCGTGGACGAGCAGGCGGGCGAACGCCGTCCCGACCCGTGCGGCCTGCCGGTCGAGGACGGTCCGGAACGTCACTGCGCCCGTGACGGACCCCTGTTCGACGAGGCCGAGGCCCTGCTCGTAAGACCCGCAGGCATTGAGGAAGAACGTCTGGGTCCGCGACTCAGCCAGTTCCGCGACGTCGAGGTTCCCGTCCGAACACCGGAGGCCCTCGTCGTCGCAGTGACCGATGTAGTGGACAAAGTCGTTCGCTGCCTCGAACACGTCCGCGAGTTCGGAGCGGGGCAGGTACTCGCGAACGGTGACGTCCACCGGGAGGTTCGCCGCGCGCTCGCGGTAGATGTCCGAGACGGCCCCGTGTTCGACCGACATCGCGTCGTCGTTCAGGACGACGGTGACGCGCAGGCGGTCGTGGTCCCGGTCGCGGTACTGGAACTGGTTCTCGAAGGCCCGCGTCGTCGTCTTGAACGCGTCGATGGGCGTCCCGGGCGCGTGCCAGGCGTGGACGTGGCCCGCCTCCAGCGCCGGTTGCACGACGTCCTGGGGCGTCGCCACGCCGCGCGTCGGGTAGGCGTCGGCCAGCGTGCTGTCCAGCAGGTCGCCCCGTTCCAGCGCGGAGGCCTGCGGGAGGTAGACGAGGCTGAGGCGGTCGAGGAGGTACGGGAGGCTCCGGACGCTCTCGGGTTCCGGCGAGAGGTACGTCGAGAGGTGCCAGTCGGGGAGTTCGGCGTCGAGTTCCCGGCCGGGGACGTCGAGGTAGCGCGCGAGGCGGCCGGCCGGCCCGGCGGACCTGACCGCGTCCGGGTCCAGGTCGAACTGCCGCCGGAGGCGTCGCCGCGCCCCGTCCTCGCAGGAGGCGACCCGCCGGACCTGGCAGTCGAGGAAGAACACGCGGCGGAGCACCTGCGCGCACTGGTACTGGAACGCCGGGAGGCTGTCGAACTCGTGGCGGAGGTCCGATTCGGCCGCGGTCAGCCGCGGGGGGCCGTCGTCGACGACGATGCGGGCACCGAGGTAGTACGCGAGCGGCGCCGCGACGAACAGCGTCGCGACGGAGTCGGGGACGCGGAAGGTGAGGTCGGCGTCGGGCGTGGCCTCGCGCACGGCCGACGGGACGTCCGTCTCCTCGCCGACGCGCACCAGCGGCGGGTGGTCGCGGAAGCCGGGATAGGAGCGCGCCGGGCCGGTCGTCTGGTGGGCCATCGAGAGGTGCGTGACGGCGCACGCCACCCCGGTCGCCGTCGGCTCGACGGTCAGTCGCGGCGGACACGACGACCCCGTCGCCTCCTGTCCGACGGTGACGCCGGTCCGCTCCCAGAACGTCAGGACGACCGAGTCGTCGGTCGGTTTGACCGAGGCCGGTCCCGGAAAGCGGACGTGTACCGTCGACGGGCCGTCCCCGTCCGCGACGGAACCGGAGCCGCGGCTGGTGAGCGTGAACTCACCCTCCGGGAGTTCGGTCGGCGACGTCACCGGATACTGTGCGTTGAGTTCGACGTCGGTGATCGAGACGTCGCGGCCGGGGACGACCAGCCGCCTGGCCGTCCCCGACTGCGTCCGCTCGACCGGTCGGCCGACGTCCCGTTCGTGCTCCGTCGCGGGCCCGAGCTGGTCGGTGATGGCGGCGAGTATCCCGCGGCCGTCGACGCCCGCTTCGGGCGTCGGGCCGGGAACCACACCCCCGGGACTGACTCGGTCACCCCCCCAGGTGAACATGTGAAAGTACGTCACGTGAGCCCGCCACATAATTGTTACTCTGCCGTAATTTGCCCGTCGTACTCACGGCCGATCCGGGAACGTGACACCGCGTCACACCCTCGTTCCCGGAAAGATAGTTTATTGACGGGCCGGAGTGGAGGGTGAGACATGAACTACGACCACGTCCGGGCCCAGGACCCGGCAGTGGCTGACGCGCTCACCGGCGAGGTCGAGCGCCAGAACGACACGCTGGCGATGATCGCCTCCGAGAACCACGTCAGCGAGGCGGTCCTCGAGGCGCAGGGGTCGGTCCTGACGAACAAGTACGCCGAGGGGTACCCCGGCGAGCGCTACTACGGTGGCTGCGAGAACGCCGACGAGGTCGAACGGCTGGCCATCGACCGCGCGAAGGAACTGTACGGGGCCGAACACGTCAACGTCCAGCCCCACTCGGGGTCACAGGCGAACATGGGCGTCTACCTCGCCGTCCTCGAACCCGGCGACAAGATCCTCTCGCTCGACCTGACCCACGGCGGCCACCTCTCGCACGGCCACCCGGCGAACTTCGCCGGCCAGGTGTACGACGTCGAGCAGTACGAGATAGACCCCGAGACGGGCTACATCGACTACGACGAACTCCGCGAGCACGCCGAGGAGTACGACCCGGACATCATCGTCTCGGGCTACTCGGCGTACCCGCGCGAGGTCGAGTGGGAGTCGATCCAGGAAGCGGCCGACGCCGTCGACGCCTACCACCTCGCGGACATCGCCCACATCACCGGCCTGGTCGCCGCCGGCGTCCACGACTCGCCCGTCGGCGTCGCCGACTTCGTCACCGGGTCGACCCACAAGACCATCCGCGCCGGCCGCGGCGGCATCATCATGTGCGACGAGGAGTACGCCGACGACGTCGACTCCGCCGTGTTCCCGGGGATGCAGGGCGGTCCCCTCATGCACAACGTCGCCGGCAAGGCGGTCGGCTTCGGCGAGGCCCTGGAACCCGAGTTCGAGGAGTACGCGGAGCAGACAGTCGCGAACGCGAAGGCGCTCGGCGACCAGCTTCAGGAACGCGGGCTGGAACTCGTCTCCGGCGGCACCGACAACCATCTCGTCCTCGTCGACCTGCGCCCGTCCCACCCGGACACGACGGGCAAGGAAGTGGAGGAGGCCCTGGAGGACGCCGGCATCGTCCTCAACGCCAACACCGTCCCCGGCGAGACGCGGTCGGCGTTCAACCCCTCGGGCATCCGCGCCGGCACGCCCGGCCTGACCACGCGCGGTTTCGACGAGGACGCCTGCCGCGAGGTGGCGGACCTGATAGCCGAAATCGTCGACTCGCCCGACGACGACGACGTGTTCGCCGAGGTGGCCGAGCGCGTCGACGAACTCACCGACACGTACCCGCTGTACGACTGACTGGTCACGGGGTGCGCTTCCCGGACGCCCGGATGTAGCCAGTCACTGTTTTTCGACGTTCGTTCCGAGGAGAAGGAGCTATCTCGCGATACCAGTCAAAACGCGCCCCCGAAGGCCGCGTGCAGGTTGGCGGAGAACAGGTAGTAATTGACGACGGAGAACGCCACGTACGCGAGCGCGGCGGGGACGACCGAGTCGGTCCGGTCGTACGCGTAGGCGGCGACCCCGACGATAGCGAACCGCCCCAGCGCGTCGGAGAGTTCGTACATCGCGTCCACGCGAACGTCGACGGCCAGTACGGCCGCGACGAGGGCGGCGAGGACGGCGACGCCGGCCGCCGCCAGTACCCGGTTCGGGAGTTCCCGTTCGCGCACCCGGGCGGCGACGGCGAGTGCGAGGACGACGATCACGGCGAGGAAGGCGCGTTCCGGCGAGAGGGCGAGCCACATCGGCGTACCCGGGTTCAGTATCGAGGCCGTCACGTACGTACCGAGCAACGCCGTCGCCAGGACTGCGAGTTGTCGGTCGAAGATGCGCCGGAAACCCGGCTGGACGATGGCGTGGAACAGGAGCGCGCTCGCCGGTGCGAACGCCACTATCGTGAGCGTATTCCGGTTCAGTACCATCCCTTCGAGCGACGAGAGCGGAGCCGCGAGGGATTCGACCGTGATTCCGACCTGGAGGGCGACGGGGAGCCAGACCGCCCCGGGGAGGACGACTGCGGCCAGGAGTGCGGCCGCGACCACCCTCCCGTCGGACCGCCCGGGAAGCGCGATCGGGAGCGAGTGGTCCCGCCGGAGCGCGTAGGCGACGGCCAGGCAGCCGGTTCCGGCGAGGACGAACGTGCCGCGAACGGCGGTGAGGGCGGGGTCGCTGTGCAGGAAGAACGTACCCAGGACGTCGTTCAGCCCCCTGTCGTACACCGAGAGGACGACGAGCATCGCGACGACGACGCCCAGTTCGGTGACGAACTCGCGGTCGGTCACGCGCTCGAAGGCATCCCGGAGGGAGGGCGTTCGTGGACGGGTCATATCGCTCCGTGTCCGCGCGCGGGTAAAAAAGGTACTGACGGATCGCAACCCCCATTCGACGCGGTCCGGGTGGCGAAATCACGCTCCGCCGAACGGGCCGGACGGGGTTGGGTCCGACCTCGCGTTCACTCGGTCGCCTGCCGGTCTTCCACGACGAGCTGGTCGCCCTCGATTGTGACGGTGTAGGACTCGAAAGAGAAGGAGACGCCGACCTGGGCGTCGTCGTTCCAGTCGGCGAGGCTGTCGAGGGCGTCCGGGTCGACGACGTCGTGGAGACACTGCTCGAAGTCGAGCGGGTCGACGTCGGATATCTCCGAGACCGCCATGATGACCTCCTCGCTCGGCTGGCCGGTGAGACGCTGTTGGATAATGCCCTTTCGTACGTGTGAACTCATCGTAACAGCTTCTCGATTACGGATCCGGAGGTAAAGCGTTACCTTCGATATACGTACCCTCGCCAGCGGGCCGCTCTATCAGTATCGACCGGCCCGACAACCGGTTCCGTGGTTCGCGTTAGCACCCGTCACTGGTCGGTCGCGACCGGTCCCCCGGTGCGGACTCCCCGAAGAGGAGCGAGAACAGTTTTCCCTGTCCCTCGCGCAGGTGGTGGCTCACCGTCGGCTGTGAGACGCCGAGTTCGTCGGCGACGTCCTGTCCGGTCGCGTCGCGCGGTGACCGGAAGAATCCCAGGTCGTGGGCCGTGCGCAACACGTCCCGCTGGCGCTCGGTCAGTTCCGCATCGAGTTCGTCGCGAAATCCGACCCGGGTCGACGCCGACCGGTCGTGTTCGCGGCGGGCGAGCAGTTCGACGTCGCCGTACCGGCGCTCCACTCTGTCGACGAACGTTCTGGCGTCGACGGGGCCCGGGACGTCGACGGTGGCGTGGAGCGTCCGCCCGTCCGCCGTTATCGTCCGCGGGAGGCCGCCGGAGGCCGCTATCACCGATCCGACCGTCTCGCCGTCGACGACCGCCCTGAACGCGTGGTCGCCGTCGCCCGCGACGTGGGTGACGCTGTCGACGGCCACGAGACCCGCCGCGGTGGCCAGCACCGACTCCGCGGAGACGCCGGTCGTGGCAAAGCGCATCTCCGTCGACCCGTCGGACCGGGGTGCCAGTTCGAGGCACTCGACGGTCGTCCCCACGCCCTCGGCGACGACGTTGAGCACGTCGTCGGGGGCGCGGATCCGCAGTTCCAGTTCGGTGACGTCGTTCGACAGCACGGCGTGCCTGCGCTCGGCGGCGTTGATGGCGTGAGCCGTCGTTCGCCCGATCCGTTCGAGCACCGAGGCGACGGGGTCCTGGAAGGCGTCCGGGCGGTCGGCGTACGTCGTGAGGACGCCGTAGGGGACGCCGTCGTACACCAGCGGGACGCTCATGACGGAGTGGAAGTCCCGCGCCAGCGCGGCCCGCTCCCAGCCGTCGCCGTCGAGGTTCTCCGCGACGTTCGGGGCGCGCGTCGCGTCCCCCTCCCGAGCGGTTCGACACGCCGGTTCGCCGGAGGCCTCCGTCGCGAGCGAGACGTCGTCGAGGTACTGGCTCCCGTCGCCGGCCCAGGCGCGGGGCGTGAGCGTCCCCGTCTCGGAGTCGGTGGTCCCGATCCACGCGAAGTCGAACCAGTCGTCGTCGACCAGGCAGTCGACCACTGCGGCCTCGACGTCGTCGCGCGTCGACCCCTCGAGGACTGCCTCGTCGACCGACCCCGTCAGTCGGTCGAGGCGGTCGTAGTACCGGAGTCGGTCCTCCCGTTCGCGGAGTCGGCGCTCGCGCTGGCGGAGGAGCGCCTCGCTCCCGATGCGGTCGAGGGCGGTCCGGGTCGCCGCCGCGAGCGTCTCGACGACGTCCCGCGAGGACTCGGAGAACGCCCCGACGACGTCCGTCGCGACGGCGAGCGTCCCGTGTTCGCCGAGCGGGACGAAGACGCTCCCGCGGGCGGCCGTCTCCTCGTTGACGTGGCTCCCCGAGGTCCGGACGTCGTCGAACTGCACCGACTCGCCCGTGACGAACACGCGCCAGGTGACGGAGTCCGGTTTGCCGGGGCCGAAGACCGTCTCGCCGCCGTAGTAGGACCTCATCCGGTCCGTCATCGCCGCGGGCCGGAGGTGGTTCTCCTCGTCGTCGAACAGGAAGACGCCGACGCCGGGCGCGCCCAGGACGTCACTCACGGCGTCCGCGAGGACCCTCGCCGCGGCGTCCCGCCGGTCGGCGTGCGACAGTTCCCTGATCGCCTCGCGGAGGCGGGCGAACGGCCGGTCCCAAACGTCGTCGGTGACGTCGGGACGGGAACCGTCCCGTGGGTCGACCTCCGGTGAGTCCGAGGAAGCGACGGAGTGGGGGGCCGGAGGGGTGTCCGGACCCGAACTGGGTACCGGCGAGTCGGTCCGGCCCGGGGCGGCCTCCGCGTCCCCGGTCGCGTCGTCGGAGCGGACGAACTGCCGGATGCGGTTGACGAGCACGGCAGAGGAGAGAGAGTCCGGGGCCGCCTGGACGACGTCCGTCGCGCCGGCGGCCAGGGCCTCCCTGGTGCAGTCCCGGCCGGCGTCGCCGGGGAGGACGAGGACCGGCAGCGTCGCGTCGCGCTCGCGGACGGCCGCGACGAACGCCACGGCGTCGACGGCCGGCGGTCCGTGCTCGCAGACAACGCTGTCGACCCGCCCCTCGTCGAGTCGGTCGAGGGCCGTCGCGCTCGATTCGGTCACCTCGACGTCGACGGCGGGGTCGGCCTCGTCCAGTGGCGTTCCGGCGGTCCGTGGACGACCGTTCGGCGACACGAAGAGGACCGTCAGGGGTCGGAGCAGTGGTGAGGACATGGGATGGCGGCCGGCGAAACCGAGGGCCGGGCTTGCGAGGTGTAGTCTCCCGACGGCCAAATACTCAGTTTGCGCGGAGAGATCCACTCTCCCCCGACGTCCTCACTGATTCCGAACCGGTAGGTTCCGCGTTCGATACCAGTTCAACCCCGGCGCGTCTCGCCGCTGTGCCCGGACGCCGATCTGGCTCGGACGCCGATCCGGGACGTTCAAGGGTCACCGAGACGCGGATTCCGGTAATGGCCGACATCATCGACGGCGACGCGGTCGCACAGGACGTTCGCAACGCGCTCGGCGACGCCATCGCGACGCTCGACGACGCCGGCGTCCAGCCGTCGCTCGCGACGGTGCTGATGAGCGACGACCCCGCGAGCGAGACGTACGTCTCGATGAAACAGCGCGACTGCGAGGAGGTCGGCATCGACGCCGTCGACGTCGAAATCGACCCGGACGCGCCCGCGGAGGAACTGTTCGACACCGTCGACGAACTGAACGCCGACGACTCCGTCCACGGCATCCTCGTCCAGATGCCCGTCCCGGACCACGTCGCGGACCGCGACGTCCTCGAACGCATCGACCCGGAGAAGGACGTCGACGGGTTCCACCCCGAGAACGTCGGCCGCCTCGTCGCCGGCGACGCCCGCTACAAGCCCTGCACGCCCCACGGCATCCAGAAGCTCCTCGAATCCGCGGACGTCGACACCGAGGGCGCGGACGCCGTCGTCGTCGGCCGGTCGAACATCGTCGGCAAGCCGATGGCCAACCTCCTGCTCCAGAAGGCCGAGGGCGGCAACGCGACGGTGACGGTCTGTCACTCCCGGACCGAGGACACCGCCGAGAAGACCCGGAACGCCGACGTCGTGATAGCCGCCGCGGGCGTTCCCGAACTGATCGACGGCGACATGATCGGTGAGGGTGCCACCGTCATCGACGTCGGCGTCAACCGCGTCGACGCCGACAACGACAAGGGGTACGAACTCGTCGGCGACGTCGAGTTCGACAGCGCGAAGGAGAAAGCCGGCGCCATCACGCCCGTCCCCGGCGGCGTCGGCCCGATGACGCGCGCGATGCTGCTGTACAACACGGTCAAGGCCGCCAGCCGGCAGACCGGTGTCGACGTCGAACTGCCCTGACCGTGACCGACCCTCTCGACCGCGAGGCGGTCGTCCACCGCGAGGTCACCCGCGAGTGCGATCCGGCCGCCTTCGAATCGACGCGGGAACGCATCGAGGCGGGTCTGGAGTGGGCTGTCGGCGCGCTCGTCGTCGACGACGAGGGCCGCGTGCTCCTGGTTCGTCAGGACGGACGGTGGCTGCTTCCCGGCGGCAAAGTCAAAGACGGGGAGTCACACCGGGAGGCGCTCTGGCGCGAGATGCGCGAGGAGACGGGCCTCGACGTCGACGTGGGCGACCCCCTCGCCGTACTCGACTGGACGGTGACGGACGGCGACCGTACGACGGGGTATCGCTTCGCGGCGTACGCGGCCGAGGCGGACGGACGCACGGTCACCGACGACCCAGGTACCGACGGTGAGGGGATAGACGCCGTGGCCTGGAAGGCCGACCTCCCCGAGAACACGCTCGAACGGGAGATGATCGCGGGCCTTCTCGAAGAGAGAGTGCGTCGCCGGTAGGACTAGACGACGTGGGCGAAGCAGGACGGCGTGTGCGGACGTCGGCTACTCCATTCCCTGGAGCCAGTTGTCGGCGGTCACCAGCGCGCTCTCCTCACCCGAAATCACGTACTTTCCCAGGTCGCGGGTCGCGTGGAGGAGGCGATTCGCGTCTGTCGGGTCCACGTCGCCGTCGAGCGCCTCGAACCGCTTGCGCTGGTCGCGGATCCGGCCGGAAACGGAGCGGGCCTCGGGATGGGGGTTGTCGTCGAGGTAGGTTCGCAGGTCGCGCTGGTAGTCGCCGATGGCGTCGGCCGTCGCGAGGCCGTAGGCGCTCCGGAAGGCGTCGGGCACCTCCTCGGCGGACGGTCGTTCGCCCTCGTCCGCGCCGCGGAGGAGGGTCAGGAAGTACAGTTCCTCGTCGTCGGTCCGGCGCATCTCGCGGGAGAGTTCCGCGCCGACGTGGCGCAGTTCAGTCGCCGCAACGAACGTCTCGTCAAGGGGGCACAACTCGCCGGCGTCGACGAACCCGCGCTTGCGGACGTACGCCGCGGCGACGTCGACGGCCCGGTCGGCCACCTCACTCAGGGGGTCCTCGTCGACGCGATTCCGGACGTCGGTGAGGTCGAACTCCGCCGGAGCGTCGGTGTGGCGGGTCCGGTCGTCGACGCCGACGCTCCGTATCGACCCGCAGTTGGGGCAGTCGACGCTCCCCGTCTCGTAGTAGGACCACCGCGTCTCGCACTCGGTGCACTCCCGACGCCCGCGGACTTTCATGTCGACAACTGGGGGCCTGGGGCCCAAGACTGTTGGGAGAGGCGCCGGCCCGAGCGCGGTCGGGTAGGCGTGACGGGGTAGGCGTCACGTACTATTCAGCTAGCCGGTCATTTTCCGTCCGTCCCGGTACTTTTAAGTGGTTCACTCGCTATCTTCCAATTGACGCTTCGCTTGGAGGGCCGAAGCGTCAGCGGGGACCAATTCAGGGCGGCAAGCGGGCGCGTGGGCTTTTCCCCACGCGTCTCGCTTTCCACACTTTCGTATTCTCGACGTTCGAGACCTGCGTCCGCGATTCCAGGAGCACCCGCGTCCGGTTCGTTCTACGACGGAGGACAGGTTCACGACGGAGAACGGGTGCCGACGGCCCGGTCGGACCTCAGTCGATAGCGAGTCCGTCGTCGACGCCGTCGCCCGCGTTCTCGTCCCACTCCATCTCGAGTTCGAACCCGAGTTCGCCGGACCCGTCGGCCGGGCCCTCGCGTTCGACCTTCACCTCGAACTCGACCGTCGCCGGCACGTCGAGCGAGACTGTGTCGCCGCCGGACTCCAGCGAGATGGGGTCGCCGGCGTCGAGGCGGTCCGCGACGGTCCGGAGGTACGACGCGACGGCGCTGCGGTCGAGGTACTGCTCGTTCTCGAAGAGGATCTCTTCGGGCATACGACCAGTTGGTCCGTCGCGGGCATAAGTGATCCGTCGTGACCGACGACAGTTATGATCGGCCAGTGATGCGATGGGGGCCGCACCACTCATCAGGCGGGTTATCTATCGCGACCGGCGGCTCAGGCCGACGCGCTCCGGTGAACGACCGTTTGTGTAGGCCAATCCGATATGTTTATGCAATTCCGACAGTAACAGTAGGGTAGACATTACCGATGTACGACCTGACAGGTTTCCAGCGTGACCTCCTCTACGTCATCGCTGGCGAAGACGAGCCACACGGCCTCGCGATCAAGGAGGAACTCGAGGACTACTACGAGAAGGAGATCCACCACGGCCGCCTCTACCCGAACCTCGACACGCTCGTCGACAAGGGACTCGTCGAGAAGGGCCAGCGCGACCGGCGGACGAACTTCTACAGCATGACCCGCCGTGGCTCGCGGGAGATAGAGGCGCGACGCGACTGGGAAGACCAGTACGTCGAGGCCTAGAACGGCGTCTCGACCGCGACTTTACGCGCGGCAACTTTACGCGCGAGTCGGCCGGACGCACGGGGTGGGACGACGCGACGGGGTACGAGGACGCGACCGCTCTCGACTTCTCCGCTCGGCCCCGCGCCGAAGTGCTCAGTCCCCCGGGTCCGACTGCGCACCGACCTCGTCCGCGGCGACGGCCTCGCCGGCCGGGTCGGGGTCCGTCACGTCGGGCGACGGACCGCCGACGACCTGCGAGGGGTCGACCGAGTACGGTTCTATCGGCGTCCCGGTCAGCAGTTCCGGCAGGACGATTCGGACGAAGTGGACCACCAGCACGAGGAGCATCGGTCCGAGGAAGATGCCGTACCACCCGAACAGCAGCGGGCCCAGGATGTAGGCGAACATGAGCGCGCCGACGTGGAGCGTCCCGCCGGAGACGTACGGTCGGACGACCAGGTCCGGGATGGTGTCGACGACGACGAACGCCATGGCCACGAACAGGCCGACGAACCACCACCCCTCGCCGTTGACGGCGGCGACGCTCGCCAGGTAGATTCCGAGCGGAACGTAGACGAGTTTCATCCCGACGACGGGAACGAGGCTGGCGATGCCGGCCAGGAGGCCGGTGAGCGCCGGGTAGGGGATCCGAAGCGGTGCGGGCGCGACGAGGTTCAGCAGGCTGAAGGTGATGGCACCGACGACGCCGGTGATGATGGCGTTGAGGATGTTGCCGTAGAACACCTTGTCGAGGCTCCGGTCCACCTGCCGGAAGTAGTGGTCGAGGACGCCGCGCCTGTCCGTGAAGTTCGTCCCCCAGCGGCCGAGACGGGCGCCGTCGCGCAGCAGGTAGAACGCGAGCGCGAACATGACGAACAGGTGGAGCAGCCCCGTCCCGAGGAAGCCGAGGTAGCCGACGGCGGCCTCGAGCGAGTTCAGCACCGCGTCGACGGTGCCGGCGTTCGTGACGAGCGACGTCGGGTCCTCGACGATAGAGGAGAGTTCGACGTACGGTTCGATCACGTCGAAGTACGGGCCGAACTGGACCCGCGCGTCGGCGTCGTTCAGGCGCGCGGTCACCTTGCCCAGTTCCTGGAGCGCGATAGCCAGCGTGTAGTACAGCAGTGTGAGCGCCGGGAGCGCGAGCAACGCCAGGGAGAGCGCGGCGGCGACGCTCGGCGGTCCGACCCGCCGACGGATCCGGCGGTAGAGCCGCCGCGTCGCGTAGTAGATGAACAGACCGAAGACGAAGGTGCCGACGAAGGCGTGGAGGACGAACAGCACCGCTCCGGCCAGCACCACCCCGAATCCGATCCAGGCCGTTCGTGGCCAGTTCACGTCGAGTTCGAACTGGACCATATCCAGTTGGTTTCCACGCCGCGTGAAAAGTGTTCGTACCGCCGGTTACCGGGGCCATATAAAGCTCGACGGCGTAACTACCCCAGTGACGACTCCCCTGCAGTTGACGGCGGTGAGCCTCGACACCGCGGTCACCCGACTCCTCCTCGCCGGGGCGCTCGGCCTCTTCCTCGGCCTCGAACGCGAGTGGTCCCACAAGTCCGCCGGCATCCGGACGTTCTCGCTGGTGAGCCTCCTCGCGGCCGTGTTCACGACCGTGGGCAACGAACGGCTCCTCGCCGTCGGCGGACTGCTGGTCGTCGCCCTGGGCGTCTTCCTCGGTATCCAGGGACTGCTCGACGAGGACGAGGGGCTGTCGCTGACGACGTCGGTGTCGATGCTCGTCACCTACGGCGTCGGCGCGCTCGTCGCCGAGGGGTACGTCCTCGAGGGCGTCACCGTCGCCGTGCTCTCCTCGCTCCTGCTCGTCCTCAAGCGGGAACTCCACAGTTTCGCGTGGGGGCTCTCCCGGGAGGAACTGCGCTCGGCGACGGAGTTCGCCATCCTCGCGTTCGTCGTCTACCCGCTGTTGCCGGCGGACCCGCTCGACGTCTCCGTCGCCGCGCTGTCGTTCGAACTGGAACTGCGCGTCGTCTGGCTGATGGTCGTCACCGTCGCGGGCATCGGCATCGTCAACTACGCCGTCGTCCAGACCTACGGCGGTCGCGGCGTCGCAGTCACCGGCTTCTTCGGCGGCCTCGCGTCCTCGACGGCCGTCGTCGGGACGATGCTCGACCACGTCAAGCAGCGGCCCGAGGCGGCCTCCTACGCCGTCGCCGCCATCCTGCTGGCGGACGCCGCGA
>CAZMGU010000050.1:0-16828 GCA_964565905.1 uncultured Halobacteriales archaeon
CGGTCGTTCCAGACGTTCGTCCGCGAGGTGGACAACCTGCTCGTGTTCGACAACGACGCCTGGCGCCGGACCGGCGAGTCCGTCGAAGGCGGTTACGACCACATCAACGAGGAGATAGCCCGCCGCTTCGGGATGCTGTTCGGCGCGGGCGAGGTGGGCGCCGGCGACGACGTGGCCGAGTCCGTCGTCGACTCCTCGGAGATAATCAACACGCTCGAGGGCGGCGGCGTCTCGACGGTCGGCTACGCCACGGAGTCGGTCGAACAGCCAGACGGCGGCGGCCTGCTGTCGACGTTCGGCGACGACGGCGCGGGCGTCGGCGACGCGGGCGTCGAGCACACCAACCGGATCACCTCGCTCGTCCGCAAGGCGGCCCTCGGGCGACTCACCCTCCCCTGCGACGTCCAGGGCACCGAGCGCTCGCTGCTCGTCGTCGGCGGCCCGCCGGAGTACCTCAACCGGAAGGGAATCGAGCGCGGGCGGCAGTGGCTGGAGGAGGAAACCGGGTCGATGGAGGTCCGCGGCGGCGACTACCCGCTGCCCGCCTCGGACACCGTCGCCGCGGCCGTTCTGCTCTCCGGCGTCTACGATGTCCCGCGGATCAAGGAACTCCAGCAGGTCGCCATCGAGGCGAAGGACAACATGGACCAGCGCCGCGCGGACCGTGAGGACAACCTCCAGCACCTCGTCCACGACGGCGCGGAGGAACTGACGTCGCTGTTCTGAGCGACGAGGCCCCCGTTGACGCTCGCCTCCATCCACCCCCTCCCTTCACCCCGCTACGCTACGTTACTCCGCCCCGACGACCCACTTCTCGGAGTACGCCTCGCCGCAGGTACACACCGCGTAGGCGTGGACGACGTCGCCCTCCGCGTAGAGACCGCCGACCTCCTCGTTTTGCTCCTCCGCGAAGGCGAAGACGAACTTCGCGGTGTGGTCTTCCTCGGGTTCTCCGTCCGCGTTCGGACAGACCCCGCCCGTCAGGTCGCGACTGATCTGGCCATCGGTGCCCATCGCCCGCTTGGCCAGCGCCATCGGGTCCAGGCCGGTCGCCGACTGGAAGGCGCTGCGACCCTGGTCGCCGTCGAGCACCAGCACGACGCCGTCCTCGACTTCCTCGGCGTACCCCGAGAGGGCGTCCAGGTTGCCGACGGCGTCCTCGTGGAGGAAGAAGGCGATGTCCTCGACGCGCTCCCCTGCCAGGAACTCCTCGCGCTTGCTCATACCCGCCAGTAGGGCGGAAGGCGGTGAAAAGTGACGCGACTCGCCGCGGGCCGCCGTCGGCCTCAGCCGAGGATGCCGCCGTCGTCGGTGGCCGTCTCGGTCGCCGTCGCGGTTTCGGTCGACGTCTCGCCGGTCGACGAGTCGGTGGCCGTGTCGTCCCCACCGAAGGAGACGCTTCCCTCGTCGGTCGCCGTCCGCGTGTCCTCGCCGGCGGGCGTGGGGGTCCCGTCCCCGTCCGCATCGTCGGCCGTTCCGTTCCCGGAGTCGGCGTCCGACTCGTTCTCCGAACCGGCGGCCGTCTCGTTCTTCGTCCCGAACATGTCGGTCTCTATCTCGTGGGTGACGTCGTCGAGCGGCACCCGGACCGTCCCGCCGCCGGTGGCGGAGAGGTCGAACCGGGCGTAGAACTCGATGGTCAGGTCGGTGACCTGGTTCCGTTCGAGGTGGGTGACCCACCACTCGTCGAGGCGCTGGTTGCGGAGGACGGTGGTCGCCTCGATGGTCCGCGTCTCGCCCGGCGGAATCGTCACCGCGCTCTCGGTGGACCCCGACCCCATGGCCACGTCGTTCATCGACACGTCGTAGCCGATGGAGGACGCCGATATGGGGTACGACTTGGGGTTGTAGACGGTGAACGACATCTCGATGGGCGTCGCGGTTTCGTTCACCGCGCCCCAGTCGCCGCTGGTCTCGTTGAGGTAGAGCACCGGGTCGCTGACGAGCGGCTGGCTGGCGTCGATCGGTTGCGTCTCCGTCGAGTCGAACGCCGACGCGACGTCCGTCTCGACGGAGCGCTCGACGGTCGGCGCGCCGAAGGAGGCACCGACCAGCGAGGAGTGGACGTCGGCGTCGACCGTCAGGTTCGTCCGCTCGCCGTTCTGGAGGTGGCTCGTCCACCAGGTGGGGATGCGCTCGTTCCGGAGGTGCGAGGTGAACGACAGCGTGGAGTTACCCGTCTCGACGCCGACGCCCGACTTCGTCCCCGAGGCCATCGTGAGACCGTTCATCTCGACGGCGTAGTCGACGGACGTGCCGCCGAGCCGGACGCCGACGGGGTTGGGGTTGTGGACCCGCAGGTCCGACTCGATGGCCGTCGTCGTCTCGTTCACGTCGCCGAAGCGGTTCTCGACGCCGACGACGGCCGGTGCGCCGAGCACGCCGGTCGCTGCACCGGCGGCCCCGGCCGCCACGAGCAGTCCGACCAGCACGCCCGCGACCCGAAGCTTGCTCCCCAGCAGTATCGCGACTATCCGTCCCAGTGCCATTGCAGTGGCCTCTCCCGCGAGCGGGCGTCAGTGTTGTGGTCCCCGAACGGACGCCGCGCCGGCCAGGTCGACGTCGAAGATGACGCCAGATGGCGACGAACTGGCCCGTACTGTCGACTCGCGGACCTGCTACGCGACGTCGAGTATCGACCGCCGTCGGGCCAGTTACTCACGAAAGCTGACGTAGTAGTTAATTTGCCGACATTATTTAGTCGCTCGGCTCCAACGGTCACCCGCAATGTCCGCCACCAATACAGACAATCAGATCGGCTGGTTCGGCTGGTTCTCGGTGCTCGGCTTCCTGATCCTCGGCCTACTTGCCGTCGGCGAATCGATGGCGGCGCTGGAGTGGCCGCTCACGGTCGGCGTGACGGCCGCCCTCGCCGTCCTCGCGGGCGTCGGTGCCGTCGCGCTGTGGATAGGCAACGACCCGACCGCGACCGAACGGGCGCGTGAAGCGTAGGACGGCGAGGCAACCGGCCCGGGCGAACGGCCCCGTTTTCGACGGCCCTACACCGCCAGGAACTGCGTCACCAGCCACTTCGTCGCGACGGAGATGACCGCGCCGATCCATGAGAGCAGGACGAAGTGGATGTAGGTGTTGACCTTGTGTCCGCCGTCGGCCGTCCGGATCATCAGCGCCGACAGCATGGCGCTGAACATGATCACGACGATGAGCAGGAACTCGATGAGGGGGATGTCGTAAACGCCGGTGTGAATGAGCGACCCGGCGTCGAAGGCGGCCGACGACTCGATGCCGAGCGACATCGACGAGAGGATGTTGACGACCTGGAGACCGATGAAGAAGGCGAACGTCGAGGCCGCGGTGATACCGTACAGGAGCCCGACCAGCTGGACCGTCCGCTGCTGGCGCTGGGTGCGCAGTTGCTGGACCTCGCTCATGTTCTCGGCGATGAGTTCACCGAGCATCTTCGGGGACCCGCCCATCGAGCGGCCGACGAGGTACATCTCCGAGAACGTCTGGATGAGGTACGAACGGCAGTCCGCGGTGAAGTACCGCCAGGCCCCGGCGGGCTCTATCCGCATGTTCAGCCGCTTGTAGAGGTCGTCGATGTTCTCGGTGAGCGGGCCGAAGTCCTTCTTCCGGAGCGATTCGAGGACCTTCGAGGTGGTCGACTGCTTGGCCCCCTCGGTCGCACCCAGTGCGCGGATGAAACTCGGGAACTCCTCGTCCCGGCCCTTGATCTTCTGTTCCTCCATGCGGAGGACGACGCCGGGGACGAGCATCGGCGTGATGGGGACGACGGCGTAGAACGGCAGGGGCACCTCGTCGACGAAGAAGAGGAGGTCGTTCAGCGTCACCGGCGAGACGCCGAACATGCCGCCGACGGAGACGAACAGGAGGACGGCGCTCAGCGCGACCCCCAGGTACGTCGACCGGTCGATGCGTTCGTCCATCGGCGAGGGGTACTCCTCCGGGTGGAACCACAGCGGGTCGTAGGGGGCCATCGACCGGATGGCGAGGTAGAACCCCGTCTGGACGAAGATGTACATGACGATGACGGCGCTGACGGTCAGCGTGGGGTCCGTCCCGGTGAGGACGGGGAGGACGACGGAGAAGACGAGGGCGAACGTCATCGAGAGGACCATCGACAGGTAGAGGTCGGTCATCACGTCGAGGTTGTCGAGTGTGCCCTCGTACACCGTCGAGTAGTTCTGGATGATCTGCTCCTGTTCGCCGACCAGGTAGTCGTCGAGCGACTGGCCCGCCCCGAGGGTGTAGCCCAGGCGGTCGAGGAAGTCGGAGACGGCCTCGGAGGGGACCTCCTTGGCCCGGCGGCGACAGGCGTCGTCGAGGCTCTGGTTCCAGGTGTCGACGAGTTCGACGATGCGGTGCATCTCGGTGGCGAGTTCCCCGTACTCCTCCTCCTTTGCGAGCGTCCTGAACACCTCCATCCGGTCTATCTTCGTCGTCGCGAGCACCGTCATGTGGGTCACCAGCAGGTGGAACCGGTTGTTGAGTTGCTGGCGACGCTGGGAGAGGAGGATGCGCGGGTAGAACACCGCGGCCGCCAGCGCGAGGAACCCGAGGAGCGGGATGGGGACCCGGATCATCAGCGCCAGGTCGAGAAACAGCGCCGCCAGCACCGAGAGGACGAAGAAGACGCCCGACGGGAGCAGGATGAGGAAGAGGTACCGCTCCAGCGGTACGTGCATCTTGCCGTACGCCTCGACCAGCGACTCGACCGTCTCGGATATCGTCAGGGGGATCCGGTTCTCGGCCTGCTGTGACGCCATCGTCAGTCGGGTCTGGCGATGGTGAAGGGGAGCCCTTCCACGCCGTCGCGCTGGAAGTTCTCGATGAGTTCGTTGACCTCGTGGTAGCCGAGGATGTTCTCCTGGATGGCGCGCTCGATGATGTTCGCGCGGAACTGTAACTCGTTGTAGATGTCCCGCGTGTCCTCGTAGCCAAGCAGGGTCGCGATCTGTTCTTCGAGCACGAAGGAGTTGTTCATCCCCTGGAAGACGATCTCGTCCTCCACGGGGTCCCAGTAGAACGCCTGCCGGGTGACGACCCCGTCCATCTCCTTGGAGTAACCCTCTATCTCCTGGACCGAGGTGACGCGACGGAGGACCTGGTCGCCCTGCTTGACGCGGTTCTGGAACAGCGCGACGTCGGCGACGTCCATGAACGTCTCGGGGACGTTGATCGGTTCGCCGGTGAAGCGCTGGATCATGGAGACGATGTCGCTCGCGTGGAAGGTCAGCATGACGGGGTGGCCGGTCTGGGCCGCCTGGAACGCCATGCGACCCTCCTCCCCACGGACCTCACCCACGATGATGTAGTCGGGACGGGAACGGAGGGCGGCGGCGACGAGGTCGAACATGTCGACGCTGGTCCCCTCGTCCTCCCCCTCCCGGGTGAGCAGTTGCTGCCAGGTGTTGTGCGGCGGCAACACCTCGGCGGTGTCCTCCGCGGTGTATATCTTCGATCCGCGGGGGATGAACGACATGATGGAGTTCAGCGTCGTCGTCTTCCCGGACGCCGTCTCCCCGACGACGAACACCGTCTGCTCGTTCTCCAGGCAGAGCCAGAGGTACGCCGCCAGTTCCGGGGAGAGCGTCATCCACTTCGTGATCTGGAAGATCGACAGCGGCGTCTCGACGCCCTGGCGGATGGTGAGCGAGGGGCCCTTCAGCGAGACGTCGTCGGAGTAGATCAGGCTGAGACGCGAGCCGTCGGGGAGGGTCGAGTCGACGATGGGGTCGGAGTCGGAGACCGGGTCGCCGATCCGTTCGCCCATGTTCCGCAGCCACTGGTCGAAGGCCTGGTCGCTCGGCCACTCGACGGTGGTCTCCAGCATGCCGTACACCTCGTGGTCGACGTGACACTCCTGGCGCCCGATGACGTGGATGTCCTCGTTGGCCGGGTCGCGCATCACCGGTTCGAGCGGGCCGAGCCCCACGATGTCGCGGTTCAGGCGGTAGAGGATGTTCTCGTAGGTGCGCTCGTCGACCTCGACCTTGCCGACGGCACCGAGGTTGGCCAGGCGCGTGAGGACGCCGCTGTTGCCGCTCTCGTCGCGCACCCTCGTCGAGTCCTGGAGCAGTTCCTCGATGCGGTCGTCGTACTCGGACTCGTTCTGGGGGGCCGGTTTCGCGACGGACTTCTGGAGGAGTTTGTTGCGCACCTTCTGGAAGACGACCTGCTCCTCCTGGTCGAGTTCCGGTTCGATGGCGTAGTACTTCATGTCCTGGCCCAGGTCGCCGTAGATGTGGCAGTATATCGGGCCGCCGACGGGGTAGAGGACGTTCGGTCGGTGGGACTCGTAGTCGCCGTCGGCCTCCTCGATGTACTTCGGGAACTCGCCGGTGATCTGTTTGAACTTCTTGAGGTGGTCCCGCAGGTGCGGCCTGCGCGCGGCCACCTGGCGCAACTCGTCCGACGGGGTGGGTCGTCCGTGGTCGGTCATTACGCGACACTCCTGGATTCGATGACGATGCCGGTACCCGAGCGCACCGAGTACCCGACGCTGTCTCCGACCTGTTCACCCATGCCGGCGAACCGCTTGACGCTGATCTGGCGGCGGACGTCGTTGCCCACCTCGATCATCTCGAGTTCGAGGAAGACGTCGGCGATGGCCCGGAACGGACCGATGGCCTCCTCGGCGAGCGTCGACGGGTCGACGGTGAGCATGACGCACTTGCCACGGGAGATGATGTCCCTGAAGAAGGAGATGATCTCCAGTGCGGCCTGGCGCTCGTCGTTCTGTCGGACGAGCGCCTCGAACTTCGGGTCGTTCCGGAGGATTGAGTCGAACGTATCGATGACGACGACGTCGGACTCCCACATCACTTTGGCCTCCATCAGCCGTTTCAGGAGCTGTTTGCGGTCGCCCTCCTCCTCGTTGCCCGAGAACGTGTTCCCGTCGCCGATGTCGGCGTGGAGGAACAGGAGGTTCTCGTCGAGGACGTGGTCGACGACGTCGTAGGACAGCGAGTGCATCTGGTCGAGGAAGCTCCCGACGGTGAGTTCCGTCGAGAGCATGGTGACGTCGTTGCCCTCCTCGCAGAGGCCGTAGGCGAACCGCTGGCTGATGGCCGACTTGCCCGCGCCGTAGTCCCCCTCGACGAGGATGATGCTCCCCGGCGGGATACCGCCGCCGAGTTCGGCGTTCAGTCGGTCGTGGTCCTCCAGTCCGAGCGAGAACAGATCGTTTCGTGCGACGCTCATGTTCGGAAGGTAAACACCTCCTCGTCACCGTTGACTATCGTCTTGACGCGGTGGTCGCCGGCGCCGAGTTCCTCGTGGATCTCCAGCCTGGCGACGTCGCCGGGGAGCCAGAGACCGTCGTCGCTCAGCACCGTCATCGTCACGTCGACCTCGTACTGCCCGTCGACGAAGACGTCGACGGTGTCGGCCTCGGGCGGCAGGTCCCCCGACCCGGTGTTCTTGACGTGGAGCGTGATGCTCTCCGTCGACGCGTTGTACACGGCGGCGCTCCCGCCGTCCGAGATTATCTCGACGTCGGTCCGCACGTCGTCGGAGACGTCGAGGCCCCGTTCGGATATCGCCTGGCTCAGGCTCCCGACGGTGTCGGTGAACACGCCCGCGACGCTCGCGGCGATGACCATGCTCGCGATGAACAGGATCAGGTGGGAGGCGGAGACGCTCGCCACGTCAGGCCACCTCCGTCTCGCTGGTCGCGGCGACGCCCGGCCCCGTGACGACCTTCACCCGGCCCGGGTCCGAAGACAGCGACGAGACGGTGACTGTCAGCGTCTCTCCGGGGAACCACAGGTCGGTCGCGGCGTCGCCGTCGACGGTCGTCTCGTAGCCGCGCAGGTAGCTGTTGTTCGCCAGCACGTCGACGTCACCGACCACCAGGTCCGACGACCCGGTGTTGTCGACGGTGACGGTGAGTTCGTCGTTCGTCCCGTCCCAGGTCGCTCCGGTGACCGCGACGGCCGTGTTCTGCTGGACCAGCGCCCGGTCGGTCCGGTCCTCCCTGGCGTCGGACACCGACTCGAAGCTGTTCGCGGTCGCCGTGTGGAACATGCCGAACCCGATGAACAGCGCGGCGAAGATGATCGCTGCGGAGCCGCTAACGCTGAACCCCATCGGCACCACCTCCGGAGACGAGTTGCGACAGCGCCACCGCCTCGGCCCCGCCGTCGTCGTCGAGTTCGCTGATGTACTGGAGGCTCCGCGTGTGGTGGTCGATGGTCAGACCGCCCTCGCCACCGCCGACGTCGTCGAAGCCGCGGAGGACCTCCTGCAGTTCGTCGGCGACGTCCGCGTCGATCCAGTCGATGGTCTCGTAGTAGTCGATGGCGCGGGCGGCCTCGCGGTGGCCGGCCTCCTGGAGGAGGTACTCCAGCCACTCGACGACGATGAGGTCGCCGGCGAAGCCGTCCGGCAGCGCGGCCAGGTACGGTTTCCCGCCGTCCGTCGCCGACGCCTCGTCGGTCGTGGACGCCGCCGCCGTCTCCGACTCCGTCCCGTCCGCTGCGGCGGGTTCGGAGTCGGGCGACGTCTCCGGTTCGTCCGACGCTGGTTCGGGTTCCGGTTCGGTCGCCGGTTCCGGGTCGAGTTCCGCGCCGACGTCGGCCGGTTCGTCGGCGGCGTCGTCGAGGCCGTCGTCCTCGACCACGTCGTCGAACAGGTCGTCGTCGGCCAGGTCGTCCGCCAGGTCGTCGTCGGTCGGGTCGTCCTCCGCATCGGCGGCGAAGTCGTCCTCGTCGTCGACCGGTTCCTCGCCCTCGGCCCACTCGGCGTCGCCGGAGTCGTACTCGTCCTTGAGCTCCTGGAACGACTTGCCGCCCTCGCCGTCGTCGTCCGCGTCGTCGTCCCCGAACTCCTCCTCGTCGAAGGTGCCGCCGTCGTCCTCGAAGGGGTCGTCGTCACCGTCGTCCCCGAACACGTCGTCGACGTCGCCGTCGTCCGCCCCGAACTCGTCGTCGCCGTCGTCGACCAGTTCCTCGTCGAAGAACCCCTCGGCGTCGGCGTTGGCGATGTCGTCGTCGATGTCCTCCTCGGCTTCCTCCTCCTCGCCGTCGTCGAAGAGGCCGAAGGAGCTCTCGCCGGCCATCCCGCCGCCACCGCCCATCCCGGCCTCGATGTCGTCCGCGAAGGGGTTGACGCCGCGCGTGACCATCTCGTAGATGTCGAGCAGCTTCCGGACGTTCTCCTCGACTTCCTGGACGGACTCGCTGATCTGTTCGTTCTCCGTGCGGACGGTGGAGACGGTCGAGGAGAGCGACCCGACCTCGTTCTCCAGTTCGTCCATGCGGTGTTCCAGTTCGTCGGTGCCCGCACCGGCGGCGTCGTCCATGTCACCGAACTCGTCGCCGCCAAAGTCGTCCATCTCCCCGTCGCCGCCGTCGAGTCCCCCCAGGTCACCGAACGCGTCGTCGCCGTCGTCCTCGGCCATCAGGCCGCCGCCGTCGGCCATCTCCTCGCCAGTCGACCCACCCATCTCGCCCTCGCCCTCGTCCGACAGGATGGAGTCGAACATGTTCTTGATGCTCATTCCGACGAGCCCGCTCGTGAGCAAGGCGACGAGCGCTGGCCCGAACGTCGTACCCTCCGGAACGGCGACCTGGAGCGCCGGGAGGAACGCGGTACTACTCATTGTCCACGTAGATACCAATTCTCCCCCTTCAACGTACCGGCTAGGGTATCAGTTCTGATAATATACTGCTTGGTTACGGCCAGTCCTGGTTGGACTAACGGCGGAACTGTCTGAACACTGTCCTTCCCGATTATTTCCACCTCGCCGGGACGAGTGTATCAGCGGACGACGTGGACGAAATCGCGTCCGGTTCGGGCAGCGGGTCGAGCGCGCCCGTCGCGGGAGAAAAGTGGCGCGTCCGGACGCTCGTGTTCTCAGCGATCATAACGTCGTCGCGATCTGGTTCGCGCTCTTGACGACGAGGTCGCCGGTGGCCGCCTCGAGTTTGAGCGACCGGCCGTGGTCCCCGCCCACGTCCTCGCCCTCGACCGGGATGTCGAACTCGGCCAGCGTCTCGCGGACGGACTCGAGGTTCCGCGCGCCGATGGACGACCGGTTCTCCGAGAAGTCGAGCATGTCGCTCCCGCCGGCCAGTTTCGCCGTCGTCTCGTCGAGGTCGGCACCGAGTTCCGTCATCGCCTCGACGAGCACCTCGACGCCGGTGTCGGCGAACTTCGCGCGGTTGCCCTCGTTGTCCCCGGCCTCCGGTAGCATGACGTGGACGAGTCCGGCGACGCCGGTCGTCCCGTCGTACAGCGCGACGCCGATACACGACCCGAGACCGCTCGTCGTGAGGACGGTGTCGCCGGTGGCCACACGGTACTCCGCGATGCCGACCTTCTCGTGGTCGGCCGGCCCGTCGGCGCTCCGGTCGGTCGTCGTTCCGTCGTACACCTTCATTATTCGAACAGTCCTTCGGCGTCCGCCTCTGTCTCGTCGGCGCGTTCCACGTCCAGGTCCGCGAGCGCCTCGCGGAGTTCCGCCTCGTTCGGGATGGCGTGGATCTCGCTCCGGAACTCGATCTCGTCGGTCTTCATCGTCGAGTCGATGATGAACGCGTGCTCCTGATGTTGCCCGACCTGGGCGGCCAGCGGGTCGACGATGGCCTGCCCCATGTCGTGGACCAGGCGCGGCGGCGTGTGTTCGACCGACGTCTCGAGCACGTTCGCCCAGCCGTCGACGAAGCCGCTCGTCATGATGTTGCCGAGTTCCTCGATCGCCATCTTGTGCTGGTCGGTGACGCCCTCACCTTCGACGTCGGTCGGCATCAGCGCTTCGGCCACGTTGCGCGCCGACACCTCGTCGAACAGGACGAGCAGGTAGCCGCTCGGGCGGCCGGTGAACTCGACGACCGTCCCGACGTACGTGTCGTTGCCGACCTGTCCGGGTACGTCCTCGATCGGTGCGAAACTGATCTGTGAGACCTCCGCCTCGGTCTCGATGCCGGTCATCATCTCCACGTTCTCCGCGGCCTTCTCGGCCCCGCTGGTGGTCATCCGGTTGAACACCTCCAGTTTGTCCATGGGGATGGCGTCGCCCTCGGCGTCCGCGTGGTCGGACATCAGTTCCGCGAGCGCGTCGTACTCGGGCAACATGTAGATGTAGAAGTTGACCGACTCGCCGACCCACTCTATCTCCGACGTGAAGACGAACACGTGCTGCTGGTCGGCGTCCGCCGGCGCATCGGGGAGCACGTCGGGGCCCGTCCGCTCGATGTACTCGGGGGGACTGTGTTCGATGGTCGCCCCCAGGTAGTCGGCCCAGCCGTCGATGAAGCCGCTCATCATGATGTTGCCTATCTCCTCGACGCCGCTGCGCGCCATCTCCCCGTCGGCACCGCCCGGGATCAGCGCCTCCGTGATCCGCGAGACGGAGTCGGCGTCGAACGCGAGGACGGTCTCCCCGTGCATCGCGCCGTCGAAGTCGAACTGGACGCCGGCGAACTCCCCGCCGGCGAGTTCCTCGCCGACGTCCTCGCGGCTCACGAGGGTGATCTTCGTCACGTCGACGACGGCGTCGATGCCGGTCATCTGGGCCAGCGACCCCGTCGCCTCCTGGGCTCCCTCGTGGGCGAGCTGGTTGAACGTGCCGAGCGACTTGATGTCGACCTTCATCTAGGAGGGGACGACGTCGGCTATCGCCTCCATCACGCTCGGCTTCTGGAACGGTTTGGTGATGTAGCCGTCCGCGCCCGCCCTGACGGCCTCCTTCATCTTCTCCTCCTGACCGACGCTGGTACACATGATGACGTTGGCGTCGGGGTCGGCGCTCTTTATCTCGTCGGTGGCCTCGATGCCGTCCCGGATGGGCATCACGATGTCCATCATCACGAGGTCCGGCGTCTCCTCGTTGTACACCTCGACGGCCTCGACGCCGTTCTCGACCTCTCCGACTATCGTGTGGTCCTCCTCGAGTATCTCCCGCAGCAGGTTGCGCATGAACTCCGAGTCGTCCGCGATCAGTACGTCGGGCATTGTATCACTTCCCGGATACCGTGAATACCCGGATAAAGCCTCGCTCTAAATTATCGCCTGTGATATCCGCCGGACGGGCCGGCGGCCGTCGCGCGGGCCGCCACCGCTCAGAAGACGGGAAGCGCCGCCGATAGCTGTCTGGCAACACCGAGGGCGAACGATCCGTACTGGAAGTACTCCAGGCCGGCGAGGGCCAGGAACGCCGTGGTCGACCCCGCCGCGAGGCCGACGCCCGTCGCGACCCACGCCGGGGAGATCCGCCCGGGGAACAGGCTTCGCCCGGCGACCAGCAACGCGAGCGAGAACGCGGCCCCCAGGTTGACGAGCGCGTGGAACTGCATCGCCTCGCCGATGGCGACGTCCAGGAACGCGAGGACGACCGCGAACGCGACCGTCCCACCGACCACCGACAGCGCGTACGACGCCCAGGCGCGTTCCGGTGCGACGGTGATCCCCTCGCGGATCGGTGGGAGCCGGACGACGCCGTACAGCCAGATCGGCATCGTGAACAGAACGTACCGGACGGTGATCATCGAGAACAGGGGGAGCCGGGAGAGGTATATCACCGTCAGCACGACGCCGAGCGTCCCGACCAGCAGGTCGGTCTGCCGGGACGGCGAGAGGTCCCAGGGCGCGATACCGCCGAGTCCGCGGTCCCGTCGCTCCCGCAGTCGCCGCGCGGCCACGGCGGGAATCGCCAGCAACCCGCCGAGCAGCGGCGCGGTCTCCAGCACCGTGAGGTCGATCGCTTCCTGCTGGTTGACGGAGTGTATGATCCCCGGGATGCGGCCGCTCCGGACGAAGACGTGCCGGAGGCGCTCCGGGTCGCCGAGGACGGCGACGCCGTCCGTCACCGTCGTCACCACGAACCCGAGGACGAACCCGACCCGGTCGATCGGTCCCTGCAACGGGCCGAGGAACGGGGAGAGGAAAGAGAGCGGGTTGCCGCCACCGCCGCCCCCGCTTCCACCACTGCCGCCGCTCCCGCTCCCACCGCTGCTGCCGCTCTCGCCACTGCCGCTTCCTCCACCGCCGAGCGGGTCACCGCCGCCACCCGTGCCTCCGGCCCCGCCACCGCTCCCGTCGGGTGCCCGGACCTCGCCACCCGGCCCGAGTTCGAGGTTGCTCGCCCAGTGACTCGTCAGCAGGCGGGGCGGTTGGAGGGGGTTCCCGCTGATCAGCGCGTTCGTCAGGAGCGTCGGAGCCAGACCGATCAGGACCGCGAGACAGACGACGGCGAATCGCCTGCGGTCCCGGATCCCCCCGGTGACGACGTCGACGCTCCCGAGGACGGCCAGCGCGAAGAACCCCTCAAAGGCGTGGACCCAGGCCACGAGCGCCGCGAACACGTACGCGCCCGCGACGGCGGCCTCCGCGGTGCGACCGGTGGCCTGCCGACTCCGGGCGAAGCAGAACACCGACCCGATCACCAGCGTCGTGACGAGGACGTGCCGCTTCGGGACCGTCGCCCAAAACCCGACCGGGAGGGCGACGACCGCGGCGGCCCCTGCCGCGGTCGCGATCCGCCGGCCGTTGAACACGCCGACGAGGCGGTAGAACAGGACGCCCCCGAACGCGGCGGCGACGAGCGTGCTCGCCTGCAGGGCCACCAGGTGCAGCGCGTCCGGGTCGAGCGCCGTCGGGTCGAGCGCGTTCGCGGCGAAGACGCCGAGCGCGGCGACCACGCCGACGCCCCGCACCGCGGGCCTGTCGACGACGGCCGCCACCTGCTGGAAGAACGCGAGTATCGCCAGGCTCCATCCCGCGACGAGGACGAGCGGGAGGGGCGCGACCGCCGTCCCCGCCTGGAGGACCCAGACGAACGGGAGCGCGAACGCCACCTGCCCGTAGTTCCGGCCGTACAGTTTCCCGCCGTACTCGTGCAGCCCGGGCTGGGAGCCGAGGGTCAGCGAGTACGTGTTCCGCGTGACGGCGAGGTGGCCGTCCGCGACGTTGACCAGGGTGTTCGCAATGGCGTAGCCGTCGGTGACGAAGAAGCCGACGCGCCAGGTCAGGCCGAGAGCCACGACGAGCCCCAGCCAGAGGGCCAGGCCGGTCCTGTCCCCGAAGACGACACGGCCCGCCCGGCGAAGCGGGGGTCGCCAGCGACCGGTCCGGACCAACGCGAACGCGTCCGGTGCGGTCCGTTCGCTCACCGTCGCACCTCGACCGTCTCGTTCGTCGAAAGGACCGTCCGGTCCCCGGTGAAGCTCTGTACCCTGATCGACACCGTGGCGGTGTAGCGGTCGTCGGTGACCGTTCCCGGGGCGAGCGCGCGGTCCGTCCCGCGGACAGTCAGGGTTCGCGGGGCCGTCCCCGTCAGCAGTTTCGTCGTCGTCTGGCTGACGTCGAGCGCCGGGACGTCGACGCGGTAGACGAGTCGCGGCGTCCCGCTGACGGCGTCCACCCGGAGCGTCACGTCGGGCACCCTGAGGTAGCGCACGTCCGTCCCGAACCGTCCCTCGTCGACGTGGAGGCGGTCGGTGGGGAGCGAGTCGACGGTGAGCGTGGCCGTCCCGTCCCCGAGCGACGGCGGCGAGTGGCCGGCGACGCCGCCCCCGACGCCGCTAGTCACCAGCGCCAGGACGACGACCGCGACGACGCACGCCTCCAGGGTCCGCCAGTTCGACATACTACCGTCACGGTTCCCGGTGACGCGCTAAAAGGTTCGGGCGCAATTCTCAGAGTTGAACACCGTCGTCGTCCCCGACTGCGCGGAGGAGGTCCGCGATGGAGTCGTCCGGGGACAGGTTCGTCCCGCGGACCAGCGCCCGGAGACTCGACGGCGGATATCGAACGGGAACGTTCGACTCGCTCAGGAGGATACCGAGCACCTCCTCGACCGGCGTGTTGCCGTCTATCTGGCGGGCGTACCAGAGCAGGAGGCTCTCGAACACGGTGACGATGTCGTTCGAGACGATCTGTTGCTGGCTCACCGAGCCGTCGAACTTCGCCGTCACGTCGAAGCCGTACCGCGAGTTCGTCTCGTCGAGGTTCTCGTACAGCCACTCGTGGACCGAGGCGTCGGTGAACGCCGGCTCCGGCGGCTGACGAGGGGGCTCGTCCGCTCGCGCGTTCGGGGACGCGGTCGAGGGCGTCGGGTCGGTCCGGACGTCCGGCGAGACGACGAACCGGCCGTCGTCTATCTCCTCGACGTGGTCGTCGTCGCCGATGTCGAGCTCCTCGGGGGAGAGCACGCGGCCGTCGTCTGGTCTGGGGTCGTCCTCCCCTGGGGCCATGCCTCTACCTGTGTAATCCAGTGCTATAATTCCGTCGCCGGTCGGCCCGGCGTCTGCCGGTGCTACGCGTCGGTGTGAAGAAAACGGAGAGAAGCCGCGACGGTCTAGAGGTTGGTCGCAGTCGTGCCGCTCAGCGACTCGGGGACGACCAGCCGTTCGGTGGTCGCGGTCCCGGAGGACGTCGTGATACGGAGCGTGGCTGTTTCACCCTCTTGGAGGAAGCCGGGGCCGTCATCCGCATTTTGGTTGAGTGTGATCACCAGATCGATCCGGTCGTCGGGGCTATTGATCACCGGCGCCGAGTCGTCGGAGTCCTTGAATGGATTCGTGTCGAAATCCAGGTTCGGCTCTGACTCGCTCGAATCCGTGTGGATGAGGTTGTAGGTACCGTCGTCGTCAACCCACTGGATGGTAACTTCCTCGAGGTCGATGTCGTCGGCACCGGGTGCCTTGGTCGACGTCAGGGCGACCTTACCGATCTCGTTCTTACCCGAATCGCCGGTCTTCTCGCCCGTCGAGGAGAGAACTTGCAGGCGATTCGTCACCTGTTCCTGACTCTCTTGTCCGGTCTGTTCGGCGCTACTCTGCAGGAAACCTGCCGTGTTGATGAGGACGCCCGCGGCGATCGCGGCGACGAGCACCATCGCGATGAACACGATGAGTGTCCCGATACCGACCTGCCCGCGTTCTTCGTCCTTCGTGATTTTCTCGAACATTGTTGTCTCGTGTTACGTCCGGACCGCGTTGTCGTCCGGACTCTGCCATCAACTCTCCACTTTACCCCCATAAGTGTATCCGGCCAGTTATTGAGGCTGATAACACGCTCTCGCCGTCGAAATCGGGTATCAGCGGTTGAAACGTCCCTCAGAGAGAGCTGTGTCGGCTTAATTCAGTACCGCGATCGTCGACATCAGAATCGATATCGATGGCGAGGCCGACTACGTCGCTCCGGATTCGAACCTTCGACGGGTACCGGTCGTCCACCGCTACTGCTCTCCGACGCGTCCGTGCGAAGAAAAACGGGTCAGTCGTAGGTGACCAGGCTGTACATCACGAAGATGAAGCCGAAGGTCGTCAGTCCGCTGTTGACTAGGAGGAGCGACCGAACTCCCTCGAAGTCGTTGATGAACGCGCTGAGCATCGTCGCGGCCGCGCCCGCGACGGCCAGCGAGAAGCCAAGCGAGAGGTGCAACATGGCCCTGCGCGACGTCTGAACGTAGGCCCGCATCGCCATGCCGACCATGGTGAGACCGGCGACTACGAAGACGAGTGTAGAGATCGCGTAAAGGAGTTCTATCATCGGCACCAGCAGTTCCTATTTCGTAGCCTGTAATAAGTCCATCCACGAAAATATCTCGCCTGATAATGGGAACAAATGGCGAGAACGGAGCACGACTCCGGCGACAACCTTCATCGTTCACGCACGCGTGCGTGAAGGAGCCCCGTACTCAGCCCTCGGAGAGGGTCCGCCAGGCCTCGTCGAGCCTGTTCGTGACCTCGGAGCGCTCCTCGACGTGGACGGTGAGTTCGTCCTCGAAGTCGACCCGCACCTCGTCGACGTTCCGCCGGTACACCTTGATACGCCGCCGGTCGTCGGAGAGGATGTTGTCGTGGAGTTCGAGCAGGTCGTGTTCCGTCAGTTCGTCGAT